>JAKARZ010000057.1 GCA_021828405.1 Bacillota bacterium
TCACGCACGGTTAGATGAGGGGGCGCTGGAAACGGGGCAGGGTGGGGCGAGTGAGGCACTGTCAACCGAAAGGGACAGCCACGGCTGGGCCTGACCTACACGACCGCGCCAGCGCTCTACTCTACTGAGGGGGGTACGGGCCCAAGGCGACCAGGTCGGCTCACCGAGGGCACTGGCTCGAAAGGGCCAGCACCGGCTAATGGGTGCAAAGGCTACCGCACCGAGGCCCGTATCTACCTACCATTCGGCGCGGCTCCTCCGATCTCCTGGATCCCGTCCTCGGCAACGGTCAGCGCCATGCCCACCGGTTCCCAGGTTTTCGGTCCAGGTCGACGGTTGAGAGACACGTCTCTCACGATTGTTATACAAGGAGGCTGTAAATCATGGCCGAGCGCCTGTTGATCAGCCTCACGCGGGGCTGGACCACCCGAACCGGGCGACGGGGGCTTTCCCGATGGCGAACGCAGCACTGGCCCTGGATAAGGCGGTGGTGGTGCTGGCCATCGAGGGGGTGCCCGTGGCTGACCCGCACGTGTTGGAGTTGGTGGTCGAGGCGGAGTTCCTGCCGCTGTGAGAACTGTGGGAAGAGTTTCTGGAGAGCGGCGGCGCGGTGTGGGCTTGCACCCCGGGCGTCAAAAAGCACCGCTTGGAAGAGGGGCTCCCGGCCACCGTCAGCCTGGTGGGGGCCGCGGCGGCCCTGTCCTGGGCCTTGGAAGACGGGGTGACCCTCTCATTTTAGGGATCGCGGTCGCGTGGCTGTTTGCTACACTGGCGACAGAGGTCAGCGAAGGGGACAGGGCGTCCTTCCCACGAAGAGTTCCCCGGAGGAAAGTGCGGGAAGGACGACAAGGGAGGTTGTCCATGCTGCTGGCCAGTACCCTGCGCGACGCGCGCCCGAGCCTGGGGCGGTGGCCCACGACGGTGAACACCGGGGTTGGGTACCTCGCCGTCCTGTCAGCCACGGTGCTTTGGGGCTATGCCAACGTGGTCATGCGGCAGGTGGAGGGCACGGTCGGCCCGGGAGTGCTGATGTGGTTGCGGTATCTCATTCCCCTCGTCGTGGTGGCCCCGGTGCTGTTCAAGGTGCGCGGTGCCGGCTCCTGGTTCTACGCGGCGGTGGGGGCGGGAGCGGTGCTGGGGCTGGCCACCTACGCCCAGGCGACCGCGCTGAAAACCATTCCTGTCGACCAGATGGCGTTTGTGAGCGCTCTGTACGTGGTGTTCACGCCGCTGGCGGCTTCCGTGGTAGGGCGACGGTGGCCATCGGGGGTGCTGGTGGGAGCCACGGTGCTGAGTCTGTTGGGCGTCGGGCTGCTGATCGGTGGCCTTCACGGGGCGATCCGTGTCGGGACCTGGCTGTCGCTCGCGAGTGCCGTGGCGGTCACGGTGCAGATTCTCGCGCTGTCGCGCCTAGCCGTGCGGGCCACGCCACTCGAGATCACGGCCGCCGAAAGTCTGGGCGCGGTCGTGGTGCTGTCAGGTGTCCTGGCGCTCCACGCCGGGTCCAGCCTCGCGGTGCTGGATCAGGCGTCTTCCTGGCCCGGCGGGGTGTGGGTGGGCGTCCTGTACCTGGCGCTGGGGGGCGGCCTGGTGGCCTTCGTGCTCCAGGCCTGGGGGCAACGGCACGTTTCCGCCACCGCCGCCGCGCTGGCGTTCAACACTGAGGCGGTGTGGTCGGCGCTATTGGCGTGGATCATCTTGGCCGAAACTTTGTCCATCTGGCAAATGGTGGGTGCGGCGCTGACCGTGGGCACGCTGTCGGCGGCAGTCGTCCTGGGGCCACCGCGCGCGAGCCCCAGCGCAAAGCACGAGGCGAGGGATGACCTCATGCGAGACACCAGATAAAGGGGGATGTACATGACGAGTCCGAGCGACGCGGTTTCCGCCATTCTTATCACACCGGGCCAGGCCGGTAGTGCCCAGTTGGGGAGGGTGGCACGCGAACCGCTGACGGCGGGGGCGGTGCGCCTGGCGGTCCAAGCCGTGGGGGTGTGCGGCACTGACGCGGAAATCTGCGAGGGGTTGTACGGCCAGGCACCGGCGGGGCAGACCCAGTTGGTCCTGGGGCATGAGTCGCTCGCGCGGGTCACCGAGGTGGGGGCGGGAGTGCAGGACCTCTTCGTGGGCCAGTGGGTGGTGCCCATCGTGCGGCGGCCCTGCCAGCCTCCGTGCGCCGCGTGCAGCCAGGGTCGGTGGGACGAGTGCCTGACGGGCGGTTATCAGGAGCATGGCATCAAGGGGCTCCACGGCTTCATGCGGCAGGAGCTGGTGGTGGAGGCCGATGCGGTGGTCCCCATCCCGGCGGCCCTGACTGAGGTGGGCATGCTCACGGAGCCGCTCACCATCGTGGAGAAGGCGGTGGAGCGGGGCCTTGCGCTCCACCAGCTGGGTTCGGGCGGGCCACGCCGGGCGCTGGTGACAGGCGCCGGCCCGGTGGGGCTTTTGGGCGTGTTGCTGCTCGTGTGCCGCGGGCTCGATGTCTACGTGGTGGACCGCCGCCCGGCCGACTCGCCCAAGGCGAAGCTGGTGGAGTCCGTGGGCGCGCACTACATCGATGACAGCACCACACCGCTGGAGCAGGCGGCCCCGCCGGGTGGGTTTGACCTGGCTCTGGAAGCCACTGGCTACGCGCCGCTGCTGTTTCGGGCGCTGAACACGCTGGGGGTCAACGGCGTGCTGGTGCTCACGGGCGTCACGGGCGGCCACCATGCCTTAAGCGTGGACGTGAACCTGATGAATACGACCATGGTGCTGGAAAACCAAGCCATGATCGGATCCGTCAACGCGGCGCGGCGGCACTACCAGCAGGCTGTGCAGGACCTGTCCGCCTTTGTGACCCGCTTCGGGCCGGTGGTGTCGGCGCTCATAACCGAGCGCGTGCCGCTCAGCGAGTTTGGGCAGGCCTTCAACAAGGCGCCGGACGCCATCAAGTCGGTGGTGATGGTGGGCGAGGGCTTGCGCTGATGCCGCGGTCCAATCCCGCCGCCGTGGTGGATGGACGGCCCGTCCGCGGCGTGCTGATCGATCTGGACGGCACGCTCCTGAACACGGTGGGGCGCGCGTCCAACGCGGCGGCATGGCTGGCCGCCACCCAGGCGCTCGAGGGGCGCCTGGGAAGCCGAACCGGGATGACGCCCGCGCAGTTAGCGCAGCTCCTCGGAGACACGGCCGAGGTGTTTTGGGCCGATGTTGAGCGCCATCGCTGGGGTCGTTTGCATCCGGTGCTCCAGCGCGAGCGTGTGGTGGGGGACGCGCTGGCCACGCTGGGCATCGACGATGCTGCCCTGACCGAGGCGCTGGCCGCGGCGTACGCGGCCGACAAGTACCGCCAATTCCATCTGTTTCCCGGGGCGGTCCCCGCCCTGGCGCGCCTCCGCGCCCAGGACTTGAAGTTGGTGCTGGTTACGAACGGTGAAGCGGTATCCCAGAGGGAAAAGATCGTGCGGTTTGACCTGGCACGGTGGTTTGACGCCCTTCTCATCGAGGGAGAGCAGGGCGTGGGCAAGCCGGAGCCAGAGATTTACGATCGCGCGCTCGCGGCCGCCGACCTGACCGCAGAGACCACCATCATGGTGGGCGACAACCTCGAGTGGGAGGTGCTGGCGCCGAGCAGCCTGGGTCTTCGCAGCGTGTGGGTCAACCCGCGGCACGAAGCCATGCCGGCGGTCCCGGCCGGCGTGCCGTGGCGCGTCGTGCATGCGTTTGCGGATGTGCCCACCCTCCTGGACGCGGAAGCCCCCGACCGCCGGCGGTCCGCGCCGTGAGCGCCGGGCCGGTCCAGCATCTCGACCGGCCGGGGGGCCGCATCGCCTACGACATCGAGGGCCAGGGGCTGCCGGTCATTCTGGTGCCCGGCGCTGGAGACGTGCGCTCGCACTATGCAGCGCTGGCGGATTTGCTGGCGGCGCGGGGCTTCAGCGCCGTGCGGGCTGACATCCGAGGACACGGCGATAGCGATGCCGGCTTTGCCACGTACGATCTTGGGGAGATTGGCGACGATCTGCTCGCCCTGATCGCTGTTGTCGGAGGCCGGGCCGCCCTGGTGGCGCAGGGAGCCACCGCGGGGGGAGCGGTCATGGCGGCGGCGGGGCGCGGCGGGAAGGTCGCGGCCCTGGTGCTGGTGTCTCCGCGAGTCCGGCCGCACCGCACGCGCCTGGTGGACCGCACGTTGGGGGCGGCGGCTCAATGGCGGCCGTGGGGACCGGCGCTCTGGCTTTCCTACTACCGCTCGCTCTACCCTGGGCGCCCGCCGGGCGACTTGACAGCACATGTGCGCGACATGCGCACGGCACTCGCGCGGCCCGGGCACTGGGGGGCCGCCGTTTCCCTGAACCGCAGCAGCGCAGCACCGGCCGCCGCCGCGCTGGCGCAGGTGAAGACCCGGGTGCTGGTGGTGGTGGGGGCTAAGGACCGTGAGCTGCGCGACGCGGCCGCCGAGGGCACCTGGGTAGCCCAGCAGGTGCACGGGCGCCGCCTCATCGTGGCGAACGCCGGACACTACCCGGCGGCGGAGTATCCGGAGGTGGTGGGGCCCGAGGTGGTGCGCTTCCTATCCAAGCTGAAGTAACGGACGGCGCGCCGCCGGAGGCATCCTCCCCAATGGCAAGCGATGGCACGAGGCGCGGGGACGAGTTGGCGTGACCAATGCCCGCGAGTCGAACGAAGAGTGGCACGGTGGCGGGAGCTCGGGGGCGGCCTTCGCTGTGGTTGACGCGGCCCGCGCCGTCGTGGTCACAGCGCGGCCCGGCCGCCGGTGCGGAATCTCGCTGCAAAATATCGTGGGCATGGCCAAGCGGCTTCTCCTGTCCCCGGCGGGGCGGTGGCCACGAGCAAGGCCGCAGGCTCGAGCGGGATCCCTTGGGGGTGCCGAAGCCACCGTCAGGACTTTGCCGCTCAGCGGCCGGGGCGGTGGACTTTTCACCGGTATGTAGACCGGCCCGCCTTGTCGAAAAGCTGACGAACAGCGGTGCACGCTTGTGTCTCAGCGCCGCCAATGAGTTGTCGTGACTCGCCTGGACGCGTTGCGGGAGGTGGCTCACCGGACGGGGAACGCAAAGGCAAGGCAAAGGCTGCCCTTTGCCTTGCCCTGCTCGACACTAGTAGCGGCGCGGGCGCTCCTCGCGCGGGCGCGCCTCGTTGACCGTCAAAGCCCGGCCGCCGAAGTCCACCCCGCTCAAACGCTCGATGGCCTGTTCCGCATACTCATCCGCGACTTCCGCAAAGCCGAATCCGCGGCTTCGGCCGGTTTCCCGATCCGTCGCCACCCGAACCGACTCCACTTCCACGGCGGCCTCGTTGCGGAAAAGCTCCCGCAGTGATTCTTCCGTCGCCGACCACGGCAGATTGCCGATGTAAATAGACTTCGACATGGCTACACACTCTCCCCAGACACAATTTGCACTGGGAAGCAGCTGTGAAGGTTTGGATCTGCATGGCTCAACCCGGACGTGCCCCAGAAGCATACCACCGCGCTCCCCGTTCATGCAAGGGGCAAACGATCAATCTGGCGGCGAAAAAATTGTTTCCCGCCTGCGCCACACCGGAGTAGTGCAGTCAGCAGCCCGACGGCGGGCGGGGGTGGTCGTCCCGGACTCTGATGCGCCTTGCCCATGCGTCGGCAGGAGTTCCAGGCCGTTGCTCGTATTGGTCAGGGGAGGCAGGCCGGCACCAGAGAGTCGCAGAGGCGGGGTGCGTCGGACGTGTCGGGCGCAGAGGAAGGGGGCCGCACCGTGGCTGAAGTCAGGAAGGGGCGCACGGGGTCTCGCTATCAGGTGGGCGAGACGGGACGGCTCGACGAGGTGGACGACAAGCTGTTTATTGGGCAGCCGCTTGGCTTTACCGGCATGGAGGTGTCCTTGAATCGTGTGCCTCCAGGTTGGTCCATGCCGTTTCTCCACGACCACCGCGAGCATGAGGAGCTGTATCTGTTCCTCGGGGGTGAGGGGGAGTTTCAGGTGGACGGTGACATCTTCCCGGTGAGCGCCGGCACCGCCGTCCGGGTGTCCCCCGGTGGGATCCGGGCGTGGCGGAACACGGGGACTGGCGACTTGCTGTGCGTGATTGTGCAGGCCAATGCCGACAGCTTGGCCGGCAGGGTCGCGCCCGAGGACGCCAGCGGTTTCCTCGCGCTGTCGCCCGCCTCCGTGCAGGACGGCATCCGGGGATCGCGCGACGTGCGGTGGACCTAAGGACCCGAGGCGCTCCCGGCGCACGCACCGGCGTCGGGCAGCGCGTCCCGGACCGATCCGCGGCGGACGCCAGGCGGGGAGGGGTCCGACCCGGCCGCGACCCGGGCGCCCTCCTGTGGGCCCTTAACCGAATTGTCAGCTCGGGCCGTGCGCCGGGCGATGTCGGGTTGGCCAGCCGTCGTTGCGCCAAGTCCCCCGTCTCTGCGGCGCGGCATGCGGGCCGGATGGGCCCTGGCGGAGGTGGCCCTCACAGAAGCTGGCGCGCACTCTGGAGGTTCATCGGCCGCCGGCGCCGCGCTTACCCCGGCGGGTCCCAGGGAGCGCCTGCGCGATTCCCGGCGGGCAGGCTCGCTTGGCTTGGGTGGCGTGCCATGGGCCATGGCGCAAACGGCGGATGGGTGACGGCGGAGAGCGGGTCCGGTAGGCTCAGGACAAGGGGGCGGGCGGTTGCGGCTCATCATCGCGGAAAAGCCCAGCGTGGCGCGAGCCATTGCGGGGGTGCTGGGGCGCCCCGCGCGTCAGGAGGGCTTTCTCGTGGTGGGGAGCGATTTGGTGTCCTGGGCCCGGGGCCATCTGGTGAGCCTGGCGGAGCCTGCCGCGTATCAGCCGGAGTGGCGTAAATGGAACTGGTCCGGCCTGCCCATGCTGCCCGAGGCGTTTCGCCTGGTGCCGGTCCCCGCCGGACACGACCAGCTCCAGGTGCTGGCCCGGCTGGTGAAGCGGGTGGACGTCGACAGCATTGTGGTGGCCACGGATGCCGACCGGGAGGGGGAGCTCATCGCCCGTTGGCTCCTGCGCTATCTGAAGGCTCGACAGCCCACGCTGCGCCTGTGGCTCTCCGAAGCAACGCCGTCCGCCATTCGGACCGCCTTCTCCCGGTTGCAGCCGGCGTCGGCCTATGACCTCTTGGGCCAGGCGGCCGAGGCTCGCGCCGAGGCGGATTGGCTGGTGGGGCTCAACGCGACGCGGGCTATCACGCTGCGCCATGGGCAGCGCGGGCAGGGCGCCCTCTCGGTGGGCCGTGTGCAAACCCCTACGCTCCGCCTGATTGCGGACCGGGACGGCGAGATTGAAAACTTTCGCGCCATGCCGTACTGGCAGGTGGAGGCGACGTTCGCCACAGCGGACCACGATGTGTACCGCGGGCTGTGGATAGAGGTTGGCCGAGCCGAGCCTGCTGACCGCATGGCGGATCGGGCGGCGGCCGAGCGCGTCGTGCGGCAGGTTGTGCCCGGCACGGCGGGCGTCGTGAGCCGCCGCGAGTCCAAGCGGGTGACCGTGCACCCCCCCAGGCTTTACAATTTGGCCGATCTGCAGAAGGATGCGAACCGGCGGTTTGGCATGACCGCGCAGGACACGCTCAGTGCAGCGCAGCGCCTGTACGAGGCGAGCCTCTCGAGCTATCCGCGCACCGAGGCTCGGGCCGTGTCAGCGGCGGAGGCGGCGTCCATGGGCCAGCGGCTGGCGAGCCTGGGCGCTCTCTATGGCGAAATGCTGTCGGCACTCCCGTCTCCTCTGCCGCTGGGGCGCATCACCAGCGAAGACGAGGTGCAGAAGGCGGGACACCCGGCCATCGTGCCGACCGGGGAGCGGCCGGGTCCTTCCCTGGCGGCGCGAGACCTGAAAGTGTGGGATCTCATTGTGCGCCGCACCTTCGCGGCGTTGCTGTCCCCAGGCATCGACGAACGGACCACGGTGTGGACCGACGCGGCGGGCGAAACCTTTCGCACCCAGGGCTCCGTGGTGGTGGTGCCGGGCTGGCGCGTGGCGACGGGGCGCCTCCCCTCGGCCCAGGACCCGGACGCCGAGTCGGAAGCGCGCGAGCGGATCCCCGCGGGACTATCGACCGGCCAAGCCGTGGAGGTGAGCGGCTTAGATATTTTGGAGAAAACCACGAAGCCGCCGGCGCACCTGACCGATGCAACGCTGCTGGCCCTCATGGAGAAGCACGGCTTGGGTACGCCGGCGACGCGGGCGGGAATCCTGGACACGCTCGTGGCCCGGGAATACGCCGTGCGGGAGAAGAAAGCGCTCGTGAGCACGCCCAAGGGCCGAGCGCTCTTGCAGGTGGCGCCGTCCGCCCTCCAAAGCCCGGACCTCACCGGGGACTGGGAAGCGCAGTTGGAAGCCATTGCGGGCGGCACCGGCGATGCGGCCGCGTTCGTTCAGTCCATCCGGGCGTACACGGCGGAGGTGGTGGCGGCCGTGCGGGAGCAGGCCGCCACGGTGGTGGCCGGGGCCGCCGACGGGGTCAGCGACGCATCGGCGGCCCTCGGGACTTGCCCCGTCTGCCACGAGGGCCAGGTGGCGGCCACCCCGAAAGGCTGGGGCTGCTCGCGCTGGAAGTCCGGCTGCTCGTTTACCATCTGGCGCACGGTGGCGAAGAAGCGATTGACCGACCGGCAGGTGGCTACTCTCCTGGCGGGCAAAACCACCGGGATGCTGAAGGGATTCAAGAACCGGGCCGGCCAGCCGTTCAGCGCCCGGCTGACCCTGGAGGGCGGGCGTGTCGCGTTCGACTTTGGCGGCCAGGCACCTCCCGGAGGGCCGGTGGAGCCTCACGCGCCGGTGGGGCCCACTGGGGCGCCCACGCGGCGGCGGCGCGCGGCAAATCGCCCGGTGCGCCCGCGGCGGCCTCGAGCTCCCAAGGCGCCGGGCACACGGCGTGGGCCGGCGTGAGTCTGGGCTGCCGGCCCCCGCTGCCTCAGTCCCAGCCTTCGGACAGCACGCGATGCAGTTCGCCGTCAGATCCGTTGGCGCCCGTCAGGGGCAGGATGACGCGGCGTCCCCGAAGGTGCTCGCGGGCGCGGAGGGCGGCGGCCAGCCCCGCGGCGCCGGCCATTTCCGGCAGGATCCGCACGTGGCGCAGCAGCAGGCGCTGAGCGGCATACAGCTCGCTGTCGCTCACCAGCACCACGTCGTCCAGGGTGTCGCGAATCATGGCGAGGGGCAGGGAAAACGCCACCCGCGTGGCCAACCCCTCCGCCTGGGTGTCCACCCGCGGGGTTTCTTCCAGGCGCCCCGTGCGATACGCGTTGTGCAGAGCCGGCGCGCCTTCGGCCTGCACGCCGACAACCCGCACCGCGGGCGTGGCGGCTTTGGCCACCAAGCCTGCCGCCGCCGCCCCGGACCCTCCCCCCATCGGGACGAAAATCACATCGGCATCCGGAGCCTCCTCGAGCGCCTCCAGGTAGAGGGTTCCAACCCCGGCGATGAGCAGGGGCTCATTCATCGAGTGCACGTAGCGGGCGCCATGCGCTGCGGCATATGCTTCGGCCGCCTCGCGCGCGGCATCGAAGTCGCGCCCGGTCCGCACCACGGCCGCCCCTAGGCGCTCCATGGCACGGGTTTTCACATCGTTGGCGGCGTCGGGCACAAACACCCGCACCGGGACGTGGAACAGGCGACCCGCGTAAGCCACGGACTGCCCATGATTGCCTGTGGAGGCTGCCACCATCCCTTCCGGCGGCAGGCTGCCGGCCGCCCGCTCGGCAGCGGCCAGGTTCACGCCGCCGCGCACTTTGAATGCCCGAATCGGGAGGAGCACCTCAAGCTTCAGCAGGACCTCGAAACCCAGGGCCTCACTCAGGCTGTCGGCCCGGATGAGCGGAGTCGGCGACAGATAGGGGCGGATGCGGCGGCGCGCCGCCAGCACATCGGCGAACGTTGGTCGGAACTCACTGTCAGCGGGCATGGTCCACCTCCTGGGGTCTATTGCCGGCCGAGCGCGTTTGGGGTGGGTCGCCGCCACCCCAAACCCCGTGTAAGCCCACTCGCCAGCCGCGCACCCGTGCGTGCTTGCCATCGGGCCGGAGCGATCTTGCGGAGCGGCCAGCTCGCTGGCCCGGCGATGAGGCTCCCGGGCAGCGGCGCGGGCGAATCCGCATGTGCCACGCAAGACAGGGCGCCTCCGGTCCTCGGCATGGCCGCGCCGCCCCCTGCGGCCGCTGTCGGGGCCATGATAGCATCCGACGCCCGGCTCGGGGGCCGCGTCGGGGCGTCGGGCGGTCGACCGCAGGATCCTCGGTGAAATGCATGGCGTTCGGTGCTCGCTGGGCGAGCGTTCCGATCCCGACCACTGAGGCGGCACGCGGGCCGCGGAGCCTGTCCGCGTCTTAGAAAAAAAGTCTCGCCTCTCCCCCGGCAGGCTCGCACGGGGGAGCTGCCCGACGGGCTGTTTCCGCCCACGCGTTTAAGGAGGCTCTCCTTGACATCCTCCCCACGGCTCAAGCCGGAGGATTCCCCCGAGCGGTGGAGCGGTCCCTGCTTCATCGGGAGGCCCGGGCGGGTGACACGCGTCAGACGGAATGGGGGCACAGGGGGTGCCCAAGCATGGCGCCCCCGATTTTCCATCGTCTCCGCCGCCTTCACCGCCGCCATCGTCTCGTACCCGCGTCCCTGGCAACAAAACCGGCACGGGTCGCGGACCCTCTTGCGAGGAATAGGCGGCCGGGACGCGGATCCCCTGCCCACCCCGGGCGGCCCCC
>JAKARZ010000014.1 GCA_021828405.1 Bacillota bacterium
CAGCACCATCTGGGCTGCCAGGGCAAACAGGCCAAAGGCCACCGTCACCAGCCCCAGCGCCATGAACATGCCGCGCGGAATCACGCGGCTGTCCTGAAATTCTTCGGCCAGCGGGGTGACCCACTCGAAGCCGACAAAAACGAACACGCCCAGCGCCAGGGCCTGAATCCAGTTCGGGCCCATCCGCAGCGCGGTGTGCCAGTGGGGGGCCGGCACGTGGCCCAGTGCCAGCAGGGCCACCACCACCAGGCTCCCCAGCAGAAACAGGCCGTTTAGGTCCTGCACCCAGCCGGCCACCTTGATGCCCCTGAGGTTCAGCAGCGTGACCAGCCCCAGTAGCGCAGCAATCCACACGAGCCCGGGCACCTCCGGCAGCACGGCCAGAAACACGTGGCCCAGCACAAACGCATCAGCCGCAATCACAAACACGACCGTACCTACGTAAACCAGCGACGCCACCATGGACAATTGGTCCGAGGCGCCGCGGCGAATCCACACGCGAATCGCGGCGGCCGAGGGGTAGAGGGCGGTCAGTTCCGAGAAGTTGCCCGCCGCGAGCGTCACCAGCACGCCCGCCACCAGGATGGCCAGCCAGCCGGACCGGCCGCCCGCGTACCCCGCGAGCTCGGCCACGGCCAGAAAGTTGATGGCGGCCGAAGCCAGGCCGGCGCTGGTGGAAACCGCGGTGCGGAGCGGGAGCACCCGCTTTAAGCCGGCCACACTATTCCCCCCAAATCAGGAGCGCGATGATATCGAGCCGCATGACGTCGTCCTGGGAACCCCTGACGCGCAGGTCTCCGCTCATGTACGGCTCGGTTGGCGTGGAGTCGCCCGAAAAGATGCGGACCAGCACCTCGGACGCTCCCTCCACAATGAGGTCGGCGGGGTCGGGGTCGCCGGCCCCGGCGACGACGACCGCCACGCCGTCTCGGTAGCGAATCCAGTGTTCCTCGTCCGCATCGTCGGGCTGCACGAGAATCAGGCGATCCCAGTCGTGATTCATCTGCTGGAGTCGCTGATTGCGGTTGCAGGCTTCGGCAAAGCGCTGGAGCGTTTCAAAGAGCCCGCTCACACGCCAACCTCGGCGGCCCGGCGCCTGACAAAGGGCGCCAGGCCTGCGGCCCGCACCGTGTCGGCCCAGCGGGGGTCCAGAGCCCCCACCCCTGAGGCGGCCACCAGCGCCGCCTCCAGGACGTTCGTGCCAAAGGTGCGCCCGTCCAGTTGAGGGCTGGTGGTGGCCAGCGTGGACAAGCCGCGGGACCACAGCAGGTCGACATCGGCGGCGGTGGTGGTGGTGGTCAACACCACCTTCCCGTCCAAGCGTCCGGACAGATACCGCCGGATGAAGTGAAAGTCGCCGGCCACAACATCAGCCTCCTCAAAGTGGCGCACAAAGCGGGGGTCGGGAAGAGCCTCCTGCTCGCTGCCGACCGGGTACAGTTGCTCAAACGGAAGTTTGACCATCTCAGGCACCAGCCGCTGGCCAAGCTCCTGCAGTTCGGCCAGGCTCCGGATCGCGTAGTCGATGCGCGCCGAAAACATAAGATCGCCACACACCAGATTGAGCCCAGCCGCGTCCAGCGCCGCCGCCATCGGATAGCGGTCGAGCGCCGACACCATCAGCGCCGTCTGCCCCGGGTGCAGAATACCGTCCGCCACCAGCTCTCTCACCACCATCGGCTCCCAGACGGCCTTGATGCCGCCGCCGTCCACCACCGGGGTGGCCGAGGCGGCCTGGGCCAGCCGCTCGCCGGTGGGCACCGTGTAGCGGTGGGGGCCCACGGTGAGCCATCGGTCCACGCCGCCCAGCCCGAGCGCATCCACGTGGCCGTCCAGGGCGCGGATCGTGTCGAGCGCGCGCTCGACGCTGCCATCCATGCCGCGGCGCTCCAGGTGAACCTCTTGGCCGAGGATCTTGAGCACCGCCGCGTGATCCCGGCGGGACGATCCCAGGCTCACGCTGACCACGGTCTTCATGGGCACCCCCTGTGCACAGGATTGTTCACACTGGGTCCATGATATCAGGTGAGGGGCGTCGGCCCAGCATTCCGCAGCATGGGGAACAGCACCACGTCGCGAATGGAGGTCACCCCCGCGAGCAGCATGGCCACCCGGTCGACGCCGATGCCGAGTCCCCCGGTGGGGGGCATGCCGTGCTCCAGTGCCAGCAGAAAATCTTCGTCCAGTTCGGGCAGTTCATCGTTGCCCTCGTCTCGCTCGCGCACCTGCGCCATGAACCGCTCGCGCTGGTCGAACGGGTCATTCAGCTCGGAGAAGGCATTGGCGAGCTCGGTGCCCCGACAGAACAGCTCGAACCGCTCGGTGGTGCGCGGATCGACGGCCCGTCGCTTGGCCAGGGGGGAAATGTCCACCGGATGGTGCACTAGGAACGTGGGCTGCACCAGGTCCCGCTCGACCACCGCACTCACCAGTTTGTCCAAGACCTGCACGCGGGTGAGCCCGGGGTCCAGCCGCACCCCCAAGTCCCTCGCCGCGGCGAGCGCCCGCTCCTTAGAGTCCAAATCCAGCAGATCTCGGCCGGTGCGCTCCCGGAAGCGCTCCACCATGTCGACCCGGGGATAGGGCGGTGTGAAGTCGAGGCGCACGCCGTCCACGTCCAGCACCAACCCCCCGGTCAGCGCTTGGCACAGGTGTGCCAGCAGGCGCTCCACCAAGCTCATGATTTCTTCGTAGCCCACGTACGCCCAGTAAAGCTCCAGCATGGTGAACTCGGCCCCATGATTGGCGTCCACGCCTTCGTTGCGAAACACCCGCCCAATTTCGTAGACCCGCTCAAAACCTCCAATGATGAGCCGCTTTAAGTAGAGTTCGGTCGCTATGCGCAGGTACAGGTCCCGGTGCAGGGCGTTGTGGTGCGTGCGGAACGGCCGCGCCATGCCCCCGCCGGCAATCGGCACCAGCACGGGCGTCTCCACCTCGATAAAGCCCTCATCCTCTAGATGCGCACGCATGAGACGCACCGCCGCCGAGCGCACCTGAAAGGTGCGCACACTCTCGGGGTTGGTCATCAGGTCCACGTACCGCTGGCGGTACCGCAGGTCGGGATCCGTCAGGCCATGGCGCTTGTCGGGCATCCCCCGGAAGTTCTTAGACAGCGGCACCAATCGGGTCACAGCCAGCGAAACCTCACCGCGCCGGGTCTTGAAAATGGTCCCCTCCGCCCCCACGTGATCCCCGAGGTCCAATCCCTCCACTAGGGCGAGGGCGTCGGGCACCTCGGCGGTCACATGCAATTGAACGCGCCCCGAGGGGTCGTGTAGGTCTAAGAACGCCGCCTGGCCGTGCCCGCGAATGGCCAGGATGCGCCCCGCGACCGAGGTCGACTGGCCATCGTTGGCCGGATGTCCCGACACAATGTCACTGGCTAGGTGCGTTCGAGCAAACCGCGTCCGGCGATAAGGGTCCTGTCCCCGATCCCGCCACGCCTGCCACTTGGCGATGCGCGCCTGGCGCTGCGCTTCGCCCCGCCCTGGCTCCCTTCCTGCCTCCACCACGCGCCCCCCTGACCGCCCAGTCGCTAGACGCCTATTTGATCGACACCACTTGCATGCGAATGCGTCCGACCGGCGCGGTCACCTCCACCCAATCCTCTGCCTGTGCCCCCAGAAGCGCCTTGCCGACCGGCGAGTCCACCGAGATGCGGTTCTTCACCGGATCCGCTTCCGCGACCCCCACGATGATGTACTCCTCCGGCGCGTCTTCGCCTTCTTCTTTGACGGTCACGTGGGAGCCAATGTGCACGACGTGCGGATCCTGCGCGGCTTCGTCCACGACCCGTGCGTTTCTGATCATGGTCTCCAGCGACTGAATACGCGCCTCGATGAGTCCCTGCTCGTTCTTCGCATCTTCATACTCGGAGTTCTCGGAGATGTCGCCGAACTCGCGGGCCGTCTTGATGCGGTCCGCCACCTCGCCGCGCCGCACGGTCTTCAGGTGCTCCAACTCGTGCTCCATCTTTTTCAAGCCCTCGGCCGACACCAATAATTCACGTTCCACCAGCTAGGTCCCCTTCTTTCTGCCTGCCGCCCCTGCCCCAGCCCTCACTGACGGCATCCTATGAGATGGCCTCCGCTCTCAGGCCCCCGAGGACCTGAGTGCCAGAAGCACCTGCTCCAGCGCGGTCACGTCGACCTGCACGTCACGGTCCAGCGGTGTCTCGCCCAAGATAATCGGCACCACCGAACTGCGGTCCAGAAGCGATTCCATCAGCCGAATGCGCCGATCGGAGGCCAACAGCACCACCGCGTCAAACTGCCGCACACGCGCCGTCATCGCCAAAATATTGTCGATCAGCGCCGCGCCCGTGAGGCTTGTGGCAAACGCCCGCCGCTCCGCATCCGTCATCACCCACACGAAATCCACACCCAACCGCGCCGCCAATTGCTCCACGTCGGTCTTGTTGGCCACGGGAAACCCTATGAGCGCCACCCGATGCCCGACCCGAATCTCGCCCACGCTCTCCAGCCGCGAAATGAGCGTCCTATCGACGCCCAGCCGCGCGGACACCTCAGATTGAGACAGGCCCTCCGCCCGGAGCGCCATGGCCTGCTCCACCACCAGTCGAATTCGGGTGAGGCTGACGAGCTTTTCTCCAATCCGCACCTGATCCATGCCTGCCAAGCACCTTCCCGCGACGCGCCCCGACCGCGAAGGGCGACTCGTGGCGGGTTGCTCGTCTGAATTTGAGATTTTACCAGACCCGTGGCCGCGGCGCCATCTCTCGGGGCTGCGGCAGAATGCGCGGCTCGGCCGCGAACCCAAGCCCAAGCGCCGTGAGATCACGAGGTGAGGCCCGTGCCCAGCCCGGCGCTGCGGCCCATCCTGGTGATGGGCCGCTTGGGCCTCCCCGGCTGGGGGCGCGCCGCCCTCGTGGCAGCGGCGCTCGCGGTGGCCGCGAGCCTGGCCGCCGTGGGAATGCACGTGCTGGGCCCCCGCAACCTGGAGCCGGTGGATCTGCGCGTCTATCTCGCCGGGGCGGCGGCCATCGTCCATCGGGCGCCCCTTTACCGAGCGGGCTTCGACTCGGCGCAGCGCCTGCCATTCACGTACCCGCCTGTCGCCGCTGTCCTGATGGTCCCCCTGTCCATCCTGGGAGAGCGACTGCTCTCGGTTCTGTGGGATGCCGGCTCCCTTGGTGCCCTGGCCTACGCGCTCCACCGGGTGATGGGCCGCCCTGGATGGGCGGGGGTGCTGGCGGCGACGGCGCTCGCGCTCGTGACCCAGCCGGTGTTCGACAACCTGTCGCTCGGTCAGGTGGACATCCTCTTCATGGCGGCGGCCGTCGCCGGAGGCCTCGCGACGAACCCCATCCCTGGTCCGCCGGGTGGATTGGGCTCGCGGCCGCCGTCAAAGTGGTGCCGGGCCTTTTCATGCTCTACCTGCTGCTCACCCGCCGTTGGCGGCCGCTGGCCGTGGCCACCGGTGCCTGGGCGGTGCTCACCGGCGGCGGCTTTCTCCTCCGGCCAGCGTCCTCGTGGCGGTATTTTACGCACACGCTCTGGCAGGTTGGCCGACCTGGGTCACCCACGTCGTATCTGAACCAGTCTCTCTGGGGCATGGTGGACCGCTTAGGCCTCGGAGCCTGGCGCGGCCCCGTGCTGGCGATCGGCGTCACCCTCGTGGCGGTAGTGGGCCTCGGCCAGGCGCTGGCACTGCAGCGTGCCGGACAGCGGGAGTCGGCCATTGTGGCCGTGGGCCTCGTCGGGGTGCTGGTGTCGCCCATCGCGTGGATCCACGAAGCGGTGTGGACCCTTCCGGCCCTCGCCCGGCTGGTGGCCACCGCCCGGCGCTCCCCGTCTTTGGATGCGCGCCGCCTGTGGTGGGGTGTTGCGGCCATCGCGCTCATGCTGTCCGCCCGACTGCCGGCGCTCGGCGCCAGGCTGGCTGAAGCCCACGTCGCCCTGCCGTTCGCCCAGGTGCTCGAAGACACCGTGGGACTGGTGGCGCTTGGGCTGTTGGTCTGGCACCGCCCGCACAAATCCGCGCGCATCGACGGGTCGCCTTCCCCAAACGCGGGGTCGTCGACGCCCCAGAGCTCAGCGCAGGCGGCGCCGCTGGCCTGGGCTCTCCCGTCCCCGTTTTTTTCCCGGCCAAACAAGTTTTTGGGGTCGTTGAGAAGGAGTTGGGAGCCGGGCGGCGAATTTCTTAATGTACCGATGTCTGCGTGGCAGGCATCGTGAGCCGAAGTTGGATGGTCAGCCTCGTTGGCATCTCGTCTCCAACCCGACGCGAAAGGAGTTTCCGACGAATGCGTCACTTTACGAGGGCTGCGGCCACCCTGCTGGCCGCCGGGGGCCTTCTTCTGGTTTCGGCGCCCGTCTCGGCGCCCGCCGTGGCTGCCGCGGGCATTGTCAACGCGCCGCGCCATGTCCTGACGGTCGGAAAGGGTACGCACGGCCATGGGGGCGGCGGGTCCATCTCCGCCTTCGGGTGGGCGTCCTCCAACTGGTCGGGCTACGCGGTCGACACCAGCAAGTACAGCGCCATCACCGGGCAGTGGGTGGTGCCCGCCGTCAGCCGCACCAAAGGCCCCACGTATTCATCGAGCTGGATTGGCATCGACGGGTTCAACAACAGCAGCCTGATTCAGACCGGCACCGAGCAGGACTATTCGTCCCACGGCGCGCAGTACTACGCATGGTGGGAGATCCTTCCTGCTGCGGAGACCGTGATTACCGGCGATCCTGTGTCGCCAGGCGACCACATGAGCGCCAGCATTGTCAACGACGGCAACGGAACGTGGACCATCACCCTCAACGACACCACCAAACCGTGGACGTTCACGACGACGCAGACGTACAGCGGCCCGGCCACCTCGGCCGAGTGGATCGAGGAGGCGCCCACCATCGGGGGGCACGTGGCCACGCTGGCCCATTATGGCCAGACCACCTTCGATCCCGGCACGGTCAACGCCAGCAATCCCAGCCTGGCTCCGTCCGATGGGGGCGTGATGATTCAGCGCCGGACCCAGGTGTCGACCCCGTCGGTGCCCGACAGCGACACAGACGGTTTCAACATGGCGTACGGGTCAACCTCACCACCCGCCCCCGCGAGCTAGCGCGGCGGGTCTCACGGAGAAGGGCCGATCGCCGGCCCTTCCCCTGCTCCTCGCCGACGGCGGCGGAAGCCCGCGCCACCAGGGTTCTTGCCAAGCCTAAGGGCGCTCGCCGCGCGTGTCCGCCTCGCCGTGCCGACCCAGCACCTGGAAGAAGACGGTTTCCAGGCTGTCCTCGGCGGAGAGGCCCGCTTGCGCCCGCAGTTCCGCGATAGTGCCGGCAGCACGCTTCTTGCCCTCGTCCACGACGACGACAGACTCCGCGAGTGTCTCCACCAGCCCCAATTGGTGTGAGCTCAACACCACCGCCGCGCCATCGGCGCTCATCTCCCGGAGCAGTTCCCGCACCTCGCGCTGACCCATGGGGTCGAGCCCAATCATGGGCTCATCCACCAGCAGCAGGCGTGCGCGCACCAGCCCCGCACCCGCGAGAATCACCCGCTGGCGGAGCCCCTTGGACAGAGCGCCGCCCACCTTGTCCCGGTGCCGCGCGAGGTCAAGCCGCTCCATCCAGCGCTCGGCCTCCGCCTGCCACCCCGGCGGCAGCCGATGCAGGCGCGCCAAAAATCCCAGATGCTCATACACGGTGAGCGCCGGATACACGTCGGGCGACTCGGGCACCAGCCCCACCCGGCCATGCTCATGGCGAAGCGCCCGACCGCCCCACAGCACCTCTCCCCCATCCACCGGGACGAGACCCGCCATGCAGTAGAGCGTCGTGGTTTTGCCCGCTCCATTGGGTCCCACCAGCCCCAGAATATGCCCGGCCTCAACCTCAAACGACAAGCCATCGACGGCCGTGGTCTTTCCGAAGCGCTTGGTTAGGTTGCGCACCTCGAGCCGTTCGGACCCGTTCCCTTCCCGGTCGTGTGTCACCCTCGCATCACGGTCCATCCCTCCATCTCCTCCATTGAGCCAATTCCCATTGTTTCCCTCTAATGCTCCTCTCCCAGCGCGGGCACCGGCCCGCGGCCCCACTCCAGTCGGTGGGCGGCCCACCAAGACAGCAGGGCCGCCTCGGCCAGCGCCAGCCCGGCGGCCGTGGGCACTCCCACCGCCCACGGCAGCGCCAGCATGGGGACGGCGGGGATTCCGATCAAGGCGCCCGCCGCCACCAGGGACAGCAGCCGGCCAACCACTTGCCGCTCAAACAGCGTGGGAAACAACGTCCAGTACAGCAGGCGCAGGCTCTGAACCATGGCCTGGCCCGCCGCCACCAGCAGCAGCACCCCAACGCCCCAGCGCACCGCGAGGCCCAGCACCAGCGCCACCAGCACCGCCCCGCCCCAAAACAGCACCCCGGCCGCCCAGCCCAGCGCCTCCTCGGCCAGCACGTGCACAAAGCCCGACCCGGGCGCGCCGATGACCAGGGGGTCGCGGGCAATCGGGTGGCTGCCCACCAGCCGCGACTGCACGGACGTGAAAATCACCCCGGTGTACGCCATCGCCAGGAGCCACATCACAACCGCGCTCCGGCCCCCGTGGGCCAGCAGGACACCGCCCACGAGAGACGCCGCCACCAGCATCCCGGTCATCCAGGGCGCCTGGATCATCTGGCGCAGCGTGGTCAGCGTTTCCATCTCCACCACCGCCCCCGGCCCGCTCCAGCGAAACTGGTGGGACGGCCGCTCTCCGCCGCGCCCCCGGCTGAGTCGGGCCGCCATCTGCCGCCGAAACAGCTCGCGGCGGTCGCCGCTCCCCCCGCGCACGGCGTCCACCAGGGCCCAGCGGTCCACCAGCCGCCAGTCGTCGGTTGACGGCGGCACCGCCCACAGCACGCCCATCACCGTCACGGCCCCCGTCAGCGCCAGCCACGCCAGCACGGTGGGCCACGCGTCGCCGTGGACCAGGGCCGCGGCCAGCGGCCACATGCCCACCGCGCTGCGCACGGCCAGCGGCCAGCGGGGCGCCACCGTGAGGATGAGCCAGCCCAGCGCGGCGGCCACCGCCAGCCCGGCCACCGGCACGCGGCGTGCCTTGAGCGCACCCGCCGCCAGCCGGGCGGCGGTCAGATACACCACGGCGACGGGCACGAGCCATACCGCCGCCCCCAGCACCCCGCCCGACCGGCTGAACACCAGGATCAGCACCACGAGGCCCAGCATGGACCGCAAGGCGTTGACATAGCGGTGGTACAGGTGGCGTGCCACCAGCGGCCGGGGCTGTCCACGCACCCCGACCAGAAACGTCCGGTCAGCCGGACTGGCAAAGAGGGCCGTCGGGCTGGGGGCCGCCCACGGCAACAGCAGGGCCAGCCCCGTCAGCACCGGAAGCCAGATGGTGAGTCCGAGCGGCACGTGCACCGGCACGCCGCTGGCGGCGGGCGCAAACACGAAGAAACGCACCGCAAAGAGCAGAAAGATGACATACACCACCAGGCGCCGCGGCGCCTGGGCGATGCCCCGCACGTTGTTGACCAACTGCCGCCACTCAAGAAACACGAGCGCGGTGGTCACCCCGCTCCCCTTCATCGGCGCGCCAGGGCGCTGACACCCCGTCCTTCAGGATGGGGGCGCCCGATTCCCATGCGGCCACCCACCATGCGGCCCGCGGCGGGATCGCCGCGGGTCCGGGGAGGGGGCGTCGCGCCCCCGAACGGCTTGGTCGGTGGCCGCCAATGACCGTTGGGGCGAAGGGGAAGGTGGTCGAGCCCAAAAAGCGTCGCCCGCCCAAGCGCTCGAGCACTCCCGCCCCGGTCGTCGACCCGAAGGGCCCATCGCGGGCGTGTTGCGCGCGTGGATGGATCGCGACGCGCCATCGTCTGAACCAAGCCCCTTTCCGTGCATCGCTGGTGGGTTCGCCGTCTCCGCCGCCTCATTGCGCCGGCGGGCGTCCCGCGGCGGCGCGGTCTCCGCACGAGGCGCACCAGACCCGCCCTCTAGGGCGGGGTGGCCGGCGGCTGGCTATCCTCCGGGTCCCCTGGGGACTCGGCCGCCGTCGGGGGGGCGGCCGGCCAGAGGCGCTGCGCCGTGCGGGCGCGCGTGGCGTCGTCCGTCACGCCGCCGTAGCGCACCGCTTCATAAAGCTCCCCCAGACGCGGCACGACATCCGCGGCCGTGTCCCCGTAGAGCCTCCCGAGCCACTCCCGCACGGTTTCCCCCGTCCCGGGGCGCTGTCGCGTCCGGGCCAAGAGCCGCATGTGCCGCTGAACCACCCTCCGCGTGAGCACAGCACGTCCCCCGGGGGCGGCCAGCGGGTCGACCGCAAGCCTCTCCCGGTCCACATTGTCGGTGCGTTCCAGTTCCGGCCACCCCGCCCGAGCGAGCGCGCGCACCGCAAAGTAGGCCCCCACCAGCAACACCACCCCGCCGGCAATCAGCAAGGGCAGCGGGCTCTGTGCCGTTACCGGCCGACGCTGCGGATGCCGCTTATGGGGCGGCTGGACGGGGCTGGACGGCTTGGGGATGTGCGAGTGCAGATGAAACGAGGGTATCAGGTGCCCAATCGCAAACATCAGCGCTCGCACGGGCCCGCCGAGATACTGCCACGGGGCCCAGGCCGCCAGCCCGAGCACCACGAGGCCCACTAGGAGCCCCGCAGCCGCCAGCCAACCTGCGAGCCGCACATGGGTGCCAAGCGGGACGGCCGGTTCAACCGTCGTCGCCACAGCGGCGACCAGTCCCACCCCCAGCACCACGGGAAGCACCCAGGTGTACTCGGGGGCGTTCACGGCCAAAATGGCCGTGCCCCCGACCGCAATCGCGATGCGCTGGAACACGGCGGGATGCTCCGGGTCGATGGGCGAGGCGCCCCGCCACAGCGCCACGACGGAAAACAGCACACCCCACGGTCCCGCGACAAACGCGCCGGCGACCACCATCACCACCCACACCAACAGCGCCCAGACGCCACGGCGGCGGGACCAGGCGGCCGCGAGCCCCGCCACCGCCATGACGGGCACCACCTCGCCCACGCCCAGTCGCAGCGCCCAGGCCGCCAGCCAGCTCACTTCAAGAATAAATGTCAATAGGCGGCGCATTACGGGGTCACCAGCCCGGGACTCCACGGACGCACACGTATGCCTGGCACCTCGGGGATCGCGTCTGTCACGGCCACCGGCACGAAGGTCACCTGGATACCCCGTTGCACCAACCGCTGCAGCAGGGGCGTCCACGCCGGCTGATGAAAGCACGCAAAGTACATGAGGTGCGCCCCTGGCCGCAGTCGCCGGGAGAGGCGCAGTAGAGCCGGGCCCAGGTCGTGCCCCTGGCCGCCCCCGGGTTGCACCCAGGCAAGCGCGGTCATGACCCGGGCCCAGTGCTCCGGCCCCCGCCCGGGTGGCAGGTTGACACCCCGGGGCCATCCGTACACCGACCCCACCAGCGACAGGCCCAGCGCTGACCCGGTGCGGAGAAACATGTCTCCCACCGAGGCCACCGCCGACACCAGTGACTCAAACCGGTCTTTGTCGACCCCTTGCCAGATGAACGGCGCCGTGGCGGCCAGTGCCAGCAACTCCAACTGCTCATCCCCTTCCGGCTCCAGCCGCTTGACTTGGAGCGTCCCGCTGTGTGCGGTGGCATGGGGGTGGATCAGGCGACGGGGGTCCCCGGGCTGATACGGGCGCACTCCGACCACCCGCAGCGGATCCGGGGGATTCCACGGCGGTCCCCGGCGTTCGCCCTGGGGCCGGTTCGGATTCAGAAAGCCCCGCGGCACGGGAAACAGCTTGGGATAGACGGTCAGTACCGCCCGGTCCGGCGCAAAGCGCTCGAATTGCGTCCACCCCAGCGGGTCCCCGCCCCACACGCGCACCGGTCCCATGACCCACCGACCCCGCTCCCGGCCAACGACCACCACCCGATGCCGCACACGCTCCTGGGGGCCTACCGAAAGCGCCCCCCACACCGCGCTGCCCAGAGCAACCTTTTGATATCCGCGCGGCTTCGGGTCAGAAACGTCCAAACCATTCGGGATGGCGTCTTCGAAGTGAATGGCCGTGAGCGGCCAGGACCGGGGATGCTCCACGGTGACCCACACCTCAGCCATGTCACCGATGACCACCGCCGCCGTACTGGTGCGGTGGGCTACCTTCAGGGTCTCGAGGCTTCGGGTGCCCAGCCACTCCGCCGCCAGAGCCAGGACAAACAGAAACGCCGCGGCGGCGCTCACCACCGGCACCCCGAAAACCACGCCGCCCACGGCGGCGATGATGAAAAAGGTGCGAACCCAGTCGCCCTGGTGCGGATTCATAGAGTTTCCGTGGGCACGGAGACCACCTCCAGCACCCGCCGCACCGCGTCGGCTCCGCTGTCGCCCAGCACTTCGGCGTCCGCCGCCATCAGGAGGCGATGCCCCAGCACCGGCACGGCCATGCGCTTCACGTCATCGGGCAGCACGTAGGGGCGCCCGTTCAGATAGGCCCACGCCCGTACGCTGCGAATCAGCGCCAGCGTGGCGCGCGGACTGGCCCCCAGGCGAATCCCAGGCTGTTCGCGGGTGGCCCGCACCAGTGCCACCATGTACTGCTCAACCACCGGGTCCACCCGCACCCGCGCGGCCTCGCGGCGCCAGGTGTCCACGTCGGCGGCGCTGGCGACCGGCCCGAGCGTCTCCAGTGGGTCTTCCGTCCCGAGCCGCCGCATCATGTCCAGCTCCTCCGCCGCCGAGGGATAGCCCACGGTAGTGGACAGCAGGAAGCGGTCCAATTGCGCCTCCGGCAGCGGGTACGTGCCTTCCATCTCGACCGGGTTTTGGGTCGCAAGCACCATGAAGGGCTCGGCCACGCGATGCGTCTCACCGTCCACCGTCACCTGCCGTTCCTCCATACATTCCAAGAGCGCCGCCTGCGTCCGCGGGGTGGCCCGATTGATCTCGTCCACCAGCACCAGGTGGGACAGCACCGGCCCGGGCCGGTACTTGAAGTCTGCCGTGCGCGGGTCGTACACCGACACCCCCACGACGTCACCGGGCAAAAGGTCGGGCGTACCCTGAATGCGCTGGAAGCTCAAAGCCAGCGACGCGGCAAACGCGCGACTCATGCGCGTCTTGGCCACGCCCGGCACGTCCACCACCAGCACGTGCCCGCGTGCGACCATCGCCGCCAGTAGCAGGCGCGCCACCTCCCGCTTGCCCATCACCACGCGGTCCAACTGGTTCAGGACGGCTTCAAACGCCTCCGGCCCCGTTCCGTGCGATTCTGCGACCCGGTTCCCCCCGTGCTCGTCCATACCGCCAAGGTCAGTCCCTTCCGATTCAAATTGGTCACCGGCGTTGCCGACCGGTCCGTTGGTTCAACGCGCCGCCATCTTCCTGCTCTGAGCTACCGGCCGGTGAAGTGGGGTTGGCGCTTGTGCAGGAACGCATCGGTTCCCTCGCGGGCATCTTGTGTCGCCGCTACGCTGCCAAACAGAGCGGCCTCCCCGGCGAGGCCGGCGGCCAACTCATGGTCCAGCCCACCACGCACAGCCCGCTTGGCGGCCGCGAGCGCCAATGGCGCCCGAGCCGCCAACTCCGCGGCCAGCTGTTCGGCCGACGCCAAGAGCTCGCCATCGGCGAGCACCTGGTTGACCAACCCCAGTCGCAAGGCTTCTCCTGCGGGGATCTGCCGGCCGGTGAGCACCAGCTCCAGCGCGCGGCCTTCGCCGATAAGCCGGGCCAGCCTCTGCGTGCCGCCGAATCCGGGGATGATGCCGAGCCCGATTTCCGGCTGCCCCACCCGGGCACTCTCCGCCATCAGCCTTAAGTCGCCGGCCAGAGCTAGCTCGAGGCCGCCTCCCAGGGCATACCCGTTGATGGCCATGATGCTCACCAGGCGGCTCTCTGCCAGACGATGAAAGACCCGCTGCCCGTAGCGGCTGAACGCCTCCGCCGCCAGCCCGTCGGGCAGCGCCGCAATTTCGCCGATGTCGGCCCCCGCCACAAAGGCGCGCCCCGCTCCGGTGACCACCACCACGCGGATTCCCGGATCATTCTCCAGCGTGTCAAAGGCTTCTCCCAAGTCATCCAACACCTGCCGATTGAGTGCGTTCAAGGCGGCGGGCCGCGTAATGGTCAGCCGCGCCAGGCCCCGGTCCGCTTGGACCTCCGCCTCCACCGTGGACATGAATTATCCCCCTCCCGTGCCGGCCGACGGCGCCAGCGGCCGGCCGACCAATACGTAGTCCGCGCACAAGGCCAGCCCCTCCAGCGTGAGGCGCGGCACAAGTTGGACCGGAAAGTCCAACAGGGGCGCCAGTCGCGCACCCCATCCGCCCGTCAGCACGACGGGGCACTCCGCGCCCAAAAGCCGCCAGGTTCGGCGCACCAGGCGGTCCACGCCTCCCACCAGCGTCTGCGCCACCCCCACCTGAATGGCTTCATGGGTCGACCCGCCCAGCGCGCCTTCGGTCAGCGACGGGGGAATCATGGGCAGCTGCGCCGTGCCTTCGGCCAGCGCCAGTGCCATGAAGTGCGGGCCCGGAGCAATAGCTCCTCCGAGAAAGCGCCCGGCGGCCGACACCGCGTCCACCGTGGTGGTGGTGCCAACGTCCACCACCACCAGAGCCTGCCTGCATAGCGCGTAAGCGGCCATGGCGTTGGCAAATCGGTCGGCGCCGAGACTGCTGGGAGGGTTGTACGACACCTCCATCCCGTAGCCGGGCGGCGCCACCTTCAGCACCCGGCCTTCCGAGATCGCTTCGCTGACGCGGACGAACACCGGCGTCAGCAGCGGGACGACACTGGCCAGCACGACGTTGTCGACCATGTCGAAACCCGCCTCGGCCAAGAAGCCTTTGAGCGGCTGCCGATACTCATCGGCCGTGCGCCGCACATCGGTGGACATGCGCCACTCGTGGCTCCACTGGCCAGCCTGGCGGAGTCCCAACTTAATATGGGTATTGCCCACGTCTATGGCGAGCAGGCTGTCCAGCCGAACACCCAGCACCATGTCCCGCCTCCTGGATCGATATCCTAGCATAGGGCTCTGATCCTCACCGCGCGAACAAGCCAAGATGCCGTCGGTGCTGCGGGGTGCAGGCGCGGCGACGTCGGCCCGTCCCGGCGATGCTTGGCCGCATGCCCTTGAGGCGCCCTCGGGGCGACCCACGACTTTTCCGCCCCGTCAGCGGCGAGCCGTGACGGTCACATGGGCGCCGCTCTATCGGCGGCCGCAGGCGGCTCGCCGGCGGAACCCCCCGGTGCCGCAGATGCGCTGCGCCTCCGCCAGCACGCGCGTGCACAGAAACACCGGCGGCGATCCGTCGGCCAGCGACATCACGAGGTCGCGTGCATGACGAGGGTGGAGGGTCCAGGCAGCGGTCGGCCCTCCAGAGTCAACGGATCCGGCTCCGGCATGAGGGACCGTGCGAGCC
Source organism: Bacillota bacterium (assembly GCA_021828405.1). The sequence goes on from JAKARZ010000014.1 coordinate 15,370, forward strand.
CCAACTTCTGCCGCCTTCCCTTTGCTGAACCCCGACGCCCTTTCGTGGCGGAGTCCCACCGTCGGCGCGGCGCCCGCCGTGCCACCCGCGTGGCATCGTGCCGTCACCGCCCCTCTCGCACGGGGCGCCCTCCCTGCGCGGAACGGTCAGGCGAGAGGCCGGGTGCTATGGCGTCCGCCGATCTTGATCGCCCGTCCTCACTCATCCATGCTGGTGCTGATCTGTTGAAAGCCTTCTGACAACTATGGGACAGCGGGACGCAAGCATCCGGCGCTTTGATGATGGTGGAGGAGGAACACGCGTGGCGCTGTGCATTGTCCCAGGTTCCCACCGCGAACGACTCGCTGACGTCGCGTTGCAGGACCACCTCTTGATTCATCGCTCTGAGACCGCAGACGTTTGGGTGAAGGCCGGCTGCGGTACTGTCGACTGGATCGATACGCCAGAATCCTTCGTGGCCGTGGAGGGGTGGGTCTGGGTGCGTTCGTCCACATCGCCTGCGGCCCGCCTCGCCCGCCATCTGGCGGAACATGGATTCCGCGGCACACCCTACATCGCGGGGCGGTACCGGTTCGTTGTCGTGGATCGGCGACGGCACCAGATTTGGCTCGGCACCGATCCCGAGAGGCAGTGGACGTGGCATCAGTGGTCGCTTTCCGACGGTTCATTTTGGATGGGCTCGGACATCCGGCTGACGCCGGGCGGGAGAGGCGTGGAGCTTGCCAAGCCCTGGATGACCAGCTACGTCACGTCGGGAGCCCTCCCGCCCTCGGCACGAGGAGGTCCCCCCTCTGAAGTGGCGGCGGTACTGCTTGGATACGATGTCGAGGAGAAGTACCCCTTGACGCCAGCGTCGGATCACCGGAGTCCCGACCCGGCGCACAGCCGCGCTGAGACTTTCGTCGGCGAAGCGGCGCTGAGCCGCCGGATCCAATCGCTGGCCCGACTGGGTCCCTTGAACGCCTGTTTCACGGATGGCAGTCCCGTGTCGTTTCTGGCTATCGCCATGGCAGTGCGTTTGGGGTTGGGACAGCCGATCCTCTACTACCCGAGCAGCCTATCCGCCGACTCAACGGCCCGGGTGGGCGAGCTGAGCCGCTTCTTGGCCACCAGGGCGGAGCCCCTGCCGTCCCCGAGCCTACCCTCCCTGGATATCATGCGGTCCGCGCTCTCTGCGTGGGACTATCCGTGGGCCAGCAGCTGGTCGTGGGCGGTGACCCTGATGAGCCGCCCACTCTTCGGGTGGCGCATGGCCGCCCTTTGCTCTCCGCCCTACACGTACGCCCCTCTTCCGAGTGGTGTCCTGGCTCCGTTCGGGAACGGGCCCATCCCTCGTGCGGCAGGGTTGGCCTTGCTCACGCACTGGCTTCCGTCTTCTCTGCTGCCAACGGAACCCTCCGCCCCTCCACCGGCCTGGCCGTCACCGGCGTGGAACCAAGCAGGGTGGGCCGCCGCCGCCGCAAGCAGCGCACAGTGGGCGCGCCGCTTCGATCCCATGGGCCTTGGCAACCAGGGGCTGATGCGTTGGATCCAGGACGCGGCTAGGGGGGACGGCGACGCGTCGGACAAATTGATGCGCTTGGTGGCCGTCGCCGCATGGGCCCAAACGGCGCCGAGCGAGGATAAGGGTCCTCCGCAGTTGTTTACCTACGCGTGTGACGGGCAGAACGAGAAGGATTGAGGGGGACATTGAGATGGCGACTTTTTACACAGCGATTGCCGACTACGATGTGGATATTGACTATCCGAAGTACTGGCGAGGCCGGCGCTACGAACACCTGTCCGAGGTGGTGGCGCTGGAGCACTTGTTGGACGCTCACCTAGCCGACTGGACGGTCGACCTTGGGGGTGGATTCGGCCGATGGTATCCCCTGCTCCGCGAACGCTGCGATCGGGTGATGCTGGTGGACTACTCCTTGAGTCTGCTTCAGGAAGCACGACGCCAGTGGGGAGACGACCTGCCCCTCGTCCGCGCCAATCTGTACTGGCTGCCGTTTGCGCGACAAAGCTTTCGGTCAGCGCTGGTGAGCCGTGTGCTGCATCACCTGGTGGCCTACGACCGCGCGTTTGCGGAGATGTCCCGGGTCGTGTCGGGGTCCCTGGTTGTGGATATCCCCAACAAACGCCATGCGTTGGCCCGTTGGCGGGCGCGCCTCAACCCGGCGGGCCCCGATATCCAGAGCCATGCCCCCATCAATCGGTCTGTCACCGGTGACACGCATCTCAACTTTCACCCCGCCGCCGTTGTGGCGTCGTTTTCCCGACAGGGGTGGAGTTTGTCCGACGCGCGCAGTGCGTGCAGCTTCCGCGCGTTGGGCCGGGTGCCCCTTGTGCCCTCAGGCTGGTTGGCGGGGCTGGAGCGGCCGCTGCAGCGGTGGGGTGGCCGGTCGATGCTGGGGCCCAGCATCTTGACCTCGTTGCAACGCCCCCTGGAGCCAACTGCCCACGCCACCAGCCAGCCCGAAGAGCTGCTGCGCTGCCCGGCATGCCGTGGGCGATTCCTCCCCGAGACATCCCGGCTGGTGTGCCGGCGATGCGGCGCCCGCTTCCCTATCCTCGCCCATTGGTTTTGGGATCTCCGTTGGCCGCGGCCGTAACGCGTCTTTAGTATGCTAGGCCCATGAACGTGTTGCTCGTCGAAGACGACTTGGCCCTCGCTCGGGTGATGGGTCTTGAGTTGCACCACGCAGGGTTTGCGGTTACCGCCGTCCACGACGCCCGTTCCGCCTTGAATGGACTAGCCAGCGATGAGGGCCCGCGGCCGGACGTGGTGCTTCTGGATGTCATCCTACCGGACTTGAGTGGCATCGAGGTGTTTCGCCGCATTCGAGACCGGTCGGACGTTCCCGTCATTATGGTCACAGCGCGCGGACAGGTGCCCGACATCGTATCGGCCCTGGATATGGGGGCGGACGATTACGTGGTCAAACCGGTCAACTATGAAGAGCTGGGTGCACGGATACGCGCCGCGGTGCGGCGCCGCACCGGGCGAATCGGGCAAGGCCGGGTGATCGATTGTGGTGACCTGTCACTGTATCGGGACCAGCACCGGCTGGAATGCGACGGGGTCGGCATGGATCTGACTCCCCTCGAGTATCGCCTGCTTGAGCATCTGCTGCTGCACCGCAACTGGGTTCAGTCGCGGGAATCCTTGCTGGATGCTGTGTGGGGCGCCGAGTACTTCGGCAACACCAACATGGTGGAGGTCACCGTGAGCCGACTGCGGCGCCGGCTGCAGGAGCGGCGGAGCGCTGTGCAAATCGAGACCGTGCGTGGGTCCGGCTACGTGATCCGCGCACCCAGCCCATGAGACACAGCCTAGCCACCCGCCTGATCGCCGCCTACCTGCTCACGACCATCGGTCTCGTGGCGATCCTGGGCGATGCGCTCATGACCGGCATGGCCAATTCCCTCATCCACGGGCAGGAGCAGGTAGCGTTCCGGGTGGCCTCCAGCGTGGCAGCCCTCGCCAGCCGCCACGCTGGACAGGGACAGCATCTCTCGCTCTCCGACCCGGGCATGCTGGCGCCGGCCAGCAACCCGACCACGTTCCTGCAGGTGGAGCGGGGACGTCACATCATCCAGGCGTCGCGAAACCTGGCGGGGATGGCGCTTCCCGTGCAACCGCCCCGACTGTCGCCGGTCCGCTGGGGCATCGTCCCGCTTGGGCAGGTGGCTGCTCCCCAGGTTCGCACGCCACGCGGCCCCGCCGTGGTGGCCACGGTATCCGTGCCCGGGTCGCACGGCGGGCGCGTCACGGTCGCCGTGTCGATCAACACGGCGGCCCGCGTGATCTCCGCGGTAGGCGCCGGACTTCTCCAGGTGGGCCTCGGCCTCGTGGCGCTGGCCACCCTCGTGACGTCACTCGTGACGTACGGGGGCTTGCGGCGCCTGCGCGTCCTCCGCACGGTCGTTCGCCGCATCAACGACAGCCGAGACTTGGCCCAACGGGTGGCGGTTCCCCGGATGTGGGGTGATGAAACGGTCGATCTAGCCGTGGGATTCAACCGCATGCTGGACCGGTTGCAAGAAAGTTTTCGGCGGCAGGAATTGGTGGTAGCGGAGGCATCACACCAACTGCGCAACCCTTTGGCGGTGGCCCTCGGCTACTCGGGAATGCTGACGCGTTGGGCTCAGTCCGACCCTTCCCTGGTCAGCGAAGGGGTGGCGGAAATTCACGAACAGTTGGGGAAGATGAACTCCACCCTGGATGCGGTCTTGGCGTTGGGCAGCACTGATAACAGCTCAGGACTGCGGGCGATACACGTCGACTTGGCGGAGTTCCTGGCCGAATGGCAAACGCGACACCCCAACGCGCTTGTGCAAGCCGGTGTCCCGGTGGCCGTATGGGTGGACCCCGCCTTGCTGTCTGAGATCTTGAATGTGTTGGTCGACAATGCACTCCATCACGCCATCAGTGTCCACGCCCCGGAAATCAGTTGGGAACTATCGAGCGACAGCGGTCGGGTGTTCGTCTCCGTGCGCGACTTTGGGCCAGGCATCGCCGAATCGCTGCTCCCCTGGGTGTTCCATCCGTTCCAACGCGGAGATGAGAGCGCGGGAGCTGGCTTGGGCCTCACTCTGGCGCGGACCATCGCGGAACGGCATGGCGGACAGCTGACGGCCGTCAACGCGCATCCCGGCGCCTGCTTCACGTTTGATGTGCCGGCCGCTGACGACCTCGCCGGATTGTCAGGCAGGTGACAGCCTTCTGCCATTCCCCTGTCAGGCAGGGCGTTCATCCTGAGTGTGGCCTTTGGCCATAGCCCTGGAGGCAGACCCCCGGGGCCAGAAAGGAGAATGCGCAATGCGTTGGATCCCAAGGGCGTCCGTGCCCGCGCTGGCTGCGATCGTGGTTGGGGTCTTGGCCGCCGGCCCGGCAACAATGGCCGCATCCCACACCACCGCTCCACCATCCACCTTGGCCCGTCAATCTCAGGTCGGAGCGAATGTGCAGTCAGGGCCCAATGTCCAATCGGGGCCCAATGTCCAGACGGGCGCCCAAACCCAAGGCACCAGCCCCGACACCACGGCGGCTTCCGGCGCTCGGTCAGGGCACTAACAGGGACCAGCTATCCCCGCGGATGGGACGTCCGCACACACCCGCGGCGCGATTCGCCCGGTGGTCGGCACGGTGGGGAGCGTCGTCTCCGCGCCGCGCCGGCTCTAAGGCGAGGACCGCTGGGCGGCTTCCAGCTCCACCCACCACGTGACCCGGGTGGGGTAGGGTGCCAGATACTGGGGGCCGTTGGCGTTCAACAGCCCCAGCACCTCCGGCAGATAGGGCGCCATCGCCTCGTGATGCTTTTCGACGATGCGGCGATACGTATCCAGGAGGCTGCCGGGATTGTCCCCGCGCGACATGGAGCCCTCGCGCAGCCGATACCGGTAGAGGGACTCCGGAATGACCACGCCGCCACAGCCCGCGAGCCATAGCCCGATGCCGGATTCCCAATCCTCCAGGCCGTACGCCAGCGTGGGATCGTTCCACCCGAACCGCAGGAACACCTCGCGCCGCACCACCATCGCCCCGGCAGGAAACGAATTATGGTACAGCAGATACGGTGAGCCGGTGGTCCAGGTTGGCCAAATCTCGCGCCGGTCACCAAAGCCCCCGATCCACGACCCCACCATGCTCACGTTGTCGTACCCCTCCAAGAGGACCAGCGCCCGCCGGAAGTAATCCGGCTCCACCTGGTCATCCGCGTCCACAAACGCCAGGAACGTGCCGTGCGCCGCCGCCGCGCCCGCGTTGCGCGCGGCCGCCAAGCCGCCGTGGGGGCACCGCAGCACAGTCACCGTCGGATGGCGCTTGGCCAGCCGATACAGACGGGCGACGCTCTCGGGGTCGTGGCTGGCATCGTCGACAATGAGCACCTCGTCGGGTGGCGCACTGCTCGCCAGCACACTCGTCACCGTCTCCTCCACGTACGCTCCCAGGTTGAAGTGGGAAACGATGACGGTGAGTTTGGGCCGGTCTGGCGGCAGCGAAGGCAGGGTCGCCACCGGCCGCACGAACGGAAAGGATCGCGGCAGCGCCCTGTCGGCCACCACTTGCCTGAGCCACGCCACCTTGGCGGCCGTGACCCGTGCCGGGTCCGCCCACTGAGCCACCGTGGCGCGGGCCGCCTCGCCCATCGCCATGCGGCGCGCAGGCGATAAATCCAGCGCCATCGCGAGGCTGGCACTCAGATCGGCGGCGTCGCCGGCCCGGCAGAGGATGCCATTGTCCCCCGAGCGAATCAGCTCGCGCTGCCCCCCCGCGTCGGTCGCCACGACGACCTGCCCGCGCGCCATGGCTTCCAAAACCGTGTATGGGAAATTCTCAAACAGCGACGGCACCACCGCCACCGGGGCGCGCCCGGCCACCTCCGCCACGGCAGAGGGCGGCAGCAGGCCGTGAAACACCAGCAGCCCGCGGTCCACGTAGGGAGCGTAGCGGGCGGCGAGATGGGCCCGCATGCTTTGTTCCTGGGGGTGGTACCACGTGTCGCCGGCCACCACGTCCAGCACCGAGGTGCAACCGCTGTCCCACAGCCGGGCCATGGCATCCAAAAGCTCCACGACTCCCTTGAGCCGCTGCAGTCGGCCGACAAAGACCACCCGGTTGGCCGCATCGGCGTGGTCCACCCGCCCGGCGGCGACCGCATCCGCGCAGGGATTGGGGATCACCACCGCCCGCTGCGGCGTGACCTCGCGGCTAACGGCATCGGCCACATATTGGCTCGGAAAGATCACGCCGTCCGCCATCGCCAGGGTGGCGCGCTCCATCTCCGCGACCCAGAAGTCGGGCAGCCGATGCACCGGGGCCGCTTCATAGGCGTCCAGCAGGAACTTGGGCGCGTGGGCAGTCACCACCAGCGGCACATCCGCAAAGATCGGATCGTGGGTGAGTCGGCGCATGGCGATGAAGTACCCCACCGCCTGAAAATCCTGCGCCTCGATCACGTCAGGCGGCCCCACGCGACTGATTTCCTCGGCCACCGCCGCCGCGTACTGCCACGCGCGGTGCGCCACCCCCTCCAGGCGCCACGTGGGATCCTGCGCGTAGCCGTCGCCGAACCGCACGACGGCCAAGCCTTCTCGAGGCGTGTGGCGCACCAGGCCCGTCCCTCGTACTGCTTGGTCGTAAACGAACACCTCGAGCGCGTGGCCTAAAGCCCCTAAGGCATCGGCTGTCGCCGCGCCATAGGTGGCAATGCCGCCGTCGAAGACCGGCGGAAACCCGGATGTGGCCAGCCAAAGCTTCATCGGCTCTTCATCGGCTCTTCATCGCCGCTTCATCGCCGCTTCATCGCCGCTTCATCGCCGCTTCATCGCCGCCGATGCCCTCCCTTGCCCGCTGCCGATGGTGGCATGGTGACATAGGGAAGGCCGCCTCACAAGCGACGGGGGCTCCGTCGCCGCGGCACAGCGCGAGGCCAGACTCGTGCCGAAGCACCGCCTGAGCCCGCTGGGAAAAAGCCGCTGCCGTTGGCCAAAGACCAAAGCCGCGAGGACCCTTATGGGGTCTTGGACTCGCGGCCCCACTCCCGGTCTCGCAACTCTACGCGTCGAATCTTTCCCGAAATGGTCTTCGGCAGTTCGGTGACGAACTCGATCGCCCGAGGGTACTTGTAGGGGGCGGTGACAGACTTGACGTGCTCCTGCAGGTCGGCGACGAGCGCCTCGGACGCCTTCACGCCTGGCGCGAGCATCACGAAAGCCTTGACAATCTCCCCCCGGACTTTGTCAGGGGACGATACCACGGCGGCCTCCATGACCGCGGCATGCTCCACCAGGGCGGACTCCACCTCGAACGGCCCGATTCGGTACCCGGCGCTCAGGATCACGTCGTCCGCACGGCCGACAAACCACAGGTATCCGTCCTCGTCCCGCATCGCCCGATCCCCCGTGACGTACCAGGGTCCCCGGCGTCGGCTCGCGGTCTCGGCGTCGTCGCGCCAGTACCCTTGGTACAACCCCTCGGGCGGTGCGGCGCCCACCCACACGGCAATGTCGCCTTCGCGCTGGGCCGGCAGCCGTTCGCCGGCGTCATCGATGACATCGACGTCGAATCCCGCCGACGGCTGCCCCATCGATCCCTGCTTCACGGGCGTGCCTGGCCGGTTGCCCGCCAGCAGAACCGTCTCGGTCTGGCCATAGCCGTCGCGGATGGTCAGGCCGGTGGCGCGGCTGAACGCGTCAATCACCTCCGGGTTCAGGGGTTCGCCGGCACCGACGGCGGACTTCAGATGGGGCAGGGAATACTGGCTCAGGTCTTCTTGGACCAGCATCCGGTAGATGGTCGGGGCGGCACACACGCTGGTAATGGGATGGCCCTCGAGATACTCAAGCATCTCGCGCGCGTTGAATCGGCCCGCCATGGGGTCCACCACCACCGTCGCGCCAGCCATCCAGGGTCCAAACAGGGAGCTCCAAGCGGCCTTGGCCCACCCGGTGTCGGAGAGGTTCCAATGGATGTCGCCCGGGCCGACGCCAAGCCACTCGCCGGTGACCCGGTGGGCTCGGGGATAGGTTTGGTTGTGCAGCACCATCTTCGGATGGCCCGTCGTGCCCGAGGTGAAGTAAAGCAGGCACGGGTCCTGCTCATCCGTCGAATTGCCCGCGTCGTCCGGATCGCCCTCCGTGTCGTGGAAAGGATCGAACCGGCTCCACAGGGGGCTTGGCGCCTCTCCGCCCACCACCCAGCCGACGCGAATCGCGGCACGGGCGTCGGGGTCGCCCGCCAGTCGCGAGGCCGTGTCGGCGTTGGCGATGACCTGATGGGCTTCGGACAGCGCCAGCCGGTACTTGATGTCTCGGGGAGTCAACTGGGTCGTGCCCGGCATCGGCACCGCCCCCAGCTTGATCAGCGCCACCATGATGGGCCAAAAGGCGGGATCCTTGCCCACCACCACCATGACCCGGTCTTGCGCCTGCACCCCGGCCTGCCGAAAGCGGGATACGAGTCGGTTGGTCGCAGCCCGAAATTCCGCAAACGATATCTTATCGGCCCGGGACCGGTCTCGGAGCACGTACAGGGCCGATCCCTCTGGGTTGCTCGCCGCCCAGCCGTCCATCACGTCACGTCCAAAATTCCACTGTGCCACCGCCGCGCCTCCTCCATATTTCCCATGCTCTGCTACCCGACCGTTGATTGGATGTCTTGCTGATCGATGAAAATTATGGACGCCGCCGGTCATGCACACAAGTGATTGCCGCGCGAACGCGAACTGTCTGACGACCGGCCACGGTCGCCGGCCCAAGGTTTCCAGGCTCCAGAGCCTTTCGGCTGCCTTTGGTCGACACCCCCCGCGCCGTGTGCTACCCTCGAACCCAACGCGGTGGAGCTCGCGCAGGTGGGGCGACCAATTGGTCCAATGGCTCCTGGTTTGGGCAAAGTGGCCCTCCAGGAGCCATTTTGCATTTTTCAGCCCAGGCGACCTAGGGGAGGGGCAGCGGTGGTGAGTCTTCTGGACCCGCGCGAGCCGAACGCGGTGGAACAGCCGGCTGAGGTGACGGAGCCAGCCCACTTTCGCGACGTGCTGCTGGACCGCGTGGTCGGCGACATTACGGCCGGCCGGGACGAATACGATTTGAAGCCGCTGTTTTACGAGCCGCTCGACTCCGTCGGCGCCATCGGCTACCGTCAGGAGGTGTTTCGAGATGTGGACACGCCCCCCATTTACGACGCGCTCCACGACTTTGGGGCCGGCATGCGGGACGCGCGGCAGTGCGTGGACCTTTCCCTCCGCCTGAGATATCCCCGGACGCAGGACCGCTGGTTCTTGGAAGGCGTGGCGCGGTACGGACAAGCTATCGATCGGCTGGCCGACCAACTGGCGGCGGCCGCCCCCACATCGGCCGGCTTGCGGACCACGGCCGACTATCTCCTGCAATATCGCGCGTCGAAGCGATTTCGGGCCCTGACCGAGGCGGCGGCCGCGCTCATCGGAGAGCTGGCGGCCGTCGAGCATGTCGTCCACATCCAGGGGAGCCGGGTGGTCGTGCGGCGCTATCAGGGGGAAGCTGACTACAGAGGGCGCGTCGCGGCGACGTTTGAGAAGTTTCGGCAGGGCCCGGTCGCGCCCTATCCGTTTCAGGAGCCGCCCGGCGGGGACCTGAACCATATTGAGACCCGCATTGTGGACCTAGTCGCCGAGCTCGAGCCGGACCTGTTCCAGCGGCTGGAGGCGTTTCACCGCGACTACCACGACTATCTGCCCGACGCGATCGCCCGCCTGGACCGGGAGTCCCAGTGGTACCTCGCGTACCACGACTATCTCGAGCGCTGGCGCCAGGCCGGCCTGCCGTTCTGCTACCCCGCCGTGTCCGCGAAGCCGGGGCCCGTGGTCATTCGCGGCGCATTCCACCCGGCTTTGCTGGACGTCATGCCGCCCGACCACATCGTGCGCAACGACCTGCTTCTCATGGGCCCCGAGCGCATCCTGGTGGTGTCGGGCCCCAATCAGGGGGGCAAGACCACCTATGCGCGGCTGTTTGCGGTGGTGCACTACCTGACCCAGTTGGGATGCCCCGTGCCGGCCGAGCGCGCAAGCGTGTCGCCGTTTGACCAGATCTTCACCCACTTCGAGCGGGAAGAGGAGGCCGGGCGCCCCGAGAGCAAGCTGGAGGCAGAGCTCCTGCGAGTGCGAGACATCCTCGCCGCCGCCACCGCGCACAGCATCGTCATCATCAACGAGGCGTTCAGTGCCACGACGGCCCGCGACGGGCGCGAGCTTGGCCGCCGGGTGCTGCAGCGCCTAACGGCGCTGGGCGCCCGGACGGTGTACGTGACCTTCCTCGAGGAGCTCTCTCGCCTGTCCGAGGCCACCGTCAGCGTGGTCGCGCTGATGGCGTCCGAGTCCGCCGGCACCCGCGCGTTCCGCCTGGTGCGTCAGCCGAGCGACGGGCGGGCGTACGCCGCCTCGCTCGCGGCCCGGCACGGGCTCGGCTACCGCCACATCCGCGAGCATTTGGGCGGAGCGCCCTCGTGAACGTCCGCCTGGTGTTTCCCGACCGCGATGTGGACGTGAACGCGTCCCTGCCCTGGGGCCACGAGGCGCTCACCATGGACCTGCAGCTCCCGCCGGTCTTCGAGGTGATGGCGGGCGGCGAAGCCCTGCTGGACCGCGTGGCCCGCCAGGCGCTCCTGACCCCCCTCCTGGACCCCGCTGTCATCCGCTACCGGCAGGCGGCCTGGGCCGACTGCCTGGCCCACCCCGAGCCGGTGCATGCCTGGCACGTGCTGTCCCGCGACGGGGCGGCCGCCGCTCGCCGCGAGCGGGCAGGCATCTTCACCCGACGCGCCGATTCGATCCTGTACGCCTCGCGGCGCGCGATGGGACTCCTCACGTCCGCCCTGCGCGAGGTGCGGGCGGTCGCCGATGCGCACCGGGCCGACTTTCGGTCGACGGCGTTCCAGGGGTTGGCCGATACCTTGCAGCGCGAGCTGGACGACGCATATCTGGCCGAGGTGGACGACGCGCTGCGCACACTCGCCTTTCCTCGCGGCGTCGTCCAGAGTGCGCGGCTGGGGCCGGGGCTCCGCAGCACCGACCAGGTCGTGCGGCTCGCCCCGCCCCCTCCCCGCGGGTGGTCGGCGCGCCGCCGCCGCCGCCGCGAGGACGCGGCAAGTTTTCTCGTCCATCCCCGGGACGACGCGGGCCACCGGTTCTTGAGCGAATGGAAGAATCGGGGGCTCGAAGGCACAGCGCGGGCGCTGGCGCAGTCTGTCGACCACGTCCTGGCCTTCCTGCAGGCGCTGGAGGTGGAAACCGCGTTCTATCTGGCGGGGCTGACCCTGCACCGCGCCCTGTCTCCCTACGGCCCGCTCACGCTCCCCGACCCCGCGCCGCTGGGTTCTCCTCGCCCCCTGTCTGCCGCCCGGCTCTGGGACCCGTCGCTCGCGTTGCAACAGCAGGCGGCGCCGGTGCCCAATGACGTCGCGGCCAACGACGCCCACCTCTTGGTGATCACCGGGGCCAACCGCGGGGGCAAGTCGACGCTGCTGCGCGCGCTGGGCACCGCCCAACTGCTGATGCAGGCTGGCCTCTTCGTGCCCGCAGCGGCGTTTGAGGCTCCTATCGTCACGGGCGCATTCACCCACTTCAAGCGCGAGGAAGACCGCGAGCTCGCGCACGGGAAGCTGGATGAGGAGCTGAGCCGCGTCGCCGACATCGTCGGCCACCTGGCGCCCCAGGGGCTGGTGTTGGCCAACGAGCCGTTCCAGTCAACCAACGAAAGCGAAGGGTCCGCCATCGGGACGGGCGTGATTGGGGCGCTGGTGGACTCCGCCGTTCACGTCTACCTCGTGACGCACCTGTACGAGTTGGCGTCCTCCCTGCAGTCGACCTACCCGACGGCCACGTTCTTGCGAGCGGGGCCGTCAGACGGGCCGGCCGGCCCGTTCGTGCTGCAGCCCGGCTTCCCGGAGCCCACGGCCCACGCTGAACCCCTGTACCGCCGCATCTTTGGCGAAGCGCCCTCTGAAGGGCGGCAGGAGCCAGAGGCGACGCAAGTTCTCGCCGCCACCGCCAACCAAGATCCACGATTGGAGTGACACGATGTCCTCGTCGATGACGCCGCCGGCCGCGCCTCAATCCGAGACGTGGCTGACTCCCGCCGTCAAGGGATTCTCGGCCGCCTCATTCTTCTCCGACTTTGGGCACGAGCTGGCCACCGCCCTCATCCCGGGGTTCCTGACCGCCCTCGGCGCGCCGCCGATTGCCCTCGGCCTCGTCGAGGGGGTGTCCCTGCTGGCCCAGTCGGCAGCGGGCTTGTGGGGGGGAGCGCTAGCCGACCAAAGTCGGCACCGGCAGCCCTGGGTGGTGGTGGGCTACCTGGCCACCGCCCTAAAGGCGCTGATGGCGCTGGTTTTTTGGTGGCCCTGGATCGTGGTGATTCGAACGCTGGCGTGGACAGGGCGCGGCATGAGGGGTCCTATCCGCAACACCCTGCTGGCGGAGGAAGTGCCCCAGGCCCACCGGGGCCGCGCCTATGGCTTCCGCGAAGCGTGGGACACGGCCGGCGCCGTGCTGGGGCCGGTCGCGGCGCTGCTGCTGGTGGCCACGCTGGGCAGCCGCACGCTGCTGGCCTGGACCGCGGTCCCGGGTGCGCTCGCAATGGTGGTCGTCCTGTGGTGGGTGCGGGACCACCGCCCGCCCAAGCCGCACGCCACCCCGGGGACGGCCGTGAGCCCGGCCTACCGGCGGGGACTGGTGGCGCTGGCGCGGTTTCAATTGGGATGGGTCGCACCCACGCTGTTCATCCTGCGCGTGGAGCGTGCGGTACCCCACAGCGGGGTGGTCACCGCCATTCTGCTGTACGTGGTGTTCAACGTGTTCTACGCCGCCTGCGCCTATCCGGCCGGGATCTGGGCGGACAAGGTGGGTGCGGGGGCGGTCCTCTGGATGGCGGGCGCACTTGGCGTCCTGACGCTGGCTGGCTTTGCTCTGCCCGGTGTCCACGTGCTGGTGTGGGGGGTACTGTTTGCCGCCGCCGGCGCGGTGACGGCGGGCTGGGAAAGCGCCCGCCAGCCGTGGATGCTTGGACGGATGACCCCGGGGGAGCGGGGGCGCGGCTTCGGGCGGGTGGAGGCGTCGCTGGGCGTGAGCCAGCTCATCGCCAATGTGGCGGTGGCCGGTGTCTGGACGCTCGTGGGCCCCACGTGGGCTTTCGCGCTGGCCGCCCTCATGGCGGCGCAGGGCACGTTCAGCCTGTGGAGCGCCCACCGGGCGGCTCCTTAGCGTGCGGACGGGTGCGTATGTCCCAGTGTTGCTCTGGCCGCGCTCTCGCTATACTGGCAGGCGTTGAGGGGGTGCGCGCCGTGGACACCATGTCACTGGCGGACCGACTGAGGCAACGCGAGGACCGGCGCGAGCAGCTTCTGCGGGAGGCGCGGCGAGCGTCCCGCGTGTTTCGCGCGGCCGGTGCGCACAGTGTGTGGGTGTTTGGGTCCGTCGCGCACGGTGACGCGGGGCCCAGCAGCGACCTGGACTTGGCTGTGGTCCTGCCCGAGCAGTCCGATGCCACCCGAATGGACCAGGCGACCGCGCTCCTGGTGGCGCTCCACTCGGCGCTGCCCGTGGACTTGCTGATTTTTCGCCCCGATGAATGGGCCGAGGCGCAAGCACACCCAATGTTTCGCGGCGCACTGGAGGTGCAGCCATGAAGTACCTGGGGACTGAGGCGGCCGCAGACTGGCTGGCGCTGGCGCACAGCGACTTGGACGCCGCCGTCCTTTTGGCGGACGGGCAGCCGCACCTGGCGTGCTACCACGCCGAGCAGGCGGCCGAAAAGGCGCTGAAGGCTTTGTATGTCGCCCGGTCCGTCTACTTTCCTTTCGTGCACGCGTTGGGTCCGCTCATCGACGGGTTGGTCGAGGCGTATCCCGGGCTGGAGGAGTTGCGGGTAGCTGCGACCACGCTCACCCTTTATGAACTGCACACGCGCTACATCCAGTTGGGAACCGGACTGAATCCCCTGAAAGAATTCAAACCGGCCCATGCCGGTCAGGCCCTGGACGACGCGCGCCGAATCGTGGCGACCTGTGACCAGATTTACGGCACGCTGGTTCATGCCGAGCGATCCGGGCCCACTCCGACGCCCGAATGATGGCCACGCCCACGCGCTTTGGGGCTGAGCCCCGAGTGTGCGGGTGATGGGGTCCGCTTCGCGGGCCAGCGCTGACCTGGGCCGGCAACAGCGCCTGAGGCTGCCATCACCGAGACGTTCGCGCGGTTTCGGGGGTCGCCCCTATTGGGTCCACCGCGGCCGACCCTGCCGTTGCAAGGCCGGGGTCGGTATCCGGCCCCGGACCCGGCCCCGCCCGACATTCATAGATACCACAGGGAGGCGCAACATGAACACGGACAGCCGCTGGGCGTGGGCAGTTCGGATCCTGATTGGCGGATATTTTATCTGGAGGGGCGTCTACAAGCTTGTCACCCCAGCGGCGGTCTGGATGGTACCCCGTGTAACCGCCGCCTTGCCAACAACACCTTTGGCCTATTTGATTCGCCACTGGGTTTTCCCCCATGCCGCGGTGCTCGGATTAGCCCTTGGCACCGTCGAGGGGACCTTCGGACTGCTCCTGATTCTCTTCAGCGGACTGTGGTGGCCTCCAGCAGTTTTGGCCGCACTCAACACGTTGTTCTTCCTGACACTGGGATTCCAGGAGCCACACGACCTGGAGTTGAACCTGCTGATGGGTACGCTAAACCTTTGGATAGCGACGGACGCGTGGCATCGACGCCGGCGCCACCGGAGCCACGGCCATCGTCACTGGGCAAAGCCGCATCGGACATAGCCGAGCACGCACAAGTGCCGCCACATATGCTGACTTCATGCGAGATTCGGTCGAGCCCGGGTTTGGTTGCCAAAGGTGTCCCACCCTCGGTGGCCGCAAGCTCCGTGCGGGAGGCGGCAAGTGGCCGTGGCCGGAATCGGGTCAGCATGAGGTCTCGCCCGCTCGCCCGCCGTGGCTTAAGACCCCGACGGCCGAAGCCGCGCAGAAGTCGGCCGCACGCGGTCAGGCGTGGTAGCGTGCGGCAAGCTCCCGCACAGCCTGGGGAACCAACCGGCTGACGGGCGGCGGAATCAGGGACTCTCCACGGAACCAGTCGTGGACGAGGCGGCTGACGTCCTTGGGGTGATCGGCCAAACGGGCCGTCACATAGGAGGCAAACTCCTCGGCGCCAGCCTCCTCGGCGTGCGGCAGGTGCAGCCAGTCACGGACCACGCGAAGCAGGACGGGGCGGCCCAGCAAGGTGTCCAAGACGGCCAGCGCCAGCGCGCCCTTATCCCGGGATACCCGATCCAGCTCGGCGTGGGCGGAAGCGCCCACCAAGGGCTCGGCCATCGCAGCCGGATCCCAGAGCACTGGCAGGCGGGGCACCAGGGACGCGAAGAAGCCTTGCCCCGGGCGGACCTGCTCCTCGATGAGCGCCTGCAGGTAATTGGCGAGTCCCTCATGGAAGCGGTCGCGGTCCAGGGGGGTCCAGAAGTGTGCCACCTCATGCGCCAGGGCGGGGAGCATCTGCCGGCTGGACTGCGGCCCCTCCTGGAGGATGACGTCCCCCAGGTTTTGCGAGCCCCAACCCCGCGGCACCTGGACGATGGACAGCCCGCGTCGGCGCCAGGGAAGCGGATCGCCAAGCCAATCCCGGAGCGTATCCTCCGTCAGGCGGCAGACCGCCAGGGCGCGTTCCGCCCAGGTCCGATATCCCGGCAGGTAAACGAGGGTGACGGCGCCCTCCGCGACACGACGGAAACGCCCAGCAACTACGATGAGCCCTAACGGCGGCGCATCCACCTGAAATGCGCGGGCGGTGCCTCCGGGCACCGCGCCAGGTACCACCGTCAGCCAGCCATTGGGTACCTCCACGGCGATGTGGGCCGGCGGTGGAACGCTCGCACGCCCCAGAATCGTGTCAAGGCCCTCCGGGCGGGGTCCGGCCGGCACGGGGTACCAGAGGGACTCGGGGCGCAGGAGGGCGAACTGCCGCTGCACCGAGTCGTGCACATACGGCATGACTTCGCGGTACCCAACGAGCGGCCCGCCGTAGTGCATAGAGACGTCAATCTCGCCTCCGGGCGCCAGCGGCCGCGGAAGCTCGAGCGTTACCCGGTTCACCTCCATGAACCCGGCGCGCTGTGGCCTCTGACGGACACGAAGAGGCTCCTCCGTATGCGGCAGCCTCGCTGAGTTCACGGCGAGCAGGCGGTAGAGGTAGAAGACGACCCGGGCAGCCGTGTCCGAACCTGGATTGCGCACGCGGAGAGTGGCGTGGACCCGCACCTGGCCCGGCGCGTCGGGAATGATGGCGGAGACCGGATGCGGCTCCAGCAGGAGGGTGAGGTTGAAGGACGCCCACTGGAGTTGCCCACGCGACATGACCCACCCCGCCCACGCAAAAGCACACCAACGAACGCGGTAATGCGGAACGCCTTTAAGCCTACCACGAGGTCGGCCGAACGGGCTTATCCCCTCAGGCCGGAAGGACCCGCCGCGATGGCTGTATGTCTTAGCCGCCTCTAAATGGCCCAAAAACTGACGGCGTTGCCGGTCCCGCCATGGCTGGGTAGACTGGCCGTGTGGCCATCTTGAGGGAAAGGAAAGCGCCCGGGGCCATGAATGCTTGCTCCAGGCATTCGCCCGGGCGCCTCGTGTGGTGAGTCTCACCATGGTGAGTGTAACAAAGTACGTCCTGGAGTCCAAGCCAGAGGCACCGGACGCTTTTATCTGCGGAGCGCGACCGTGAGTAGGTGCCCCGTGTGCGACGGCGCCCTCGTCGTCATCGCGAGTCGTCAAGAAGGCGCCCGCCAATGACGTGCCGTGCCGCACCGCCTGGCAGGCGCTGCTGGACGACGGCACCCGGCACGCAGGCGCAAACCAGCACACCCTTGCGTTGGCTAGGGGAAGTTCGTCATGGCTTTCCGGGGGATGGATTCCTGTACTCCCACTACTTCTGCGTGCCCCGCGAATGCGCAGTCGGCTTCGTCTGGACGTTCTCTGGACGTTCTAAGGATAGGTGACGGTGATGAGTCGCAAATGGACCGCTGCCTTGGCCAGCATTGCCGCGGTGGGGTGGATGGCGGCGGGGTGCGGGGCGCAGACCGCAAGTTCCCCGCCCCCAACGTCCCTGCCTGCGGCAGCGTCGACTCCTGCGGCCCGGTCAATCACGGCCTACCCACCTTTTGCGGGCCACATCAGTGTTTGTTCGCCGACTCGCGAGTCGCAGGCCAGCCAGCGCTGGCACATCGCCGTGACGGTTTGCTGGAACGGGAGCCTGGACGGATCAAACATAGCCTTTTTAGGCAATCAAGTGGGCCACCCCGTCTGGGCTTGGACGAAAGGAAACCAGTCTCGCATTTATCGGACGGGGTACCCTCCAACCATTTACCAATTCAGCGGCAACTATGTGTGCCTCGGTTCCTACGAGGCTGATTGGGCCATGGCCGTCAATCTCGGGACGGGTCAGCTCATAAATCCGCTCGACGACCCTCAGAGTGCGCGAGAGTGGCGGACGGTCTGCGCGTCGACGAATCAGGCGCGCTCGGCCGTCGCAGGAGTTCCCGGTTCTGGACAGTGAGTCGCCTCGCTCTTTGGGGCAACAGTTCCCGTGGGGCGGTCCGACAAACCCAAGCAGATGGGCTTGAGCGCGATTCCGCCATCCTCCAGACCATCTTGGTGGCCGCAGCGAGAGACACCCTGCACGCCAGGCGCCGCCGGCGTTGTCGCCGCATCCTCTGAACACCAGGCTCTCCGGCGTCGTCAGCCTTTGTGTCTCGGCGGGCCAGGACCTGCGGACATCCCCCAGGATCTCAGGGCCTGCTGCCGCCGGAAAAGCACGCCGCGTCTCCGGTTTGGCCGTTCCACCAACGGCGACCGGTCCTTCCGCGCCATGCCTGCGACCAAGCCATCTACGGCCTGCTGGGGCGACCACGCGGTCTGCCTTGCCTTTGTGCCACGGCGCACCTCATAATCGTGAGGCTCGCCGATTGCATGGCCCACCTTGACTATCGGATTGTCGGCGCCTACAATAAGCCCACGACAACCTTCGGGGCACGGTGAGGGGGAAACCCCAATTCCGGATCGGCGGTGATGCGCATAAGCGCCAAGTCCGCGAGCCAATCGGCAGGAACCGGTGAGAATCCGGTACCGACAGTACAGTCTGGATGGGAGAAGGTGGCGGCCCGTTGAGGGCGCCTCTTCCTTTGGTTCCCCCGAAGAGCGGGGGAACTTTTTTTGTGGGGGTAGTGCGAGTGGCCAGTGTCCCGATGCGAGAAGCGCTCAGTCTGGCGCGCCGCGCCGTCGGCCGCACCCATCCGAACCCACTGGTGGGTGCGGTCATTGTGAGCGCCGGCGGTCGGATTGTCGGCCGGGGGTACCATCACCGCGCGGGACAGCCGCACGCCGAGGCGCTGGCACTGGCCGAGGCGGGCCCGGCAGCCTGCGGCGGCACGCTCTACGTCACGCTCGAGCCATGCCGGCATACGGGCCGGACCCCGCCGTGCACCGACGCCATCCTGGCGGCCGGACTGTCCCGCGTGGTGTATGCCCTGCCCGATCCCCGCGCCCCGGCCGCCGGCGGCGGCAAGGTGCTGCAGGCGGCGGGTGTGGCGGTCGAGGTCGGTGACGGGGCCGAAGCCGCGCTGGCCCAAAACGTGGGGTACCTGTCGTGGACGGTGCGCCGCCGACCCTGGGTGGTGCTGAAGAGCGCCGTGTCCGCCGACGGCAAGGTGGCGAGCGTGACCGCCGAGTCCAAGTACCTCACCGGCGCCGCCGCGCTGGCGGACGTGCACCGGTTGCGCAACGCCGTTGACGCCATTCTGGTGGGCATTGGGACGGTGTTGGCCGACGACCCGGCGCTCACCTGCCGGGGCGTTCGGGGGGGCCGGGACCCTGTGCGGGTGGTGCTGGACAGCACCGGGCGGCTCCCCGAGACCGCCCGGGTGCTGGACCACGACACAGCGCGGGCGTCCAGCGCACCCACGCTGGTGTACACGGGCCATGGCACAAGTCCCCAATTTGAGCGGCGGGTGTTTTCCCGCGGCGGAGAGGTGGTTCAGGTGGATGAGAGTGAGCCCGGGCAGGTGGATCTGAAAGCGGTCCTGGCGGACCTCGGGCAGCGCAGCTTGTACACCGTGCTAGTCGAAGGGGGGCCGACGGTGCACGCGGCGTTTATCGCCGCAGGCCTGGCCGATGCCTGGCGCACCTACTGGGCGCCCTTGGTGCTGGGGGGCCCCGCGCCGGGGCCGGTGGGCGGTCCAGGGATCGGGGCGCTCAGGGCGGCGCCGCGCCTGACGCCCCCCCGCGTCACGCGGCTCGGCGTGGACGTGCGCTCTGACGCATACTTTGAAGCTTCGTGGAAGGAGTTGGTCGCCACATGTTTACCGGGCTAGTGGAAGCTATCGGAGAGGTGGCGGCCTTTGCCCCCACCGCCGACGGCGCACGCCTCCGCGTCGCCACGCCGCTGGCTGCCGAACTGGCCGTCGGGGACAGCATTGCCGTCAGCGGGTGCTGCCTGACGGTCGTGAGCCAAACGGCCAGCGCGTTTGAGGCGGACGTCACCCCGGTCACGATGGGCGTGACGAATCTGTCCCTGCCCGACCTGGCGGCGGGCGACCGGGTCAACCTGGAGCGGCCGCTCCGGCTAGGGGACCGGCTGGGCGGCCACGTGGTCACCGGACACGTCGACGCGGTTGCGGTGGTGCTTGACGTTGGGCGACTGGGTGACGGCGAGACCAGGCAGGTGGAATGCGCCCTCCCTGCCAGCGGCCGGTCGCTGGTGGTCGACAAAGGCTCCATTGCCGTGAACGGGGTGTCGCTCACCGTCACCGGGCTGACGCCCCGAGGATTCACGGTGGCCCTCATTCCCCACACGCGCTCCCACACGACGCTGGGAGAGTTGGCCCCCGGCCAGCGCGTCAATCTCGAGTACGACCTGATGGGCAAGTACGCCCTGAACCGCATTCCCGAGGAGGTGCCCTCATGAGTGCAACAGCCAACCCCAGCAAAGCCGCAGTCGGGGCGGCCTCTCCGTCAGATGCCGACATGGAAGCTAGCATTGCCGCGGTCATCGCTGCGGTGGACGCCATTCGCCAGGGAAAGATGGCGGTGGTACTCGATGACCAGGAGCGCGAAAACGAAGGCGACCTGGTGATGGCGGCGGATGCCGTCACGCCTTCCGCCATCAACTTCATGGCGCAGCACGGCCGAGGCCTCATTTGCGTCCCCATGACCGCCGCGCGCCTGGAGCAATTGGACCTGCCCCAGATGGTGGCGACGCCGCAGGATTCCATGCGAACCGCCTTCACCGTGTCCGTAGACGCCCAGCACGGTGTCACCACGGGAATTTCCGCGGCCGACCGCGCCCGCACCATCCAGGTGCTCATCGATCCGGCCGCCGGGCCTCGGGACCTGGTGCGCCCGGGGCACATCTTCCCCCTGCGCGCACGGGAAGGGGGCGTGCTGCGCCGCCCGGGCCACACCGAGGCGGCTGTTGACCTGGCCCAATTGGCGGGGCGGGCCCCGGCGGGCATCGTGTGCGAGATCCTGCGGGCAGACGGCACCATGATGCGCGCGCCCGAACTCCGGCAGTTTGCCCAGCAGCACCAAGTGCCGGTGCTACACATCGCAGACCTGATTCGGTATCGACTGCAGCACGAGCAATTGTTTGTTCGCGGTGCCGAGAGCCAATTGCCTACGCGGTACGGCTTCTTTACCGCGCGGGCGTATCACGAGCCTGCGACCGACCTCACGCACTTGGCGGTCATCAAGGGGGATGTGGCCGACGGCCGCCCGGTGTTGGTCCGCGTGCACTCGGAGTGCCTCACGGGCGACGTGTTTGGCTCGGCGCGGTGCGACTGCGGCGAACAATTGGACGCCGCCCTCAGCCAAATCGAGGCGGAGGGCCGAGGCGTGGTGCTGTACATGCGCCAGGAGGGCCGGGGCATTGGGCTCGGCAATAAGATCCGCGCGTACGCGCTGCAGGACCAGGGCATGGACACCGTGGCCGCCAACGTGGCGCTGGGCTTTCCGGCGGACATGCGGGACTATGGCGTGGGATCCCAGATTCTGTCCGACCTTGGGGTGCGGGAGCTGCGGCTCTTGACCAACAACCCCAGCAAATACTACGCGCTGGCAGGATACGGCCTCAGGATTGTCGAACGAGTGCCTATTCAGGTCGCACCCCGCGACACCAATGCGGCGTATCTGGCCACGAAGCGTGACCAGATGGGCCACTGGCTCTAGCGGGCGCCGGGCGGCGGAGTGAGGGGTGAGCTATGGCACGGTTTCAGGGACGCCTAATGGCCCAGCCCGAGGACCGATTTGTTCTGGTGGTGAGTCGCTTCAATCGGCAGGTGACGGCGGCGCTGGAGTCCGGCGCGCGAGACTACTGGGAGCGCCAGGGGGTTGACCCGGGCGCCATCGATGTGGTGGAGGTACCAGGCGCCCTGGAGCTGGCCGTCGCGGTGGAGCACCTCCTGACCCGCGGCTACGCGGGCATCGTGTGTCTGGGGGCCATCATTCGGGGCGACACCCCCCACTTCGACTACGTGGCTGCCAACACGGCGGCCCGGCTGGCCGAGTTGGCCGGGAAAAGCCGAGCCCCGGTGGTTTTCGGCGTGCTCACCTGCGACACGATGGAGCAGGCGCGCGACCGCGCGGGGGGAAAAGCCGGAAACAAAGGGGCGGAAGCGGCCGCAGTGGCGCTCGAAATGGCGGACCTAGTGCGCCAGCTCTCCGCCGAGGGCGTCGAGCCGTGAACGGGGAAGGCCCCATCAACCTGGGGCCATATCTGCGGCGCGTCTGGCAGTATCTCATTGCCATCGCGGTGTTTGGCCTGGCGGACGGGTTGCTGAGTCAGGTCAACACGTCGTGGGCGCTCGTGCTGCAGGGTGTCGCCATCGTGCTCATGCTGGCCGCCCTCGCCGGGCTCGTGTGGGCCGCCCGCCGCAAATAGCCGCCTTCACCCAGCGCGCTTGGGAATGCGCACTTGTAAGTTGACCATCCGCCGAGGGCCCCGTAGCATCACCAGCAGCAGGCGCGGCGATCTTTGGCTGCACGCGTCTCGGCCCGCACTCTAAGTGCGGCGACCCGGAACTCAAGGGAGCTGTTCAACGGCGTGCCTGACAACACTGCCCCGGCGCCTGGCACCGCGACCCCTGATCCGGAGCCCAGCATGCTGATCGTGGTGGGCTCGGGCCCATGGGACGCGGTAGCCGACCTGGACGTGAAGCGCCTGCTGTTGCTGGCCGCGCGCCGCGGATGGGCGGGTCTGTACTTTGCACCTACCGCGGGCACCGTGGAGGTGACGATCCCGCCCAATCCGCCGGTGAGCGACGCCGACCTCTTTAGCCGCATCGCCGGCCCATGGGCAGCCGCCCACTCCGTGCGCTGGCAGGCCCTCTCGCTGGGGACGGCGCCGCCGGACCTGATGGTGGCCGGGGCGCGGCGCTCGCGGCCCGGCTCGGTCATCGAATTCTTGCGGGGACGTGTGCCGCAGGCGGTTGCGCTGGCGGACGGCGACGGGCCGTGGCATCACCGGCAGTGCCTGGACAACGGCTGCCTGTGGGATGCGGGACAGCTGGCCGCCCTGCTCCAAGTGTCTCCCCACCGCGAGCTGCCGCTCTCCGTGCCGGACGGCCTGGACCGGAGCGGCCGACCCGTCGTGCCGGTGCTTGTCGAGAACACACCGGAGGATCAGGCCTTTGTAAAGGTGCTGGCGGCCGTGGGAGGCGTGTACTGGCGTGCGTTGGGCGGGCGCTATGCCTCACTGCCGCCCGCCCCCTTGCTGCTGGGGGAGTTGCCCACGTGGCGGGCCGTGGTGGTGCCGCCCCATCGGGACGCTTTGGGGCATCCCTGGGTGCAGTGGTGGCAGGATGACCTGGCGGACTGGGGCATTCCGGTCATCGGCCGAGTCGATGGGCGTGCCTCCGCCATGCCGGTGCTGCCCGCCGAGACACCGCGCGACGTGGCGCGGGCGGTGGCCAGCGCGACGCTCAGGCCGCTGAGAAGGCGGCCCGACGAACCTGCCGCCGCCACGGCGGCCTGGGCGAGGCTCGCGTCCCAAGGAGGCAAAGCATGTCGGAGTTCGTAACCGCCGCCCCGGCCGAGCGAGGGGTGATGCTGCTGATGGCGATCTTTGGCTGGCGCGACGACAAGCTGGTGGACTCGTTTCGGCACACCGCCCGCATCTGGGCGCACCGCGGTGACTTTGACATCTGGTTCCTGGATCCGTGGTATCCCCAGCACCCCTTAGACTGGTCATTGGCCGAGGGCGGCTCTTTAGGTGCGCACCACCTCGTGCCCTCCGCAGACGGCCACAACATCGTCGAAAAGCCCGCCACCCCGGCCGAATTTTACGCGGCCATCCGCCACGCGCCGCTGACGCTGTACGGGCAGTCGTACTCCGCCGCACTGATGCGGGTGCTGGACCAGCTCCTGATGCCGGACTTCCTGCTGTATCAGGTGCTGGAGGACGCCTGCGACCCGACCATGGCCAACCGGGCCGACCACGACGCCGTGCAGGCACGCGCGTCGCTGCTTCTCTCGATCTCGCCCGCGACCGACCGGTACCTCGGCACCGATCCCCGCGTCGTGCCTCTGGGCCAGTACGTGGACCCCGACCATTGGCGCGTGCCAGCACCACAAGCTCCCCGCTGGACCTTTGGCTTTTTCGGCAACTTCACCGACTGGATAGACTGCCGCTTGATGGCGGACCTGGCCCGGGCCTGCCCCACTGAGCGCATGGCGCTGGTCGGTCCCTTCCGCCCCGAGGGGTTGGCGGGCCTGGGCGAGCTGCTGCAGCTTCCCAACGTGGAGTACCTGGGCCCGGTGGCACACCGAGAACTTCCCCAGGTGGTGGCCAACATGGAAGTGTGCCTCTTGCCGCGCACAGAGAGCCCGCGGTCGCTGGCTTGCAATCCCTTAAAGCTTTACGAGTGCATGGCCGCAGGCAAGCCCCTGGTGGCCACCCCCCTGGAGGCGATGCAGGAGTACTCGGAAATCCTTTACCTGGCTCCACCCCCCCGGTTCGTGGCCGAGGCCCAGCGCGCGCTGGCCGACGTGCGGTCGGGCCAATTTGCGCTCACACGTCAAGAGGCCGGATGGGCGGTGGCGCGCGAGCGGTCGTGGGCGGCGCGCACCGACCGCCTCACCGCACTGTGGGACCAGGTGGCGCAAGCGGCCGCGGCGACGGCCGGGTAGAGGGCCAGCGCGGCTTTCTGCTGACACGCGGCGGCTGCCCGGAGAGGCGGCGGGCAGGATTGCCGCCCGAGCGGAACCCGGCCGAGGACACCGGGCTGTCGGTGGTCCGCGCCGCGCCACAGAATCGAGTCGAGCTCCGTTTGCATAAGCCGATGGCTCGCCCGAACGCTCGACCAAGACCCCGGCTCACGACGAGCCGGGGGCGGGCGGCATCGACTGACCCCGGTCCTTCCCTGCCGCTCGGATGCTGACCTCCCCTGCGGTCACTCCGACCAGCGCTCCGTCGTCGCGCCGCACCCAGAGCGCCCCGGTGGCGTCCACAGATTCGGCCTGTCCCTCCCAGTCCGGGCTCCCGCCCCCGATGACGCGCACGCGCCGACCCAGGGTGACCCCGCGCGAGCGCGCCTGGTACTCCCAGAACCATGAATCATCCCCGCTTTGCATCACCGAGGCGGTCTCGGCGGCGATGGCGGCGGCCAGAGCGGCCCGGGGCCACGGCCGGCCCGTGATGGCCGCGAGGCTGGTCGCGCCCTCCACCCCTGCGGCTGGGGTGCCATTGACGTTCATCCCAATGCCGGCCACGACCCACGGGGTGGGATAGGTGCCCCCCTCGCACAGGACGCCCATGATCTTCTCCCCCTGGTGAAGTCCGTCGTTGGGCCACTTGAGCGAGAGCCGCACCCCGGTCACGCGCTCGGCCGCCCGGGCCGCGGCCAGGCCCACCCTGAGGGTGAGCGCCCCCGATGGCACCAGCTCGGGACCCGGATGCCAAGCCAAAGATAGGTGCAGCCCGGACCCCGCCACGGATTCCCAGCGACGCCCCCGCCGGCCCCGGCCGTGTGTCTGGCGGTCCGCCATTACCGCGACAGGCCCCGGGCGCCGGGTCAGCTCCCGCCGCGCCACCGTCATGGTGGTGGACACCACCTGGCGGACCCCCCACCTCCACGGCCAGGGGGATGCGACCTTGGCCACGGCGGCCAGCACGCGGCTTCGGGTCTGCCAGCCGGGTCCATCCACCACCACCCAGCGGTCCGACTCCTCGCGCACGAACAAGCCCGCTGCCCGCCAGGTGGCCAGCACCTCCTGGCGGCGGGGGTCGCTCTTGCTTAAGGGCTGGTCCATGGCCAGGAGGGCCCCTCCACCCAGCGCACTCGTTGGCCTTCGGTGTCACGCAGCCAAGCGTCCAGGGTCCGGCCGCCAAGGACCAGTCCCGGCATGAGCTCGCGCCAGGGGAGCAGCACAAATCGCCTGAGGTGCGCCCGCGGATGCGGAAGCACCAAGCTGTCCGTATGGACGGTCTGTCCGTCGTACCACCAGAGGTCCACATCCACCGGACGGGCGGCATTGACCTCCCCGGTGCGCTGGCGGCCCAGGGCGTGCTCGATGGCGAGGCACCGGCCGAGAAGCGCCTGGGGGGTGTCCGGGCCCCTGACCCCCAGCTTGACGGCGCTGTTGAGATACAAGGGCTGCGGGCCCCCTCCCACCGGCGCCGACTCGTAGAGTGATGCGGCTTCCACCGAGCCATAGTGCGCTTGGAGCTCGCGGACCGCCGCCTGGAGGGTCCCCCGCGCGTCCCCCAGATTGGCACCCAGACCCACGACGGCGCTAGGCATGGCGAGTCACCTCGGCACCGGCAACGCCGCCCATGTCCGGCAGGGGCGGATCCAGCTTCTTGACCGCCACGCGCACCTCCTGCACGGGCGGCACCAACAGGCGCGACGCGATCTCGTGCGCAAGCGCCTCGAGCAGTTGGCGCGGCGGCCCCAGCATCACGTCGCGCGCCACCGACCACATCCACCGGTAGTCCACCGACTCCGCCAGCCGGTCGGTGCGGCCCGCGGGAGCGAGGTCCAGCATCAGCGCCAGGTCGACGCTGAAGCGCTGCGGACGCGCTTGCTCTTCGTCCAGCACCCCATGGCGCGCCATGAAGTAGAGGTCGGTCAGGTACAGGCGGTCACTCACCGCCATGCCCCAAGGCGTCGGCCATCCGCGCCGCATCCAGCGCCGCCGCCGGGTCGTGCATGCGCACCATGTCGGCGCCGGACCGGGCCGCAACAAACGCGGCAATCGCCGACGCGCGATCCCGATCGACCACCGGGCGGCCGGTCACATGCCCGAGAAAGCGCTTGCGGCTCGGCCCCGCCAGGACAGGGCGGTCAAACACCCGCAGCAGCCCCAGATTGTTTAGCATCGCCACGTTGTCCGCTCCCCCGTACGCAAACCCGATCCCGGGATCCAGGATGACCCGCTTGAGCGCCACGCCGGCGGCCAAAAGGCGATCGAGGGTGGCCCCAAGGCGCCCGAGGACGTCCACCCAGTCCAGGCGTCCCCCCGGGTCGGGCCGATTGTACATCAGCACATAGCCGCAGCGCGCCCCGGCCAACAGCGCCGGCCACGCAGGATCCGCGAGGCACGACACGTCATTGATCACGGACACCCCACGTTCGAGGGCACGGGCTCCCACCGCCGGATGCCGCGTGTCCAGCGACAGGACCCGGCGCTCTTCGGGCAGCAGCCCCTCGAGGACGGGACCCACGCGTGCCCACTCGGTGGCATCGTCGACCGGACCGTGCCCCGGCCGGGTCGACTCCCCACCCAGGTCCACCCAGTCCAGCCCGGCGGACCTCAAGGCGCGCACGGCCTTAACCCCGTCGGCCGCCTCCACCAAGGCGCCCCCGTCCGAAAACGAATCGGGCGTCGCATTCACGATGCCCATGGTGTGGGTGCGATCGCCAAGCACCCGCGACGCGTCCTCTAGCGCCCACGGCCGTGGCCAACGGCGGCCGCACTGCCGCCCGTGTGCGTCCGCCCAGCGCGATACGGCGGCGGGGTCCTCCACCCACCACCACCGGCGCGTTGCCGCCCAGGAGCCCGGCAGCGGGCAGGCTCGCGCCCCGGGCACCGGATCGTCGCCGGCCTCGGCTCCCACCAAGGCGCTCCCCGGCGGGTCGAGGCGGCCGGTCCAGGCGGCCAGAGCCCGGGCGGTGGCCCGGCTCAACGGGATGTAGGGCGCGACGGCGGTGTCCGGTGCGCTATGCTGCATACCTCATTGTAGTACGTGGCCGTGCGTGTCGTACGACCTACCCGCGCCGATCCGATGCCGGACGCGCGGTCATGCGCTGGCCGGCCCGCTGGGCCTTTCGGTGTTGGGGGGCCATGCGGGTCGGTGACCTGAACCTCTCTCAGCTTTGGCCGCGGGGAGGGCTACCCCACGTGCCGCCCCGCGTCGCCCGCCAACGCCGCCGGCCG
>JAKARZ010000058.1 GCA_021828405.1 Bacillota bacterium
TACCAAGGTTCCATTGGGCGTGGAGCCGCCAGGTCGTCCCGGGGCTCCCCGGGCGTTGCATCGTACGGCCATCGGTGAGGATCAATCGGAAGCGACTGGTCACGGCCGGTCCCCCACCCCGGGCGCGAAACCCCTGATCCAAGAGAGCGCCCAGCCAGGCGGGGGCCTGGCGGACGCGTTTCAGCAAAGCCACATCCGACAACGTGGCCACGCCGGCCCGGCGGCGGCGCTGCGGTGGTCTAGAGCGACCAATCATTCCAGGCGTACACCAGGATCAAGCGCAGGAAAGCCTCGGCAGACGCAATCGCCCGCAAGCGGGTCATGGCCCCCTGGGTCCAGGCGGCATCCTGCCACCCGGGGGGCAAGAACCGGAGCCACAATGACCACTGCTCCTCCAGGGACACGGGTCGCTGCGTGCGGGCACCCGCGTCACCTCCGCCGTCCATAACGCTGTCGCACGGCTTCGGCTGTGACGTCCATCGGTACCCCCCCCTGCAGTCCCGCCAGATCGGTTCATCAGGGAGACGCACCATGACCGACTTCGGTTCGCCGAGCTAGCCATCGTTGCCGGAACAAGGTCCGGCCATCGCGAGCCTGCCAAAGCGCGCGACACAATGTGCCGAGCAGCCACCGAGGAGTGTAGCGTGGATTGTGTAAACTCCCAGATCCCACATCCTGGCGTTTACCGCGAGGAGGCTTCCCATGAGTATCTTGACGCACGAGCGCGCGACGTCATCGCGACCCATGACGTCCGGTCCCCTGAAGACATCGAGCGGGCGCTGAAAGAGCTGTTTGGCGAGACGTTGCCGGCGACGCGGGACGGCGAGGTGGAGACCGTTGGGCTATTCCAACCACCAGGCTGGCCCCCAGCGACCCCGAACCGCCGCCACCCGCGGCATCCCAAGCCGGGAACCACGGAATACGGCGACGGGGCCCTGGCGATCCCCCGCGACCGCGCGGGGAGCGTCACCCCCGTCGTGGTGCTGCCCCCCCCCCAAGGCCCCGAGGGTCGGCATCGAGGACCCCATTGTCGTCCTGTGTGCCCGGGGGATGAGCACGCGGGACATTCGAGCGAACTGGCTGACCTCTACGGGGTGGAGATCTCGCCGGCGCTGGGGTCGAACCTCACGAACCGGCGGCTGCCCCGCATCACGGCGTGGCATCTGCGGCCGCAGACCGAGACCTGTTGGGGCTGGCCGTGCGGGACATCGTGCCGGTGCCGGTCCGCGACGGCGCACGTCGTACCCAAGCATTCCCATCCCGCCGCCCGATAGTTCGTCTCGGGGAATCGCGCGCGATCGACAAAGGGGTTGGCCAGCAGGACGGGGGGCCATAAACCGCCGTCCAGCCCCGGCGGAGCGCTGGTTTGGGGCGAACGTTTTCGCGGACCAGCGCGGCACGTGGACCGCCGGCCGTATGAAGAACCGGGCCGTATTCCCCACGACCTTCAGCCGTGTCTTGCTGAGCCCGGCTCCACCCGATCTACTGATCGCGCGCCCGCACCCTCCCGGCGGTTCCTGCCCACTCACCAGGGAGGCCCATTCCGTCTCGACCGAGGCCACGTACCAGAACGACTCCCCGACGAAGCCGCGAGCCCCAGACGTGCGGGGCGTCATCCCGGTGCGCTACGCCGATCGTTCTGCGGGGCGCACCTCCAAGCCGGGGCCCACCGGGGCACCACCCGTCCTCGGATCGTGGGCGTTTCGGCACGCCTGCCGCTACCCGGCCAGGCGGCGGAACCACAGTAGAGAGGGATCGGGGACTTGATGCCCATCAAACGTTCCGGTTCCTGGGCAGGTGCTGCGATTGTCAAGATAAACCCGCCTCCACTGGTGTGGAGGCGGGGGTGTCGAACGGGGCGCTCAGTCGAGCTGGCTGAGGATTTTGTCCCACACGACCTGGTCGACCGGAGCATCCTGGTACGCCAGCGGCTCTTTGGCTAGGTGGGCCACCCGGTCTTCGTACGGCACGGACGTGGGGTCCCGGTAAATCAGGCCCGTGACCAGCTCGTCGGTGACGCTGAGCTTGGTCATCGCGGCAACCTGATCGGTTGGGTCGTACGCCTCGTCGCTGGCCAGGTTGGTTAGGTTCCGCTTGTACCAGTCGTACGTGTTGACCTTGTTGTAGGTCACGCACGGGGAAATGACGTTGATGAGCGCAAATCCCGGGTGCTGGATGCCCGCCTGGATCAGCTCAGCTAATTGCGGCTGCCAGCCGGAGAATCCTTGCGCCACAAACGTGGCGCCCCCGGCCACGGCCGTGGTGAGCGGATGCACCGGGGTCTCGATGTTTCCCGCCGGCGAGGTTTTGGTTTTGAAGCCCCTGCCCGACGTCGGGGAGTACTGGCCCTTCGTGAGGCCGTAGATGTGATTGTCCATCACCAGGTACGTGAGGTTCACGTTGCGCCGCAGCGCGTGCATGAAGTGGCCCATGCCAATGGCGTAGGCGTCCCCGTCGCCGCCCGTGCCGATGACCGTCAGATCCCGATTCGCGAGCTTGACGCCCATGGCCGACGGCAGGACGCGCCCGTGCACCACGTGAAGGTTGTACCCATTGACGTAGTTGCCAATCTTGCCCGAGCACCCGATGCCCGCGACGATGGCGAGCTTTTCCGGAGCCAGGTCCAGCGCCACCAGGGACTTCTGCAGGGCGGCCAGCACGCCGAAGTCACCGCACCCCGGACACCACCAAGACTTTTCACTGGTTTTGAAATCTGCCAGGGTGGCCATCTACAACACCTCCGCCAAGTCTAGGACGACCGCGGCCTGCCGCACCACTTCGCCTGGGGTGAACGGCACGCCGTCGTATTTAAGAAAGCTGTGAAAGCGGGGCTCGTGGCCAATCCCGTGGGTCCGCATGAGGCTCAGCACCTGGCCGGTGGCGTTCTGCTCCACCACCAGCACATGGCGCGAGCCGGCCAGCGCTTCGGTGACGGCCCGCGTGGGAAACGGTGCCAGCACACGCAACCACACCAGCCCCACCCGGTGGCCCTCCGCCTCCAGAATCCCCTGCGCCTCCCGCAGGATGCCCACCGTGGAGCCGACGGCCACCAGTGTCACGTCCGCGTCGGCCGGCCCCTCGTGCTTCACCGACTCCCGCGTGAATCCTTGCAGCTTGCGAAACCGCTTCTGCATCATCTGGGCGCGGTTGGCCGGATCCTCGCTCACTTTGCCGGACTCGGCATGCTCCACCCCGGTGGCCAGGAACTGGCCGTGCTTCATGCCGGGGAGGGAGCGCGGCGACACGCCTGACTCGGTCAGCGCATAGCGCTTGAACTGGCCAGGCGGCACGTCCTCAAGATCGCGCTCGGTGACCATCGGGCCCCGCACGATCGGGACGCGGGTGCGATCCAAGACCGACCGCTCGACGCTCTGCGTCCAGAGGCCGAGCGACAAGTCAGACGCAATGAGCACCGGGCACTGGTACTGCTCGGCCAAGTTAAACGCGTCCATTCCGTCGGCAAAAGCCTCCGGAATAGAGCTGGGCGCGAGCACAATGCGTGGTGACTCGCCGTGGGTGCCATTCAACATTTGCATCAGGTCGGACTGCTCCTGCTTGGTGGGCATGCCCGTGGACGGGCCGCTGCGCTGGACGTCGGCCACCACCACCGGCGTCTCGGTCATCGACGCCAGCCCCAGCGCCTCCTGCATCAGCGAAAAGCCTGGCCCCGATGTGGCGGTCATGGCGCGGGCGCCGGTGAAACCGGCCCCAATCACCAAGTTGATGGCCGCAATCTCGTCCTCGGACTGCACCACGACGCCGCCCACCAGCGGCATCCACTTGATGAGAGCCTCCATGACATCGGAGGCCGGGGTGATGGGGTACGCGGCCATGATGCGGCAGCCACCCGCCAGCGCACCCAGCGCCAAGGCGTCGTTGCCGGTGATCACGAGGCGGTCGCCCGGATGCGGCTCGCCGAGCCGAATCTGGGTCAGGTGGCCGGCCTCCGCCCGAATTTGGTCGTATCCGCGCTGCACCGCCGCCTGGTTGGGTCCCACGACCGCGGGGCCCTTGGAGCCGAAGCGGCGCGCGACGTAGTCCTGAAAGGGCTCGAGGGGCAGGTTCATAAGGGCCGCCGAGGCGCCTACCGCCACCATGTTGCGCATGAGGACGGAGCCCAGATCCTTGGCGATCTGCGTGAGCGGCAGCTCAATGAGGTGCACCCCGGCCCGGTCACTTGGGAGCACGGCGTGAAAGGCCGCGTCCGCCAGCACCAGCCCACCGAAGGGCAGCTCTGCGATGTTCCTGTCGATGGTTTCCTGGTTCAGGGCCACCAGCACATCGGTGGTGTCGGTGGTGGCTTCCACGGGAAGCGTGGCCACGCGCACCTTGTAGTTGGTGTGCCCCCCCTTAATGCGCGACGAAAAACTTTTGTACCCGTAAACGTAGTAGCCCATCCGATTAGCCACCGTGGCCAGTGCGTCGCCGGTGGAATCGATTCCCTCGCCCTGATCCCCACCAATTTTCCATGCCACACCACGAGTCCCCGCCATCTGTCAGCGCCTCCCCCAAAAACTTCTGGCCGCGGTTGCCGTCCGATCGGCCAACTTGGACACCCTGACCCGGGGTTCTGTCGGCTCTCGTCCCCGTGGGCGGTCTACCCCGACGACCCCGACTACGCCGACTACCATAGTAGCCGCATCCCGGCAGGATATAAAATGACAGTCCGTTATCGCGGGTATTCCGCTAAGTTATTCTAGGGAACCCGATGCCTGGTCTCTGGAAAGATGCCCAGACTCCGCGAAGAGTAAGGAGGTAGCGATGCAGCTTCAGCAGCTCCGCACATTCACGCGCGTAGTGGAAACCGGGAGTCTTACGCGGGCCGCCCTGCAACTGGCCCTGACCCAGCCGGCCGTGACCAAGCAACTGTCGGGGTTGGAGCGGGAACTTGACTGCAAACTGCTGTGGCGCCGCGGGCGCCGGCTGCATCTGACGCCGGCGGGCGAGCTCTTGTACGGCTACGCCCGCCGCATCACGGCGCTGGTGGAGCAGGCGGAGGACGAGGTGGCGAACCTTGATCGGCCCGGCCATGGCACGGTCCGGCTCGGAGCGGTCAGCATGGTCAGCACCACCGTGCTGCCGCGCGTGCTGGCCCACTTTGGGCGGCACTATCCGGCGGTGCAGGTGCATGTGGAGACCGGCGAAGTGCAGGACAATGTGGACCGCGTCCTGTCCCACGGGGTGGACCTCGCGGTGGTCACCGTGCCCATCATGCATCCGGCCATCGTGTCGCTGCCGCTGGCCCAGGATGACGTGGTGCTGGTGGCGGCACCGGCCACCGCCGCTCGCTGGCCCAAGCCGCTTCCGCTCGCGCAGCTGGCGGACCTGAGCTTCGTGTCTTATCAGGCTCCGTCCTGGTTTCGGTCGTTCGTCGATGGCATGTTGGAGCGCCAGGGGATGCTGCTCCGCGTCATGATGGAATTCAACACGCACGAGGGGGTGCGCTCCATGGTGCGGCTCGGATTGGGGGCGGCGTTCATGCCCCTCTCGGTGGTGGAGGAAGACGTGCGCGCGGGCGCCCTGGCGGTCATTCCCGTGGCCGACCTCGCTCCCATGAGCCGGGTCACCTCGCTCATCCTCCCCGTCGAGGGCCATGCCAACCCGGCGCTCACGGCGCTTGTGGAAAGCTTTGGCCGGCTGTTTCCCTTGGAGGTCGGCGCCCTGCCCGAATGGCTCAGGGGATAGGGCCACGGTGCGCGTGCCCACATCTGGCCCATCGCAGGCAGCACGCAACGTGGCGGCGGCAGCGACATGTCCGCCAGAGACAGGTACACTAAATGCTGGCGCGTCAGCGCGGACGGCGGCGAGTTTGGCCGCCGGCAGCCAGCCCAAAGACAAGACAGATGTGCGCACGGGAGGGTTTCTTGGCGACACAGGAAGATTGGCGGCTTTGGTGGGAGCGCGAGCGTCATGCGGTGGCGGCTCCCGCCGCCCGGCTGCTGGCGCAGGTGGTCCCGGGACCCGACACGGCGCATTGGCTCATCGGGGCCCAGCGGCCGGGCGGCACCGCGGCGGCCGTGGTCCGGCGGTGGCTTGAGCCCCCCAACACCACCTGGGCTTTCATCGCCACCGGACGCGCCGAGGTGCTTCGGACCCCCGACGGGGCCCTAATCGGATTTAGCGCGCCCGATGCGGACAATCCGGTGCCGCTCGCGCAATGGGCCCGCGAGGCGGTGGCGGGCCACTCGGAGGAGGCCGTCGTCCTCGAGCGGCTGGCGGAAGGCACCGCTGCGGACCAGGAGGAGGCGTGCCGTTGCCTGTTGGCCGCGCTGCCGCCCCATTGGCCGCCCGAGGCGCCGCCCATGGGGCGGGGCGCCATCGTGGCGGCACTGGCGGAGCTACAGGCGGCGGGGCACACGGGCCTTGAGGCGCTGGCCGTCAAAGCGATTGAGGCTAGCACGTTGCTGCGGCGCTGGCGGGCGCTCGAAGAAGCAAGCGCCACACTCGGGGAAGGCGGTGGGGCACTTGGTGCTGGGTGAGGACGACCTGTGGGCGCGAATGCGCGAGCCGGGCGCCGACCGCCGACTGGTGGTGACGCCGCTGCTGTCAACCACCCAGGTGCAGAGTGGCAGCTTGGACGTTCGGCTGGGCACGGACTTCATCCTGCTGAAGCGCTCGGCGCGCGGCCCCATCGACCCCCTCGCCGGGGACACGGTGAGCGACTTTCAGGAACGCGTGCGGGTCGAGGTGGGCGACCGCATGATTCTCCACCCGAACCAGTTGGTGCTGGGGGCCACGCTGGAATACCTGTCGTTGCCCGGAGACCTCATGGCCTATGTGATTGGCCGCTCATCATGGGGGCGGCTCGGCCTCATGGTGGCCACCGCCATCATGGTGCAGCCGGGGTACCGGGGATCCCTGACGCTGGAGTTGGCCAATCTGGCCGACACGCCGGTTTACCTGTACCCGGGGGTGCGGGTGGCGCAATTGGTGTTTCACGCCTTGGAGAGTCCTTCGGCCCCCTACGCCCGGCCGCAGGCCAAATACCAGGCGCCGGTTGGCCCCGAGTTTTCCAAGCTCGCGGAGGATCGGGACTGGTTCGTCATCGCGCGGTGGGCCGACGGCCCGGCCCGATGAGGGCCGCTGTCGGAGACATCACTCGACCCGGACCACGCGGTTCTGACCATCGACATGCACCGTGCGGGGGTGGTGGGCTCTGGCCTCCCGATCCTCCACGTCCGCGTAGGCCAGGACGATGATGGGGTCGCCGGGGAGGAAGTGGCGGGCGGCGGTGCCGTTCATGCACACCATCTCCGGGTGGTCCGGGTCCTCTAGCGCATAGGTCACCCAGTGGGCGCCGCTGTTGATGTTCGTGATGTGGACGAACTCGTAGGGCACCAAATCGGCGGCCGCCATCAGGGCGTGGCCCAGCGTGAGGCTGCCTTCGTAGTGCAGGTCGCCCAGCACCACGGTGGCGCGGTGAATTTTGGACTTTAGCAGTCGGCGACGCACGCGGTTCCCTCCTCTCTGCCCGGCTTTCCGGGCCTGACCGGAGCCGGAACTGCTGTACGGTATGCGGACGCCGGCCCGGGGGCGCATAAAGCGCCGCCGCACCGGGCGAGTCAGGAATCCGGCCGGTGGGCCGCCGAAGGGATGGTGGCCTCGCCGCCAGGGCCGGCGCTTCCGACTGGCGGCACCAAGACGTAGGGTTGAGTCGACGGGGCGTCGCGTATGGTTCGGCATGGCGACAGGTGGAGCCGCCGGGTGGCGGTGAAGTGGTGGGGGCTCAGCCCCAACGTGGTGCGGCTGGCTGCCGCCATGGGGCTGTGGGGGCTGGGCTTCGGCCTGTACGGGACCCTC
Organism: Bacillota bacterium; assembly: GCA_021828405.1. The sequence continues at coordinate 7,801 of JAKARZ010000058.1, forward strand.
TGGCCGCTGTACGTGGAGAAACTGGGAGGGTCGGCGCTGGCGATTGGCTGGCTGGCGACGCTGGCAGGCGTCGTGACCGCCGCCAGCGCGCTGCCCGGGGGATTCTGCGCCGACCAGTACGACCGCCGATGGCTGATCCGTTGGGGATGGGCGTTGGCGGTACCTGCACCCTTCCTCTTTGCCTGGGCGCCTCACTGGCAGTGGCTGGCCCTGGGCGTGCTGCTGTACTTCGGCACGTCGTTCTCGACCCCGGCGGCTCAGGCGTACATCCAGGTGGAGGCGGGGAAGCGCTTGGCACTGGCCTACAACGTGGTGATGGGGGCGTTCGCCATCGGGGCCGTGCTGGGGCCTGCAGCCGGAGGCTTCATCGTGGCGCGCGCCGGCTTCCATCCCGTGTTTTACCTATCGGGGATTATCTTTTTCGCGTCGACGATCATTGTGTGGCCCATCGACCGGGGCCCGTCGACGGGACCACCCCACCCATTCAGCTGGCGGGGCCGCCCGCGCCTCTATCGCTGGATTGCGCTGACGGCGGCGCTGGCGCTGGCTGGCGGCTTGGCCGGGCCCTATGTGGTGCCGTTCTGGCGCACCGTTGGCGGGCTCTCGGTCGAGACGATCGGGCTCGTGTCGGGCCTTGCGCTGCTGGTGGGCGCCGCCACGGGCCCCCTCTGGGGTCGGCTGGCGGAGCGGGTGGGGCTTCCATTCACCCTGGGTCTTGGGGTGAGCTTCAGCATGGTGGGCATCGTGGGCCTGTTTGGCTGGCCGCGGATTTTGTGGGTCCAGGTGGGCGCAGCCGGGGTGCGAGGGCTGGGCGGCGGCAGCCACCTGCTCACGGGGGTCGCGGTGGGCCGCGCAGTGCGTGCGCCCGAGGCGGGGACGGCCTATGGCGTCCTGAATCTGGCGGCCGAAACAGCGGGGGCGCTGGCCCCATTCCCGGGCGCCCTGCTGTATCGCCTGCGGCCCGAGGCGCCGCTGGTGTTCCAAGCGGCCCTCCTAGCGCTGGTGGCGGTGTGGGCGATGACCGCAAGCCCAGGCGGGGTGCCCCCGTAGCCGGGTGCACCCGGCCGGCGGAAAATCTGTTAGAATCCCGGCATCTCGACGAGCGGCCACCATCTGCGCGACAGAGAATGCGTGAACTCGCCATGGAGATGCCCAAACAGCCTCCGATTCGATACGATGGGTCACCAATGCACAACATGGGGGCGGAGGCCTGGCGGCGTGGTGAGCAAAGTACTGGGCATTCTGGCCCTGATTCCAGCAGCCGAGATCGCGCTGTTTTTCCTGCTGGCTCATTGGTGGGGATACGGATCGGCGTTCACGGTCAGCTGGCTGTCCTGGCTCGTAGGCATCGGCATGGCGTTCGTGGGCATCCGCCGCTGGTGGCTGGGGCGGCAGGCCCGCTGGCGCCAGGGGACGGTGGATCTCGTGGATGCGCCGGATCTCTTGGGGGTGATGGTGGCGGCCCTGCTGCTCATTATGCCGGGGCCCGGAACAGGACTGGCTGGGGCGCTGCTGATGATTGATCCCGTCCGCGCCTGGCTGTGGCGCGTGACCGCTCGGCATGCGGCGCGCCGGCTCACCCGCCGCCAGCGCTGAATCGCGCGCGAAGGGCATGGCACCTGCAGTCTTGCAGCTATCCGCGGCAGCGTGCAACCCGCTCATTTCGACGTGCTGGGCCGTCGGTGTGTACGCTCGTGACGACGGCCACTAACCGGCCCGTCCCACACGCCCGACTCGGCCCACGTCACAGAGCCGCGACGGTGCCTGCGCCGAGGCGGTCCCAGTCCAACCGATAGACGGGGGGATTTTGAGGAGCTCCACGTGGGCGGACACCCCGTCGGGGGTGTGGTCGAGTTTGGATCGTCGACTGCGGTTGGATTGAGAAATGGATGGGAGAGGACGGCCCAGCAATGAGCACCGAATCATCCGGGAGCGTGGCGCCTCAGTCTGTCTCCTTGACGGCTTTGGTTCACGAGAGCCCCGCGTTCGGCATTCTCGTCGCTGGACAGTGGGTGTCCACGGTCGGCAACCAACTAACCGGGTTGGCATTGGTGTGGCTGGTCCTATCGCTCACTCACAGTCGCGCGGCACTGGGCTTGGTGGCCGCCGTGGGAGAGGCCGCGGGTCTGGCCATGATCTTTGCCGGCGTCTACGTGGACCGATGGCGACACCGTCGGACGCTGGTGGCGACAGACATGGTTCGCGCCGCAATGGCTTTCGCGCTCTTTGCCTTAGCGGCCACGCACCACTTGGACCTCGCCCTCATCGTCGTCATCGTTATCGTGAGTCGCGTAGCGGGAAGTGTTTTCACTCCGGCGGCGTTTGCGTTCATGCAGCAGTTGATGGAAAAGGCACGGTTGCCGCGGGCGACGGGCCTCCTGTCCAGCGCGCGAACATCCGCCGGTATCGTGGGACAATTGCTCGCCGGAGCCCTTCTGAGTGCGCTGGGTCCAGCATCACTGTTTTTCCTATATAGGTGCGCGTCATGAACGGTAGGTTACGCACAGAGCCGACTCCGAACTTCCTCCGGGACCGTGGTCACATGGGCCAAGAATTTCTCAACGCTCGTGGCGATGGCGGCGACGTCCGGATGA
>JAKARZ010000059.1 GCA_021828405.1 Bacillota bacterium
CGCTGACGCCGCATACGCTGTTTGTGCTGACCGCTCGACCCAACCAGACAGAGTCCGCGCGCCAAAAGGCCGCCGCGGTGGCCGAGTTGTGGTCGGAAGCTGGACGCCTGACCTTCCTGCAGATGCCACCGCTCCCCCCATCGGATACCCACCAGTTGGTCCGTGGACTGATGGCAGGGGCGGGTGCGGACACCGAATCATTGATTGTGGCTCTGTCCGGCGGCAATCCCCTACACGCACTGGAGCTTGTGACCGCGGTCCAGGCAGGCAAGGCGCCGGACGCGGATCAGGGGGACTTGGCGCAAGCGGTCCTGTGGCGACTGAAACACCTGCGGCCTTCGGCTCAGCAGGTGCTCGAGCGGCTGGCGCTGCTCGGCACGGATACGGTGCCCCTGCAGCACCTCATCTTGGCAGACGGCCGAGGTGTCGAACTCGTCTGGCGCGACTTGGCACATCTGACGGATGCAGGCTTTGTTCGAGAGGTAAGCGACGGGTTAGGGCTCCAGCTCGGACACGAGCGCCTGCGCGAAATTATCGTGGCCGCCATTCCGCCGATGCGACGGCGCGCCCACCACGCCCGCATCGCAAATGGCCTGGTTGAAGACAGCAGCGACCCGCGGCGCCTCTTTGATGGTGCCACCCACTATCGGGCTGCGGGGCTGGTGGATCGGGCGGTTGCCACGTGGCTGGCGGCGGAGGAGGCGGCGCGTCGGAGCGGAGACTTGGAGATGGCCGTGCACGCCCTGGAGACTGCCTTGCCCCTGCTCGAGCCAGACGTTAGGGTGCCAGCGCAAGCGCGGCTGGCTGACTGGCTGCTGCAATTGGGGCGCATGGCGGAGTGCCTAGCCGTTGCCGACCTTGGCGCCGGCGAAGCCCTGGATCGCGGCCTGCTGCCGCAGTACGTGAAGCTGTCTATTCTCCGGGCCCAGGCCTACGAGCACCAGGGACGGTTCGACGAGGCCATCAAGTGGCTGGAGGCGGCAGCCAGTCTGGCACGCCAGCACGGCGACGGCGAGGGTCAGTTGGCGCTCTGGGAGCGCCTCGCGGGCATGCAGTATGAGGCAGGCGACCTGGAGGGGTGCGCGGCAACGGCCCACCGGCTTTATCGCCGTGCCGTTCAACTGGCACACTCCGGCCTGGCTGCCCAGGCGCTGAACCTGCTGGGGACGGTGGCCAACGAGCAGGGGCGTTACAACGAAGCCATCGAGCAGTATCACGCGGCGATGGACTTGCTGGATGGGGTGCAGGACAAGGTCGGTGTGCTGACCCTTCTGCAAAATGTTGGCAACGCCCACGGCGGATCCGGTCAGACGCGGGAAGCCATCGACAGCCTGCGTCACGCCTTGAGGCTGGCGCAGTCGTGGGGGTACCGTCGGAACGTTTGCTCCATTCTGGGCAACCTGGCGGCCCAGTACACGAGGGTCGCCCTCTGGTCCGAGGCCCTGACGTGTGCCGCCGCGTCCCTCGACGCCGCGACCAATAGCGGGTATCGGACGGCCGGGGCGTGGGCGCTGTTCGCCATCAGCCTACCCGCCTATTCCTCGGGGTGGACGGTCGAGGGATGTCAGGCCATTGGGCAAGCCATCCGCTTGGCCGAGAGCATGGGGGCGCAAGGACTATTGGCGCGCTTTTGGCTCCGGCAGGCATGGCTTTGGCGCCAAGAGGGCAATGATGTGCAAGCGCGTGACGCCGCAGTCCGTACTGTCGAGTTGGCGGAGCAAGTTGCCCGCCCGACGCTCGCCCTCCGCGGCCAACTGCTTCAGGCCCTCTTGGCCGCCGGTCCGGACGTGTGTCTCCGAGACCTAGCCGAGCTTCCTTATTGGACGCGAACCTGGGATCCGGTCCTGGCCTACCTCCGCTGGCAGCGTGACCCCAGCCCCAGTCGTCAAAAGGGGGTGGTGCACGAGCTCCGCCAGGGCTGGGCTCTACACCCTCACTGGATCTACACGCTCCTTTACCGAGACGTAGCGGACGGCGAGCTTCCGCCGCACAGCGTCCCGGAGCCGGAAGAGACGCTCGACCCTGGGCCTGCCGAGCTGGGGAGGCAGTTGCAGGAGGCCGAGAACGTATTCCTGGCGCCTTGGGCGGAACAGGTTCTGAGCGGCGGACAGGCGGTGTAAGCTGGGCAGCGCCGACGGGCGATGGCACCGTGACCTTGCGCTGGCGCCCTCGCCGAGTGCTTCGAAGCGTCCCCCTGGATCTGCGGCCTGTCCCCCGCCTCCCGTGCAAGCCCATCCACCCCGGGAGTTCTGCGCCACACCGGGCCCGAAACGCCGCCAGCACACTGTGGCGGGGGCGTTCCCCCCCGCGCCTGCCACATCATCGGAAGGTCCTCCTCACGCGCGCGGGCCATCTTGCGCGAGCTGGTCCGCTGCGTAAGATGCCCCTGACGCACTCCCACGGCTAAAGCCGTGGGGTTCTACCGGAGGACCCGATTGCGCCTTTTCCGGGCTCTCCTGGCCCTATGGCCCCCGTACAACATCCCGGACCTCAGCACCATGGCTTCCACGAGTTCCGACCGTGGCGCCGGCTTTCGCCGCGACGGACTCCGACCCCTCTCAGGGTGTCCCGGCTCAAACGGGATCTCGTCCGTTGCTGCCGCCCATGCGCCGCGTCCGGGAGGGCGTCCCCACCATGACTTCTTCGCGCATGGCCCGAGGTGTTCACCTCGCTTACATAGCGAGTGCCCCTCCCGCAAGGAGGGGCACAAGAGTCGTGCAGGCTTCCGGGCTGCCCTCGGCAAACGCTACTCTGCGCCGGGCGGAGGAGAGACCGGATCAGGGGGTGACGTCGCTGTGTCGGCGGCGCCCACCGAGGAAAGCGTGGGGGTCACCGTGGACGTGACCGTGGTGGTCAACATCGCCGGCCCCGCCATCCCGGGAATGAGGAAGAGGTCCACCAACAGCCAAATCCAGAGAGGTATCAAGAAAATCAGGCCAAGCCCCAGCACGGCCAGCAGAACGTATCCCACGACACCGAGCAGCAATTGCGCGATGCCCGAGCCAATGCGCCCCAGGTAGAAACGATGCACGCCCAGTTGTCCCAAGAAGAACCACAGCAGATACGCCACCAGGATGTTTCTCGGCGACACTTGTACCGTGGTGGAGGTGGTCAGGTTCTGCGGAGGGTACCCCACTTCATCCGCCTTTCTCAATGCACGGCCCTACGTCGAACTCCGTTCCTTTCTACCACGAATCCAACTGTTCCGTCCTTAAACAAGAACGATTTCAGATCACGCCGAGTGATCGCGACGGCTGTCGCCTCCTGACAGCGGAGTTGGCACATGTATTCGCGAGCGTCGGTGGAGACGGGACCTCATGTCACGGCGGGGCGAGGCATGCCGCCCGCGGCTAAGGCCCGTAGTACACGGCGCACGTTTTCGTCTCGGAGTAGAAGTCGAGCGCAGCCGACCCCTGCTCCCGGCTGTGCGTGCTCGACTGCTTCATGCCGCCAAACGGGGCGGCATACTCCACGCCGGCGGTTTCCTGGTTCACCCGCACCATTCCCACCGCGGCCTGCTCCATGAACGCCAGCCCTTGCGCTAAGTTGGCGGTGAAGACGGCGGCGCTGAGGCCATACACCGTCTGATTGCACAGCGCCACCGCCTCGTCGAAGTCGCGCGCGGGGAGCGCCACCGCCAGCGGGCCAAAGATTTCGTCCTGCACCAGCACATCGTCGGCCGCGACATCGGCCACCACCGTCGGGCGCACGTAGTAGCCGGCCTCCCAATCGACGCCGTCCTGCGGCGCCGCCGCGATCGTGCGCGCCCTTCTTGCGCGCGCCTCATAGCCCGTCACCTTCCGGAACTGGTTCAGAGAGGCCACCGGCCCCACGTAGGTCTGGGGATCCCGCGCGGCACCCACCCGCACTGCGGCCATGGCAGCCGCAAGCGCCTGCTCGAAGGCGGGGAAAATCGCGCCGTCCACGATGATACGGCTGGTGGCCGTGCATTTTTGGCCCGCCGACCGGAATGCCCCGCTGACGATGGCAGGCACGGCCAGCGCCAGATTGGCGTCCGCCAACACCACCGCCGCGTTCTTGCCGCCCATCTCCACCTGGCATTTGATGTTGCGCCGCGCGGCCTGGGACGCCACCCCCATGCCGGTGGCCGCCGAGCCCGTGAAGCTTATCCCGTCGACGGCGCCCTCCTCCACCATCCACTGGCCCACCCGCGAGCCGCGGCCAATCACCAGGTTGAGCGCACCGGCAGGCAGCCCGCCCGCCGCCAGCAGTTCCGTCAGCCGCATGGCCGTCAGCGAAGCGTCCTCGGCCGGCTTCCACACCACCGTGTTTCCGCAGATCAGGGCCGGGGCGACCTTCCACAGCGGAATCGCGACGGGAAAGTTCCACGGCGTGATCACCCCCACCACCCCGAGCGGCACTCGGGTCGTGTACTGCAGAACCTGGGGCTGGCTGTGAGGGATGACGCTGCCCACCGCCCGCATGCCCTCCCCGGCGTAGTACCGCAGGATCTGCACGCCTCGGGCAACTTCCCCGACCATCTCCGTGATGGGCTTGCCCATCTCACGGCTGCCCAGCTCCGCGAGCTCCGCCTGGTGGGCCTCCACCACGTCCGCCAATCGGCGGAGATGCTCCCCGCGCGCGGCAAGCGGTGTGGCGGCCCACCCGCGAGCCGCCTTGTGTGCCGCGTCGCATGCCCGTGCCATCTCGTCGGCCTCCGACAAGTGCAAGACACCCACCTGCTCCGATCGCTGTGACGGATCCCACACCCCCATGGTCTCGCCCTGAGGCGTCACCCACTCCCCGCCGATCCAATTCCGAGATTCCATCCCGCAAGCCTCCTCCGTCGATCTTCGCCATGCCTAGTGGGACACTGATTCTTGGAAAGCGTTCAAACCGCCTACCATCCACGGCGCATGGGCCGTGGATCCCCGGATGATGGTGGGAGCGTCCATCTGGCGGCAGATGGGCTCCCGAGGGGCTCCGCGACGCGGCGGAGCAAGAGGTCCACCGCCGCCGACACCATGCCGCCTAAGGGCTGAATAGCCATGGCGAGGTCGTAGGACGACCATCTCGGCATCTCGACCCCATTGAAGCTCACCACCCACAGATCGCCCGGAACCGCCATGCCTTGCGCGCGAGCCGCGTCCAGCACGGCGAACGCCATCAGGTCGGCCACCACCAGCCATAGCTCCCGTGCCAAAAGTGCCATGGCCGCCTCGTAGGCCCCATCGTAGGACAACTGGCCGTCCACCGTGGAGACTGGAGCCGCCCCGCCGCTTTCACACCTGCGGTGAAACCCGCGCAGGCACCCGCGGGGCCTCCGACCAGCGCGATGCGGCGCCGCCCGGGTCAGCAACACCCAGGGGCCCTGGCTCTGGTGGCCGCTTCCAGCGCCGCCGAGTCGCGGACGCGGAAACCAACCCACCCACCACGTGCTCGTTGATTGCTTCGATGGCCGCGGGTTGCCCATGTCGGCGCCGACCCACACCATGAGGCGTTGCTGGCGCCGACTCACTTCCGCCGCCAGGCCGGCCGACAGCTTCTGGTAGAACGGGTTGGCCAGGTTGTCCACCACCACGTCCATGGGAATGCCACGCATCAGGACAGCCAGTTCGGCGTGTAGCCAATGGCGGCGAGCACCGCCAGGACTTGCTGGCGAGCCGACGCTCGCACGCGAGGATTTCCACGCAGGACACGCGACACGGGGGCTTTGCGACACCCCGGCCTTGAGAGCGCTGTCGCGATTCGTCAGCGTTGGGGACATCACCCCCCTCCCTGCGGAGCCACGAGAAGAGACTACGTAGTCTTAGCATAAGGCTTTGCTGGGGGTGTGTCCAGGGACCGATGCGGCAACGCTCGTCGCTTTCGCTCGCATACGGCCGGACGGCCTGGCAGCGCGCAGCCACTCGGGGCTGTCCGAGTGGTTACCCGGGCGGATCCACGGTAAAATGGGAGCGGGGACTTGCGGTGGGACATGGGAAGCTTTTGGCCTGGCAGTTGGCTGGGGCCTTCGTCGTGATAGGGTCGGTGTTGTTTGGCGCCGCGGGCACCATCGCGTGGGCGGCGGGGTGGGTGTTTCTGGCCACCTTTTTCGGTTTCGTGCTGCTTTTGGCCCGATGGCTGTGGGTTCACAACCCCGACTTGCTTTACGAGCGACTGACCGCCGGCGGCTTCCGCGGTCAGGTGTCGTGGGACAAAGTGTTTTTCCCCTTGATAAATCTCCTCATGTTGGCCTGGCTCGCCCTGATGGCACTGGACGCCGTCCGCTTCCACTGGTCTCACATGCCGCTGGCCGTCCATGCGGCTGGACTGGCGGTGCTGCTGCTGTCCTATGTACTGCTCTTCGCGACCTTCCGGGCGAACTCCTATCTCTCCCCGGTGGTACGCCTTCAGCGAGAGCGTGGACAGACAGTGGTAACGACCGGCCCGTATCGCTGGCTCCGCCACCCCATGTACTCAGCGGGGACGCTGCTCGTGGTCGGCGCCGCGCTGCTTTTGGGATCGTGGATTGGACTCGCGGTCAGCGCATCCATCCCCGCAGCACTGGCCTGGCGGGCCATCCAAGAGGAACGCACCCTGGCGGCGGAGCTGTCCGGCTATAAGGAATACCAGGAACAAGTAAAATACCGCTTTATTCCTTATATATGGTAATGCACAGGCTTTCCGGGCCCGATTCTTGTACCGCTCCGGTTCAGCGCCGCGCATTGGCGGATCGGGTCGCGGAGTTGTGGCATAAAAGGAGCAGAAGAATGTCCGCAGTGTTTTCGTGGGCGCAGGTTCAGTCCATCGAGAGTTTGGAGCAGAGCCGAGCGCTGCGCTTTCGCCCCGAGTGGCGCCCGTTGCTGCTCAGCTACTTTGGCCTGGTGCCCGGGATGAGGGTCCTGGAAGTGGCGTCGGGCCCGGGAACGCTGGCGCCGTATTTCGCCGTCGGCATAGCTCCCGGCACCGTCGTCGGGCTGGACTTGGACCCAGAATTTGTGGCCTATGCTCGGCGCCAGGCCGAGCGAAGCGGCGCGCGCGGCGTGGAGTACGTGGTGGGGGATGTCTACGCCCTCCCCTTTCCGGCAGGGTCATTCGATGCCGTGCTGAGCTACACGGGCATCGGGGTCCTCACTGACCCCGAATCGGCGCTCCGCGAAATGTGGAGGGCGTGTCGAGCCGGGGGCGTCATCGCGGTATCCGAAGCCGTGACGGGGCCGTTCGGCATCGAGTTTGGGGGGGTGGACAGCATCTCGGGCCGCTCGGAGGCGTTCGACGGCGCGGCGCGATACTGGGAGCTCCGCAGCCGTATCAGGATGCACCGGCCGCACGCGAGGTTCGGCAACACCGCTTGGCCGACTCCCGCCCTCTTTGGCCTCCTGGCGTCGATGGACCTCGGCGACTGGCGGCTCAACGCCTGGGGCTACGCGGAGGCACCTGACGACAGTCGGCACGAGGGGCGGGCAGCGTATCGGAGTCTTGCCACCTCGGCCGAAGTGCAGCAATGGCACCAGGCTCGCGCGGACAGCCTCGTGGGGGCGGCCCTCTCTCCCGAGGAGTGGGATGAGCTGGAGCGGCTCACCGCCGCGCGCGGCCGGTGGCTCGCCGAGGCACGCACCTTCGACTGGGCCGCGGGCCTGTCGGTGGTGGCGTCTGGCAGAAAGCCCTAAGCCGGCTCGCGCTCCGCTTGGACATGACCGGGACGGCCGTTCCCCCACCAGGGCTAACCCAAAGTGGGGCGGAAGGTGGCGGACGAACCCATGGACACTGCGGGGCTGACGTTTTCGCGGCGACGGTGATAAGCCAGGACCATAACACCCAGTCACGGCGCGCGGGCCCGCCCGCGCACGGCGCCCGAGACGGTGCGCCGCGTCACCATGCATCTGGTCGAGGGGCGCGAGGACGCGGCCGCGTGGGACCGGCTCTTGGCCCGTCATCATGATTTGGGCCGGTCCCGGCTGGTCGGCGAAGCACTCCGCTACGTCGCGGTGGTGGACGGCGAGCCGGTGGCCCTCGTGGGCTTTGCCCGTGCGGCGCTGAAGGGAGGGGTCCGGGACGCCGCGATTGGCTGGACACCGGATCAACGCGCCGACCGCCTCCGCTACGGGGTCAATAACGCGCGGTGCGTGATTCTCTCGCGCTTTCAGATCGCGAACCTGGGGTCCCACGGGCTCGGGCGGACTTGCGCCGTCCGCGCGGACGGGCAGGCGGTACCTAGCCACCCGGTGTTGGCGTGGGAGACCTTCGTGGACCCGGCCCACTTTCTCGGGACCGTCTACGCCCGTGCCGGGTTTACGTATCGGGGGGACACCGCCGGCTTTCGCCGCCAGGCGCCGGGCGATACCGCCCAGGACCAGCCGAAGCGGGTGTACCTGCGGCCGTTGCGGCGCCAGGCCTTCGCGCTCGCGCCAAGAGTGTTTGACGCCGGCGCTGTTGGCCGGCGGCCCGCGGGTGGACCTCAACCCGCGGCCGCTGGACGGCCCCCAGGGGCCGGTGGCGGCGCTGGCCGCCGTCCCCGCGAGGCGCCACCGGCGGGGGGGCCGTCATCCGCTGGCGACCACGCTGGCGGTCGCGGTGCGGGGTCTGATGGGCGGGAGGCCCGGGTACCGGGCCATCGGCCCATGGGCGCAGCGGCTCACCCCCCCCCAACGCCAGCGCTTGGGCTGCTTTCGCTCCCCGACCCCCCGGCGGTGGCCGCCTATCTGGCGCGGGTGCTCCCGAGCACGGGGCCCCTGGCGCTGGACGGCAAGACCCGGCGCCCTTCGGCCTCGGCCACGGCGGCCCAGCGGCCCCTCGTGGGCGTGGTGCGGCATCGGCTCTGGCATTGGGTGGCCCAGGCCGATGGGGGGGACAAAGACAACGAGATCCCGGGGGCCCAACGCGTGCTGGCCACCCTGCCCCTCGAGGACACCCTCGTCACCGCGGAGGCCTTGCCGACGCAGACCACCACGGCCCCGCTCATTGGGGACCGGGGTGGAGAGTATCTGCTGACCGTCAACGCCAACCCACCGCGTCTCCACCCGTGGCTGGCGCACAGCCGGCCCGGGGATGTTTCCCCCTCAGCAGACGGTGACCGCGCAGGGCCACGGCCGGATCGACACCCGCACGACTCCGGGGGGGCCGGTCTCGCCCGGGATCGGGTGCCCGTACGCCCAGCCGGCAGCCCGGCTCACGCGGGGGACGGTGCGGCCCCCCGCCCGATTGACCCCCACACGCACCGCCGCACCGTCACGGAGGTTCCCACCCGGGAGACGGTCTCCCTCCTGACCCGCCGGTACCCCGAAGAAGCCCGCCCGGCCGATCTCCTAGCGCTGGCGCGCCCCCACGGGTCCATCGAGGCGATGCCTCCCATCGAAGAGGTGCGCTTTCACGCCGACGCGAGCCCGATGCGCACCGGGCACGGGCCGGCCAACGTCACCACGCTGACCCGCTTGGCGATCGCCCTCCTCCCGCACCGTCACCCGTGTCTGACGGTGCCGGATGCCCAGCGCTACTGGGTGACCCCTCCGCGTGAGCTCATCGCGCAGATCGCGTAGGCTCCCTCATCGCGCTGCTCCGCCGGCCGGGTGCCCCCGGTCCGCCGCCGCCTGGCCGTCGCGTGGTCCCTGAGCCCCCCACGCCTCGTCAGGGGTCCAATCCCCGGCATCGGCGGCTCGCACGCCCCGCACCGTCGCGTCCACCCCAGGCGTCCCCCGCGACAATGGGTTAACCTTGCCTGGACGGCTTTCCCCGCACGATCTACGATTGGTTCCACCCTAGCCCCGCCCCGGCCCAATAACACTAACCCGGCCCCGCTCGACGGAGCGGGGCCGTTTTTTGTTTGCGCCCTGTGCGCCGAAAGGATTTCCTTGCGGCGCGGGCAGTAGGCCGATCGGGAATGGCGCAAAACGGCCATTTAAGGCGGCGGTTTCACCGCCCGTTTTCGGCCCACGGAAAGATGCATCGCGCGCACGGATTACGACCGGATGCAGTCTACGAAAACCATTGTGATCACGGTCGACTGGCTTTCTCGGCAGGTCATGCCAGGAGCAGTCTGCCGGAACGTGACATTCCCTGGTCAGTCGACTATAGTAGCGAGGAACTCCCGTGGGCGTCCGAGTCGCTGGTCAGGCACCTCGTCAAGGATTCGCCGCCGAGGAGGAGCGTGCGACATGCCCAACTGGTTTCGACTCCAACGCGGGTTGGTCGG
>JAKARZ010000015.1 GCA_021828405.1 Bacillota bacterium
GGTTTGATAGAATGGGCATGGCCGTCGGGCCGGTGACGCGCAAGCACTGGCGACACGACGCCATTTCCTATGAAACGGGGCAAAAGGGGGTTGGTAATGCGATGAACGCGTTGGGACGGCACATCCTGGCGGAAGTCCACGGCTGCGAGGCGCGGATCTTGAACGATATCGCCATGGTGGAGGACATCATGGTGCAAGCGGCCCTGCATGCTGGCGCGGAGGTTCGCGAGGTGGCCTTTCACAAGTTCAGCCCGCAGGGGGTGAGCGGTGTGGTGGTGATCTCGGAGTCGCATTTGGCCATCCATACTTGGCCCGAGCACGGGTACGCTGCCGTCGACGTGTTTACCTGCGGAGACAGCGTTGACCCTTGGCAGGCCTGCCGGTACATTGTCGAACGGTTCGGCGCGGAGCACTTCACCGCGTCGGAAACCTTACGCGGTGTGCTGGTGGGCAAGGACGCCGAGCGCGCAGCCGTCTGAGCGCCCGGTGGGCGCCCCCGACTTGCCGTTAGCCGAAACTGAGAGAGGGGTGTCCGTCTCGCGTACATTTGTGATGGTCAAGCCCGACGGTGTCCGTCGGGGCTTGGTGGGGTGCATCGTGGCGCGGCTCGAACGCAAGGGGCTGAGCTTGGTCGCCATGAAGCTGGTGGTGGTGTCACCGGCGATGGCCGCGCGCCATTACGCGGAGCACCGGGACAAGCCGTTCTATCCGGAACTGGTGCAGTTCATCACGGCGGGCCCTGCCGTGGCCATGGTGTGGGAGGGCCGCGAGGCGGTCGCGGTGGTTCGGGGGCTGATGGGCGCCACGGATCCCGCCAAGGCAGCCCCAGGCACGATTCGGGGCGACTGGGCCCTGTCCATGACGGAAAATTTGGTGCACGGTTCGGATGGCGAAGCCTCGGCCGATCGAGAGATGCGCATTTATTTTTCTGATGCGGAGCTGTCAGCCGGCACCCAGCCGCGCCCCCTCGCCTAGCAGATGTGGTCTTCCCTGTGGACGTGGCTATCTTTGGCGGCAGTTTTAACTGCCGCCTATGGATTTCTGATAGAGCCTTTTTGGATTCGGCCCGTGGACTACCGGGTATGGCATCCCGACTGGCCGGCCGACGTGGCGGGGTTTACCATCATCCAGCTCTCCGACCTGCACGGGCGCGTGCAGGTGTTTGGGCGTGCCGACGTCCAGCGCTGGCTCTCTGACGCGGACCTCATCGCGGTGACGGGGGACCTGTATTCACCGACTCGCCGGCGCGCGCACCTGGTGGCGTGGCTGGAGCGGCTACCGGTGGATCGCACCCGGTTTGTGTCGGGGAATCACGACTACCGCCGCCGCCTGCTGGACATTGCGCCCTGGGATCCACCCGCTCGGGTGCGGCTCGACAACCGCGTGGAATTTTACGAGAGCCCGGCGGGGCGGCGGCTTTGGCTGGTGGGCGTGCCCGACCTGGGCCGCGGGCGCCCGGCATGGCCACGCCCGCCAGCCGACGGGCCCACTGTGCTTTTGAGCCACCGGCCGGACGCCATCCTTGCGCCCCAGGCCAGCCCATGCCATGTGGTGCTGGCCGGCCACACGCATGGCGGCCAGGTGGCGCTGCCAGGCATTGGACCGATCCTTCGCCACAGCCGACTGCCGCGGCGGCAGACGATGGGCTTGGTGGCATGGCCCGATGGCCGCAGCCTAGTGGTGTCGCGCGGGCTGGGCACCTCCGAACTGCCGGTGCGCTTCGGCGCGCGTCCCGAGGTGGTGCGGGTGCGGTTCGTCCCGCCCCACTCCGAACCGCAGAAGAACAGATAGACTGATATGGGGGCCGACGCCGCGGGGCGCACCGCGGCAAGGAGCCAGCGCGCGTTCGGCAAGGGGGGCGCAGCTGGAGTGCGCCAGAAAGAGGGGTGCCTATGCCAGCAAGGGAGACGGCGCCGGTAGGGATGATTGGCGGCACCGGCATCTACGACCCTCGGCGGCTCGACGGGTTTGTGCCGACGGACACCAAAGCGGTGGACACGCCTTACGGGACCGTGCCGCTCGTCGGCGGAAAACTCGGCGGGCGACCGCTCTGGTTCTTGAACCGGCACGGAGCGGCTCACAGCGTTCCGCCCCACCGCGTGAACTACCGGGCCAACCTGTGGGCGCTGTGGCAGGAAGGCGTCCGCGCGGTGCTGGCCACCGCCGCGGTGGGGTCGCTCGATCCAGCGCTCACTCCCGGCACGCTGGTGCTGGTGGATCAGTTCTTGGACTTCACGGCATCGCGCGTCCGCACGTTTTTCGACGGGGCGCTGGCGCCGCTGCCGGGCGTGCGCCACACCGACATGACGGCGCCCTACTGCACCGGCTGGCGGAGTACCCTCATGGCGGCGGCCGAGCGCGACGGCATCACCCTGTCCCCATCCGGCACGTACGTATGCACGGAGGGGCCGCGCTTCGAAACCGCCGCGGAAATCCGCGCGTTTCAGCGGCTGGGGGGCACGGTGGTTGGTATGACGGGTGTGCCGGAAGTCGTGCTCGCCCGCGAGCTCGGGTTGTGCTACGCGACCGTGTGCCTCGTGACCAATTTGGGGGCAGGGCTGGCCGCCGAACCGCTCACCCATGAGGAAGTGACGACCGTGGTGGCGGCCCAGCAGGGAGAAATGACCCGCCTGCTGTCCCATGCCCTGCCCGAAGCGGGACGGGCCGCGTGCTCCTGCCCCGCCGCCCCGAACAACCTGACAGAAGGTGGTGACGCGTGACGATGACGGGGGCGCACGATTCCAATGAGTCAGAGGTGTCTTGGGGGCGGCGGAAGTTAGAGTGGGCGAAAGCCTATATGCCGGTGCTGGCGGGCATCCGCGAGCGGTTTGCGCGGGAGCGGCCGCTTAAAGGGCAGCGAATCGCGATGTCGCTGCACCTTGAGGCCAAGACGGCCATGCTTGCCTGGCTCTTGTCCGATGGTGGTGCCCAGGTGGCCATTACCAGTTCCAATCCGCTGTCGGCGCAGGATGACGTGGCGGCTGCGCTGGCGGAAACCGGTGTGAGCGTGCATGCGCGCCGCGGGCTGTCGGACGCGGAGTATGACCGGCTGCACCATCGCGTGCTGGACATCGAGCCGACGCTCATCGTCGATGACGGCAGCGAGTTGGTGGCTCGGCTGGTGGGGGAGCGCCGCTCTCTGGCTGCAGGGGTTCGCGGAGGCACCGAGGAAACCACTACGGGCGTCACGCGCCTTCGGGCGCTTACGGCCGCTGGCGCGCTGCCGTTTCCCATGGTGGCGGTCAACGACGCGGCCATGAAGCATCTCTTTGACAACCGGTACGGGACGGGGCAGTCCACTTGGGACGCGATTCTGCGCCACACCAACCTCACGGTGGCCGGCGCCACCGTCGTCGTGGCGGGCTACGGTTGGTGCGGGCGCGGCGTGGCCGAGCGCGCCCGCGGCCTGGGGGCCCGGGTCATCGTGACGGAGGTCAACGCCATCCGCGCCAATGAAGCGCTGATGGACGGGCACCGCGTGATGCCCATGGCGGACGCCGCCCGCGTGGCCCAGTTCGTGGTGACATGCACGGGCTGCCGCGACGTGGTGCGCCCCGAGCATCTCGCAGCGATGCCCGACGGCGTGGTGCTGGCAAATGCGGGCCATTTTGACGTGGAAGTGGACGTGCGGTGGCTAAAGCAATCGGCGGTCGCCACCGAGCCGGGCCGCGATAGGGACGTCATGAGCTATCGCCTGGCGGACGGACGGCGGCGCGTGGTGCTGGCCGATGGCCGGCTAGTGAACCTGGCGGGCGGCGACGGACATCCGGTGGAAATCATGGACCTCACCTTCGGCCTCCAGGCGCTGACGCTGGAGCGACTGGCGGCCGAGGCCCGTCCGGCGGGTTTGTACACGGTGGACCCCGAGGTGGACCGTGCCGTGGCCGAAGCGCGCCTGGCGGCATCCGGCGTGCGCATCGACGCGCTCACCGCGGAGCAGGCCACCTACCTGGCGGCTTTTTCGTGAGCGCCCGCGTGGCACCGGCGGCAGAGAGCGCTGCGTCCACGAGCGTCGTGGCGAGTCACGTGGTGACGGGCGACAGCGCCGGCACGATCTGGGCCCCCGGCGAAGTGGTGTGGGCCGATGGGGTCATCCGGTACGTTGGCCCGCCGGAGCGCCGGCCCGTCGGTCGGCGCATTGAGATGGGTGAGGGGGTGGTCTTCCCCGGGTTCGTCAACGGCCATGGCCATGCCGCCATGGCGCTGTTGCGCGGCTTTGCCGACGACTCGCGCCTTATGCCCTGGCTCACCAACCACATCTGGCCCATCGAAAGGCGTCTGACGCCAGAGGACGTAGAGGTGGGGACCCTGTTGGCGGCCGCCGAGATGCTGCATGCCGGCGTGGTGGGATTCGCCGATATGTACTATTTCCCCCGCACGGTAGTGCGTGCGGCCGAAACCTCCGGAATGCGGGCCGTGGTCGGGCGCGGCCTGGCCGGCGGGGCGGACGGGATCGCCGCGGTCGAGGAGGCGGTGGCGATTGCCCGAGAGCTGGCCGCGCGCGGCGGCCGCGTCTCCGGCTGGCTCGCGCCGCACGCCCCCTACACGGTGGAGGCGCCGCTGGCCGCGTTGATTGCCGAGGCAGCGCGCCAGCACGGGCTCGCCATTCACATCCACCTGGCCGAGAGCGAGGAAGAGGGGCGTCAACTGCACGACCGCCTTGGCCAATCGCCGATCGAGTGGGCGGACGAGGCCGGCCTCTTGACCGCGGAGACCGTCGTGGCGCACGGGGTGTACCTGACGGACGCAGACATCGCACGGTTGGCGGCATCAGGGGCGGCGGTGATCCACTGCCCCACCTCCAATCTCAAACTGGGCAATGGGGTGGCCCCCGTTATCGCGCTGGAGCGGGCGGGGGTCACGGTGGGCCTCGGCACCGATGGCCCCGCCAGCACGAACCGCCTGGATCCCTTCCAGGAGATGCGACTGACCGCTTGGCTGCAGAAGTCGGCCACCGGCGACCCGGCCGCCTTTTCGGCGCGCGACGCGCTGCGCGTGGCGACCCGGGGCGGCGCGCGTGCGCTCGGGTGGGACAGTGGCGTACTGGCGGCGGGGCGCTGGGCCGACTTGGCCGTGGCCAGCTGGTGGGCGCCTCATGTCATACCGCATGCGGATCCGCTGTCGGCGCTGGTTTACGCGACCGGGCCCAGTGACGTGCGGTATACCGTGATCGGCGGACAGGTGGTCCTGGACGACGGGGTCATCACGACCTTTGACGAGAGCGCGGTGCTGAGGGAAAGCATGAATCGAGCCCGGGAGCTCACGCGGCCATGAGCGCGGAGGGCACCCGCCAAAATCGCTGTTGGGTGTGCGGCCCCGATCACCCCGAGGGCCTGCGCGTCACGTGGGAGGGGGTTCGCCCGGTGAACGCCCGCCTGGTGGTGCCGGCGCGCTACCAGGGATTCACCGGGGTGGCGCACGGTGGGACGATTGCGGCCATCCTGGACGACGGGATGTGGCATGCGGTGTGGCATCAGTTCACGCTGGATGCGGCGACCGTCGAGCTGACGGTGCGGTATCGCCAACCGGTACTGGTCGGCGAGTCGGTCGTGATCGAAGCATGGGCGGAGGCCCCGGTGCATCACGTGGTGTCGGCGCGCGCGACGTTAGCGGAGCCCGGCGGCCGGGTCTTGGCGGAAGGTCGGGGCCGCTTCATGGCAGGTACCTCGGTCCACCGGATGGACCCCGGAGGCTTGTGAGCCGCACGCCGGCGTGGCACGAAGCCAGCATGGTGTTGCATGTGCACTCGCGGTTCTCCGACGGCCGCGGGAGCGTTGCGGACATCATGGCCGCAGCCGAAGCCACCAACGTGGATGTGCTGTGGCTGACGGACCATGACACGGACGCCGCTCGGCGGGATCCCGGCGAAGGGTACTGGGGGCGTTCGTTACTGCTCGTGGGAGTCGAGGTGACGCCGCCGCAAAATCACTATCTCGCGCTCGGGGGCGCGGGCGTGCCCGACCGGCGGCTACCATTTGGCCAGTTCGCCGCCGCCGCGGCCGCCCAGGGGCACCTTGGGTTTGTCGCCCATCCGGACGATCCCGGCAACCCCGTGCTGAAGCTGCCGTCCTACCAGTGGGTGGACCGCTCGGGGGATGCCTACACCGGACTTGAGATTTGGAATCATCTGTCCCAGTGGATGCGGGGAGTGCGCGGCCTAGCCACCGGCATCGGGGCGCTCCGCCACCCGTATCGGGGGAGCGAGCGACCCACGCCCGCCACTTTGGCGCTGTGGGACGCGCTGGGCCAGCGGCGGAGGGTGGTCGGCGTGGCCGGCGTCGATGCGCACGCGGTGGTGGTGGGGCGGCCCCCGCTGGGCGCCGTGGTATTTCCCTATCGGGTCTCGTTCCGCACAGTACGCACGCATGCGCTCACGACGGCGCCCCTGTCGGGGGGAGGGGACTGGCAGGCCGACCGGGCGCTGTTGATGGAGGCGCTGGCGTCGGGCCGTGTGCAGTGTGTGAGCGGCGAGGGCGGCGGGTTTCCCAAAGGATTTCGCTTTTGGGCTCACCTCGCCGACACGGTGTGGGCCATGGGGGAGGAGGGGTCGTGGCGGCCCGGCATCACCCTTGCGGTAGAGAGCCCGTGCCCCGTGCAGCTGGCCGTGCTGCGCGACGGCGCCGTGGTGGCGCGGCATGAAGGGGTTCGGTGGGCCGGAGCCGCCGACGCGCCGGGCGTGTGGCGGGTGGAGGCCGCGCGGCGCCTAGGGCGGCGCTGGGTGCCGTTTGTGGTGACGAATCCCGTGTACCTTCGCGCCCAGGGCGCCGGGGACCGCGCGCCCATCGCTAGAGACGCCCCCCGGCCGCCTCAATGATGTGAACGACCCGCGGGCGGTCGGTGACGGGGATGACGGCGCGCAGCAGCGGGCCGTCATTTCGAGCCATGCCCAGCGGATGGTCCCCGCCGGCCCCCGTCTGATACCCGGGCCAGCCCCATTCCGCCCACGGTTCCCCCATCGGCGCCTCGGCGGCAAAGGCCCCCTCGGACACCTGCACAATGTCGAAGCCTGCGGCACGCAGTGCTTGCGCCGCACGCTCTGCCTGCTCGACCCCGCCAAAGCTGGCGGTCAGGGTGGCTTCGTCCCCGGCGTCGGTGGTCTCCATATCGCGCCTCCCCTCCGTGAGGTTTTTCTGGGGCGCCCCGCGGCTCGCCGCTTCCCGTATGGTGCCTCGGCGACCACCCGGCATGCGTCACGGTACAATTAGATGGAGGTGGCTTGTGGCGAGCCGATCAAAGTGTGGTGATGGGGGCGTCGACTGTGAAACCGAGGCAGGAGAACAAGCACCCCGATGACGTCCGGGCCGAGGCGCCGCTGACGATAGAGCCGTGGGATCCGGCGGAATGGAACCTGCCGCGGGCCGCCGACTTGGTGGCGCGCCCGCTTGTGATTGTCGATCTGGAAACCACCGGGCTGGACCCGATCCGCGACGAAATCATTCAGGTGGCGGCGCTCCGGATCGATCCGGCGGCACCGGACCCGGTGCTGCGGTTCGCCTCCAGCCTGGTGTGCCCCCGGGCGCCCGTTCCCCGCGAGATCCTGAGGCTGACCCGGCTCGACCCCGACGCCGTGGCGGCGGCGCCGCCCTGGAGCACGGTGGGACCCGCACTCCAAGCGTTTGTGGGGGCAACCCCGGTGGCCGGCCACAACGTGGCCTTTGACCTGAAATTCTTGGAGGAGGCCGGCCTTCGTCTGTCCGGAGGCTTGGACACCTGGGACTGGGCGCGCATCGCGTTTCCGGCGCGCGCCAACTTCAAGCTTGCGGAGTTGGCGCTGGACCTGGCCGTGCCGGGCACGTCCCACGATGCCCGTACCGATGTTGCCGCCTGCTACCATGTAATGGCCGCGGTGCACCGCCGGCTCGCCCAGCTGGGTCCCACCACCGCCGGACTCCTGCGGCACATCTTGGCGGGGGAAGCCGGCTGGTGGCGGTGGGAGGCGGCACGGGCGGGCAGCGAGGCGGCGCTCTTTCGGCGGGTTGCCGAGGCACCGGCGGTGACCCTAGGGCGGCGCGGGGTGGAGATGGGCCCCATCCGTGAGTGCTTTGCCCCCGAGGGCGTGCTGGCCGCGCTGCACCCAGGCTGGCAGTCCCGCCCCGGGCAGGTGGCGATGGCCGACGCCGTCGAGGAGGCGCTGGCCAACGCGGCTACCCTGGTGGCCGAGGCGGGGACTGGGGTGGGCAAGAGCCTCGCGTATCTCATGCCCGCCGTGCGGCAGGCGGCCTACGAGGGAAGCCGCGTGGTCGTGGCCACGCACACCGTGGCCCTGCAGGATCAGCTGTGGCAGAAAGATGTGCCCGAGGCGCTCCGGGCGCTGGGGCTGGAAGATGTGCCGCGTGCACTGGTCAAGGGCCGGGCACGTTATCTTTGCCTGCTGAAGGCTGAGGAAGAGACCGGGGGGGTGGACATCGCGTGGAATTGGGAGCAGCGCGTGGCGGCCGCCTCCCTGATCGTGTGGCTGGTCGACACGGATTCTGGCGAGCGGGACGAGTGGGTGGGGGGCCGCCTTCCCGACGCCCAGGTGGTGTGGGAAGCGGTGGCGGCCGATCCCGACGCATGCCTGGGAGCCCGGTGCCCGCATGCGGGCGCATGCTACATGAGGAAAAGCCGCCGCCAAGCCGAGGGAGCGAACCTGGTGGTGACCAACCATGCGCTGCTACTGGCCCACGCATCCCAGGGCGGAGTCCTACCGGAGTTTCAGCACCTGGTCGTGGACGAGGCGCACCACCTGCCGGAGGTTGCCGACGAGGCGCTGGGCCTGCGGGTGGAATTGGTGCGGTCCGCCCGCCTGCTGGCGGAATGGGCGAAGCCCACTGGCATCCTGGGGAAGAGCCATGATCTCCTGGGGGCGCGGGCGGATCGCGTGCGCGAGTCGCTCTATGGCAACAGTGCGCTGCTGGAGCAGGCGGCCACGGCCCTGGCGGAGCTGGGGCGCCGCCTGACGGGCGATTCCGCTTCGAACGGCGCATCCCGGGTGGAGACCGTGCGCATCGTGCCCCCCGTGGCCGCGGCACTCGAGGAAAGCGGGGTGGCTGCCTTGCTACAGGACGCGGGCGACAGCCTGGCGATGGCCGCGCGGCTGTTGGCCGACGCGGTGGCCGATGCCGACAGCGGCGACCCCAGCGCCGACGGGCGCAGCGCACGCTGGGTGCAGTTGGGGAGAATGGAGCGCGTACTCCAAGAGCTGGCGGTCGGCCTGCAGGCGTTCCGCGAGCGCAGCGATGACTGGGTGGACTGGTGGGAGTGGAATGCGTCCGCGACGCAGGTGGTGATTCGGCGCGCCCCGCTGAACCCGGGCCCTCTGCTGCACGAGCGGCTCTGGAGCGCGGTGCCGGGCGGCACGGTGCTCACGTCCGCCACTCTCACGGCCGAGGGGCGTTTCGACTACCTCGGGGATCAGCTCGGGCTCGCACGCGATGCGCGCGTCACGCCCTTTCCGTCGCCGTTCGCCACCCATGAGCAGTCCATCCTAGCGATTGCCTCGGATTTTCCTCTGCCCGCCGACCCCGGGCACCTCGCGCGGGTTGGGGACTTTGTCGAGGCGCTGGCGATGCGCCTCGGAGGCCGGCTGATGGTGCTGGTCACGAGCCGCGCCGCCGTCCGCGTCCTGGCCGATCGCCTGGACGCGCCCCTCACCCGCGCCAGAATCGACCTTCTGGTGCAGGGGCCGAACGGCACCCCCCACCAGCTGGCGACCCACCTGCAGGCGCAACCGGCCAGCGTGCTGCTCGGCACCAGCGGCCTGTGGGAGGGAGTGGATGTGCCCGGGCCTGCCTTGGCCGCGGTGGTGTTGGCTCGGTTGCCGTTTGGGTACCCGGGGGAGCCGCTGGAGCAGGCGCGCGCCGACGTGCTGGCGCGGGGTGGGCGATCCGCCTTCAGGGCCCGCTCGCTGCCACAGGCAGTCCTGAAGTTTCGGCAGGGATTCGGGCGGCTGTTGCGCACCGAGTCCGACCGGGGGGCGGTGGTGGTGCTCGACCCCCGCATTCTTCCCGCCGGAGCCGGGGCGCAGGGCGGCGGGACCCGGTACGGCCGGGCGTTTCTGCAGTCGCTTCCTGGCCCTCGCCTGGTTATCGGGGACACCCCCACGGTGCTGGAGCAGGTGGCCGTGTTTGCCGGCGCTGCAAGCCCGCCGCCGAGGCGCGCGCGCTCTTTCGAGGGGGCGCCTGCGCAAAATGGGAGCACGGGGCATTAGGCGAGAGGGAACGGGAGTGAAGCCGTGTTGATTTTGGTCACTAACGATGACGGCATTGACGCCCCGGGCATTCGGTCGCTGGCCGCGGCCGTGCGGGGACGCGGCGAGGTGGTGGTGGTCGCACCCGATGGCAATCGCAGTGCCAGCGGCCACTCCATCACGCTGACCCAGCGCATTTCGGTGGCGGAGCGGGAGGTGGGACCCGGGATCCGGGGCTTTGCCGTGGGAGGCACGCCGGTGGACGCTGTGAAACTGGCCCTGGAGCAGTTGCTGCCTGGCCCGCCCGACCTGGTGCTGTCGGGCGTCAACCACGGGTCAAATCTTGGCCGCGACGTGTTTTACAGTGGCACCGTGTCGGCCGCCATGGAAGCAGCGTTCATGGGGGCCCCGGCGGTCGCCGTGTCCCTCGCCGAGCGGGGCGGGGCGCACATGACCGAAGCCGCGGCCTTTGTGGCATGGTGGCTAGACCACGCGTACCGGCCATTGCCCCGGGGGGTGTTTTACAACGTGAACCTGCCGCCGCTGGGAGCGACGGCGCCGCCGGCGCTGCGCGTCACGCGGCTTGGTGAGCGCCACTATTTGAACGAATTTCAGCGGCAGCCGTCGTCCGCCGGACGGGACTGGTACTTGATGGCCGGCATGGCGGAGGAGACCAGGGAGGCGCCGGAAACAGATGTGGGGGCCATCGCGGCAGGCTTTGTCTCGGTGACGCCCCTGTCCATCGACCTTACTGCCCAGGATGCGCACACCGGGCTGGCCACGATGGATAATCTCGTGGTGCCGGCGGGCGTTTTCTGCATGACGCCCGAAAGGCCGGACACGCTAAGCCGCACGGAGTGCTTGCCCGCGAGCACGCACGCTCGGGGCAAACAGGGAAGGCGGTGAAGTCACTCCATGAAACATGCACACGTGAAGCGGCGGCGCGTGGCGCGGGGGTCGTCCGAGGTGCTGGGCGCCGCCCCGAGGCGCGCGGCGCTCCGCTCACTGAAGTCCGAAGTGGCCGAGGACCTGGGTTTACGGGATGACATCGCGGAACGCGGCTTTGCCCACATGACCACCCGGGAAGTGGGCACTTTGGGAGGACACATGGTGCGGCGGCTGGTGGATCGCGGTCGGCGGGCGATGGCCAAGGAGGGCTCCCCGCACGAAAGGCGGCCCTAGCGCGGCGTGCTCTAGCCCGACGCGCCGGTGCGTAAGGTACGCCGGAGGGATGGCGATGAGCCTCCGGGCCGTGGGCCGCGGTGTGGTGGCAGGGCTAGTGCTGGCCGCCCTGCTGGCCCTGGGGCTGGCGGTGACGCTCGACCGCACCCCACTGCCGACGTCAACGCTGGCGGTGGGGCTGTGGGTGGGCCGAATGCTGGTGAGCACCGGAGCCGGGTGGTTTGCCGGGCGCCGCCGGGAGTCGGGAGCCGGGCTCAACGGCACGTTCAGCGGGCTCACGGTGGCGATCCTGGGGAGCGTGGTGGGGGCCCAAACCGGGCTGTCGATGGGCTCGGTGGGGCTCGGGCTGGCAGGGGGGGCTTTTTTTGGGGCCGTCGGAGGGTTGGTGGCCGCGATGGAATGAAGGGCCGGTCGGCCCGGCCCTTCATCGCGCTACCGGGTGTCGGCCCGGGCGGCCAGGGCCTCTTCGGCATGGCGGACCAGCACCTTCACCATGTTGCCGCCAATGGCCCCGCCGATCCGTCCGAGATCTCGCGTGGGCATGTCCGCCCAGCCCGTGGTCTCGATGTCGTCCAGTAGGCCAAGCTCCCCGGCGACTTCGTACTTGAACCGGTCGCGCACCTGGTCAGATAGCAACGTTGCACCACTCGTCCACTGGGCCACGGTCGCCACCTCCCTGCCGGCGCTCTTGGGGCCGCTAGCGCCGTCAGCCCTAGTGTGCCCGGTGCCCGGGCACACCGGCTGTGCGTTTGCTGGTTGTCGGGCCAACCGGTGGACGCTGCCGCGCGAAAATCCCATAATCGGCGTGGGCGGCAGTCTTCTCGCGACGCGAGCCACGAAAGGCGGGTTGTCATGACCGAAGTGCGGGCAGACCACGATGCGCTTCGCGTGCTCGGCACGCGCTGGTTCGAAACGTTTGAACCCAGTCATGTCGTGACATTTTTGAATCAGGTGCTATCCGAGCGCGGGCTCGCGTTTGGTGTGCGCCTCAGGGACGACGGACACGAGCTGTCGATTTACGACACGGCCACGGCCCCGTTCGGCGGCGAGCACCGTTGATGCAGCGCGAGCGCCCCGAGGTAGGGGTGGCGGCGGTCATCCGCGACGGCGGGGGGCGCACGGTGCTGGTGCGCCGCGGGCAAGCGCCCTACGGTGGCCGATGGGCGTTCCCCGGCGGGCACCTGGAGTGGGCTGAGACACTGGGAAGCGGCGCAGAGCGCGAGGCGGCCGAAGAGACGGGCCTCACCGTGGCGGCCGGGGCGCCACTGTTTGTCGGCGAGGTGCGGCGAACCAATGGCCAGGGCCGGATCGACAGCCACTTTATCGTGGTGGACATCGCCTGCGAGTGGTCGGGCGCGGGGGCGCTCCGCGCGGGGACGGATGCCCGGGCGGCCCGGTGGATTGCGGCCGATGAGGTGGACCGGCTGGTGCTGGCTCCCGGGATGTCGGAATGCCTCCGGGATTCGCGGGTCCGCGCGTTTTTGGGATGGTGAGCGTTGCGCACACGAGTAGCTTGGTGGCTGGGACTGGCCGGAGCGGCCCTCGTCCTGGCGGGGTGCGGGCGGGTCACCCCGCCCGTTGCCCCGAGCGCGTTCGCAGCCGCTGGACTGCAGCGGTGGCAGCGAGCGCGCTTTGATTTGATCCGCGCCGCGTATGACCAGGAACAGGTGGTGGCGCGGAATCCGCGGTCGTCGGGCGCGTACACCCGGCTTGCTCAGATCATGAATGCCCTGGGCCACCCGCAGAGCGCGGTCGCGCTTGCGGCCCATGCCCTCAGGCTGCGCCCGGGATCTGCCCCGCTGGAGAACAATGTGGGCCTGCTGGCCGTGCAGGCCGGCCAGTGGAGTGTGGCGGCGACCGCTTACGGGGAGGCGATTTCTGCCCATCCGACGGATTGGCTGGCGCTGGACGGCCTCGCGGCGGTGGCAGTCCACGGCGCGCGCTGGACCACCGCTGAGACCGATCTGCGGCGAGCGGAGGTGCTGGGAGGGCCCCAGGGGGCGACCTACGACGAATGGGGCCGGCTCCTGTTGGCCGAGCACCAGCCGTCGGCGGCGCTCGGCTTCTTTCACGCGGCCGAGCGCGTGAGCCCGTCGTGGTGGCAGCCTTGGTACGACGCGGCCCAAGCGCAGCAGGCCCTTGATGCGCCGAGCCGTGCCCGCGCCGATGCGCAGAAGGCGCTGGCGCTCGACCCCGCGGGCGGGCCGGCCGTGGTGCTGCTGGCCACGCTTGCAGGGGCCTGATGGGGAGGGAAGGCCAGATGGGCGCAGGAGAACCCGCGGAGCGGGCACTGCTGCTGGGGAGTTACGACAAACGGGGGGCGGGGGCGGCACGGGCGCAGGCCGAGGAGGACATGGCGGAGTTGGCGGCGCTGGCGCGAAGCGCCGGAGCGGCGGTGATCGATGTCTGGCTCAAGCCCCGCGAGGGCGGCGGGCCCGTGGGCCGCGGGACGTTGGACGCCGTGCGGGGCCGGGTGGCCGCTGACCGGTTGGACCTCGTCGTTTGGGCAGACGAGCTCACACCGCGCTGGGCGCGCGAGTGGGAGACCGAGTTCGGATGCCGGGTGGTTGACCGCACGGAGCTTATTCTCGACATCTTCAGTCGGCGGGCCAACAGTCGCGAAGGCCGGCTTCAGGTGGAAATGGCGCAGCTCACCTATCGGCTGCCGCGCCTCGCGGCGCGGCAGCAGGGGTTGTCCCGCACCGGCGGCGGCATCGGCACCCGGGGCCCGGGCGAAACCCGGTTGGAAGTCGACCGCCGCCGGGTCCGTCGGCGGCTGACCGCGCTGGCCGATGAGTTGGCGCGGGTCGACCGGGAACGCCAGGTACGCCGGGAGCGGCGCGCGGCCGGGCTGGTGCCCACCGTAGCACTGGTCGGATACACCAATGTCGGCAAGTCGTCGCTGTTCCGCCGGCTCAGCCGGCGGGACGCGCTGGTCGAAAACCAGCTGTTCGCGACGGTAGACCCCGGGGTGCGGCGCGTGCATGTGGCCGGCTTTGGGCCGGTGCTCCTGGTGGACACCGTGGGCTTCGTCCGCCGCCTGCCACACGCGCTGGTGGCGGCGTTCACGTCGACCCTGGACGAAGTGCGGGATGCGGACCTGCTGATGGTGGTGGTCGACGCGTCCCGGGACGGCGAGCGGCAGGAAGCGGTGGTGGAGGAAGTGCTGGCGGAGGTGGGGGCGGCCGCCATTCCCCGGCTCCTAGTGGAAAACCAGTGGGACCGCGCCGCGGCGGGTCTTCGACCGCGAGGCGTTCCGGTGTCGGCGGCGACCGGATGGAATCAGGAGGAGCTGGTCGCGCGCCTCGCGCAGCAGCTCCGGCGCGCCCGCCCCCCGGTGCAGCTCATGATCCCGTGGGCGGCGGGCGAGGTACTGGGCTGGATCCGAGCGGAGGGCGAAATCCTGGACCAGCGCCTGACGGACAGCGGCTGGGACGTGCGCTTCAGCGCCCCGCCGGCGGTCGTCAACCGGGTAGCACGACGCCTGGGCCGCGCCGCCGCTGTGGGGGAGGGTCGTGATACCCTGGAAGGCGACCACCCCACAGCGACAGAAGTGGGAAGTTGACGGGGGGAGCGATGGCGGTGGCCACGGTGCCGCGGTACCACATCCGCACGTTTGGCTGCCAAATGAACGTGCGCGACTCGGAAATCATGGCGGGCGAACTGGAGCAAATGGGGTACGCGCGCGCCCACGGCGATGGGGACGCGGATTTGGTGGTGGTCAACACCTGCGCCGTGCGCGGGTCGGCCGAGGACCATGCGTTTGGCTACATTGGCGGGCTGAAGGCGATGAAGCAGGAGCGCCCGGGCCTCATGGTGGCGTTTGCGGGTTGCATGGCCCAGGAGCCCGGCACCATCGCGTGGCTCAGGCGCCACGCGCCCCACGTGGACGTGGTGTTTGGCACGCACAATCTGCATCAGTTGCCGGAACTATTGGCGCGGGCGGTGGGAAGCCGCGAGATGGTGGTGGATGTCTGGGAGGCGTCGCCCGAAGTGCAGCCGACCCTGCCGTCCCGCCGGGCAGACGGCGCCAGTGCCTTCGTGAACATCATCTACGGCTGCGACAAGTTTTGCACGTATTGCATTGTGCCGTTCACGCGGGGCCGGGAGCGAAGCCGCCCGATCGGCGACATCGCGGCGGAGGTACGGGCGCTGGCCGGCGAGGGTTATCAGGACGTCGCGCTTTTGGGCCAAAACGTGAACGCCTACGGCCACGACCTCGAGCCGACGCTGGACCTCGCGGACCTTTTGACGGCTCTCGAGCCGATCGACGGGGTGCGCTGGCTGCGGTACCTCACCAGCCACCCCAAAGACTTTTCCCAAAAGCTCATCGACACGATCGCCGCGAGTCGCAAGGTCACGCGGCATGTGCACCTGCCGGTGCAGTCCGGGAGCTCGGCGGTGCTCAAACGAATGAATCGCAAATATACGCGGGAGCAGTACCTAGACCTCGTGCGCCGCGTGCGTCACGCCATCCCCGACGCCGTGCTGACGACTGACGTGATCGTTGGCTTCCCCGGGGAGACGGACGAGGAATTTGCTGACACGCTCTCCCTGGTGCAAGCCGTCGAGTTCGACACGGCCTTCACCTTTATCTACTCGCCCCGCGTCGGCACGCCGGCAGCGCGGTGGGAGGGGCGCCATCCGGTCCCCGAGCTGGTCAAGAAGGATCGGCTGAACCGCCTGATGACACTGCAGTATGGGATCAGCCTGGAAAAGAACCAGGCTTGGGTCGGGCGGTCCGACCTGGTGTTGGTTGAAGGAGTCAGCAAGAAGGACTCCAACGTCTGGGCCGCGCGGTCGGGGACAAACAAAGTGGTCCTGCTCCCGCGCGAGGCGGGGGTGGATCTGCACCACCGGTTCGTGCCCGTGCGCATCACCGGAGCGCGGACGTTCTTCCTGACGGCGAACCGTATCGGCGATCCCGTGTCGGCCCCGTTGCCGGACCGGGCGGGTGCAGTGCCCGTGGCGCTCTAGCGACGCAGGCGTCCTGCGTCTCAGTGTCGGCCGCCTGCTGGTGAGTGCGCTGGCCCGGCTCGCCGAGTCTCGGTCGCGGGGCTTGCGGTTTCGGGACAAGGTGGCTCGCCGACCTGTCGTTCATCGGTATCACCGTATTGGTGGCGGTGGCCGGGACGGTGGGACGGCCCGACCATGGCCTGGTGTAAACCGCGAGGGGCGCACTCAACGTCGGCATGATGCATGACGGCTGCCCCAAAGCCCGCACCGACTGCTCATGCCCAGAGCTTGAACCAACTCTGCCGGCCGCCGGCCGGCACGACCGCCTGCGGGCCCATGCGGCTCGTCCCCAGGCGCCGCGTCTTTTCCGGGGCCACGGCAAGCCCGCCCTGCGCCAGCCGCGGGGAGAGCGGCCCCCTTGGGGTGCTGGCCTCCGGGCGCGTGACGGGGTCCTGGTCCCAAATCCCCGCCGTCAGCCACTGGCGGATGAGGCGGCGGATCGTGGGGTCCCCGATGTTGAGGGCTCGCAGGCGCCGCCGCCACGCGTGGTCCAACTGGTCACAGAAGCTGCGAAGGTCGGCCTCAGAGACATACGGGCCCCGGCCGCTCCGGGCGACCCGACGCACTCGCTGCCATGCGTCGTGCGCGCTCCGGCCCGGTCGAAACCCGACGGAGCTGTCCCGGAACACAGGCTCGTAGATGGCCCCCAGCACGCGGGCGACCGCCGCTGGCCGCAGTCGGTCTTCCACCGTGGGGAGGCCCAACGGCCGCCGTTTCACGGGATGCCCCGCCTTCGGAAGGTACGTCCGGCGCGCGAGCGAGGGCTGATCGGCCCCCGCTTCCGCCGCGCCACGCGGTTGGCCACGTGGGCCGCCGGTCTTGGCCATCGGCCGCCATGCGGACCCGGTCCACCCCCGGCGCGCCGTGGCGGTTCATCTGGTAGGACGTGTCCCCCAGGAACTCCTCCGTGAGGGGAGGGGTCTAGGCAGTGAACCGCTCCGGCGGCGCCACGCCGTGCGGGGTGTGTGACATGTTCCCTAAGGCCAAGCCTTTTGCACACACCGCATCCCGGTGGGGGTGACAGGCGTAGGGCGCAGGCTCTCGCGGGGTCGTTGGCCGCGGATGCCTCGGGCAGTGCAACAACTCGGCGCTGCCGGAACACAGATTCGCCTCGGACGCGGCGCGCGGTGCACCTGTGGTGTCTCGGTGGAGATGGCGCATTGACCTGACCGTGGCGACGGCAGCTTGCTCGCGGGTTCCTCTTGTTCGCGGTTGCTATTCTGATAGGCCCGTAGCACCCGGTTCTGCCCCGGGATCGGCAACCCCCGCGCTGTGGTCGTGCTGTGCTATACTACGCGGGGCTATGGACCCACACTTCGCACGCCGGGAAGTTTCGGGCCGGTGCCTGCCGCGGCAGGTCACCCGAGCGATGAACCGGCGGCGGCAGCAACCGGAAGGAGATAGAACCATGCCTGTGATTTCGATGAAGCAGCTGTTAGAGGCCGGTGTGCACTTCGGACATCAAACGCGGCGCTGGAATCCCAAGATGAAACCGTATATCTTTACGGAACGCAACGGGATATATATTATTGATCTGCAGAAGACCGTTCGCAAAGTTGAAGAAGCCTATGCGTTTATGCGCGAAGTGGGGGCCGACGGAGGCCATGTGCTGTTCATCGGCACGAAGAAGCAGGCCCAGGACGCCGTCAGCGAGGAGTCTCAGCGGAGCGGACAGTATTTCGTCAACCAGCGGTGGCTCGGAGGCATGCTCACCAACTTTGCCACGATCAAGCGGCGTGTGCGCCGCCTCACCGACCTAAAGCATCAGGAACTGGATGGCCAGTGGGAGCGGTTGCCCAAAAAAGAGGTCAGTGCCCTGCTGCGAGAAAAAACTCGGCTCGAAAAGTATCTCGGCGGCATCGAGGGCATGCGGGACCTACCGCAGGCCGTGTTTGTGGTGGACCCCCGCAAGGAACACATCGCGGTAACCGAAGCGCGCAAGATGGGCATCCCGGTCGTGGCCATCGTGGACACCAACTGCGACCCGGACGAGGCCGACTACGTCATTCCTGGCAATGACGACGCGATTCGTGCCGTGCGCCTTCTCACGGCCCGCATGGCGGATGCCCTGCTGGAGGGTCGGGAAGGCCAGGCGGATGTTCCGGACACCCGGGCGCCGGCGGTCGTCGCCCCTCCCGACGTGGTCGCGGAGTGACGGCGGCCTGTCAAACAAAGACGATTCCCACGGAGGCGGCATGACGACAGCGAAGCAGGTAAAAGAACTCCGGGAGATGACCGGAGCGGGGATGATGGAGTGCAAGCGCGCACTGGAGGCTACGGACGGAAACACGGACGCGGCCATTGAGTGGCTCCGGGAGCGCGGAGCGCTCGCCGCGAAGAAGCGGGCCGACCGGGACGCCCGGGAGGGTTTGGTGGACAGCTACATTCACCCGGGCGGCCGCGTGGGGGTGCTCGTGGAGGTGAACTGCGAAACTGATTTCGTGGCGCGCAACGAGCAGTTTGCCGCGCTGGTGCACGACGTAGCGCTTCACATCGCCGCCATGGCCCCGAGGTGGGTGGAGCGGACGGCCGTGCCCGCAGACGAAGTGGCCGGGCTGCAGGCCGCATGGGCAGCGGAGGCCGCCGACGCGGGCAAGCCGCCCCACATTGTCGATAAACTGGTGGCGGGCCGCCTGGACAAATTCTACCAGGAGGAGTGCCTCTTGGAGCAAGCCTTTTTGAAAAACGCGGACCAGACGGTCGGGGATGCCATCGCGGAGCAGGCCGCTCGTTTGGGCGAGCATGTGCGTGTGCGCCGGTTCGTGCGTTTTGAGCGCGGACTCTGACAGCGTCCAAAGGCGGGGGGGACATCGTGCTGAACGAGGGGCGTGAGGGGGCCAGCCCGCGGTATCGGCGCGTGGTGCTGAAAATTTCCGGCGAGGCGCTGGCCGGCCAAAGCGGTTTCGGAATTGATCCGGGGACGGTTGATGGGATCGCCCGGCAGATCGCCGAGGTGCTGGCGCTCGGTGTGCAGGTCGGGGTGGTGGTGGGCGGTGGCAACTTCTGGCGCGGATTGGCCGGAAGCTCTCAGGGCATGGACCGGGCCACCGCGGACTACATCGGGATGTTGGCCACCGTCATGAACGGACTGGCCCTCATGGACGCGCTGGAGAAGCACGGCGTAGCGGTTCGCGTGCAGACGGCCATCGAAATGAAGGAAGTCGCCGAGCCGTACATCCGGCGCAAGGCGCTGGCGCACCTGGAGCAGGGGCGCGTCGTCATCTTTGCCGCCGGCAACGGCAATCCCTACTTCTCGACCGATACGACCGCTGCGTTGCGCGCGGCGGAGATTGAAGCCGACGTCATGCTGAAAGCCACCAAGGAGCCCGGCATGTTCGACGCGGATCCCCGCACGCATCCGGGCGCGAAATTGCTGGATGAAATCGCCTATCTGGATGTTCTGAAGCAGAATCTCCGGGTGATGGATGCCACAGCCATTTCGCTCTGCATGGACAACCGCATCCCCATTGTGATTTTTGACCTGAACGTGTACGGCAACATCCGCAAGGCGATCCTGGGAGAAAGCATCGGCACTTTGGTGGGTGCAGTGGGAACGGTGGAGACGGTGGGAGATGATGCGTATGCCTGAGGTGGATCTGCTCGAGGGCGCCGAGGAAAAAATGGCCCGCACGATCGAGTTTTTTCAGCGGGAGTTGCAGGGCATGCGTGCGGGCCGGGCGCATCCCGCCTTGCTCGACAAGGTGATGGTGGAGTATTACGGAACCGCCACCCCCCTGCCACACCTTGCCCAGGTAGCCGTGCCCGAGCCTCGGCTCCTGGTGGTGCAGCCTTTCGATAAGGGCGCGGTGGCGGCCATTGAGAAGGCCATCCAGAAGGGGGACCTGGGTCTCGGCATTCGCGTGGATGGGGCCGTGCTTCGACTGTCCGTCCCGCCGCTGACGGAGGAGCGGCGCCGGGACCTGGTGCGGCAGCTGAAGCGGCGGCTGGAGGATGAGCGCGTGTCGTTGCGCAACATCCGCCGCGAGGCGCAGGAAGCCATCAAGGCGGACAAGATGCTGCCAGAGGATGACGGTCGGCGCCTGCTCGACCAACTGCAGAAGCTGACCGATCGGTATACGCGCCACCTGGAAGAGATGGCGACCGCGAAAGAACATGACCTGCTGCAGCCGTGACCATGTCCCGCGGCTGGGCCGGGCGCTGTCTTGGCAAGCCATTCCCGAGGACTGGACCGTGAATGCGACAGGCACGGGCATGGCGGCCGTGCCCCTGGCGAACCCGGTGTGGCGGATAGTGCGCGTGCGCAGGGGAGCGAGCGGCTGGCGGGTGACGGTGGCGGCGTTTCGCGCGTAACTGGCCGGGGAGGAGGACGCGGCCCACGGTGGAGGCATTAACACAAGCGAGGGAGGCCACCAGCGAGCCCAAAGCCCGCCACGTGGCCATTATCATGGATGGCAACGGGCGTTGGGCCGCCCAGCGCGGCTTGCCGCGGGAGGCCGGCCACCGCGCCGGCATCGAAGCCTTGCGCCGGGTGGTTCGCGGAGCTCCCGATCTCGGGGTGCGGATGTTGACGGTGTACGCGTTTTCCACCGAAAACTGGAGGCGGCCCGCGTCAGAGGTTTCGGCCCTGATGCGGCTGTTGGTGGAGTTTTTGGAGAGCGAGACGCCGGAGCTGGCCGCCGAAGGGGTGAAGCTCGCCACGATTGGCGACCTGTCGGTCTTGCCTGAAGCCTCCCAGGAGGCCCTGGCCCGCGCGCTGGCGAAAACGGCGGGCGGCGACCGGTTGCTCCTGACCCTGGCTCTGAACTACGGAGGGCGCGCGGAGATTGTGCGGGCCGCCAAACAACTGGTGCGCGTGGTCCAGGCCGGCTGCGTCGCCCTGGACGATGTGGATGAAGCGATGTTTGCCAAGTTGCTGGACACCTCGGGGCTGCCGGATCCAGACCTGCTGGTCCGCGCGAGCGGCGAAGAGCGGCTTTCCAACTTCTTGCTGTGGCAGTTGGCGTACACTGAGCTGTGGGTGACAGATACGCTCTGGCCCGACTTCGGGGTAGAGCACCTTCGGCAGGCTCTTTTGGCCTTTGCCGGCAGGGATCGGCGCTATGGCAGCCACTCCTGAGACGGGGCGGTGGAGCGCGCTGCGCCGCCGATTCATCACGGCCGGCGTGGGCGGGCCGGTGTTGCTCGCCCTAGTGTGGCTGGGCGGCTGGCCGCTTTGGCTGCTGAGCTGGGCCCTCGCGCTCGTCATGAGCTTCGAACTGTCCGGGCTGCTGATGCGTCGGCGGCTGGAGTTGCCGATCTGGGCCCTGGGCACGCTGGTGACGGGCCTGATGGCGGCCGTGGCCTTCCACTGGCCGCTGCTTCCGGTGGTTGTCGGCCTCTTTTTCCTGGCCGCGCTTTTCGGGCTCGGGGGAGATGACAACCAGCGGGGATTCCTGACCGGGCAGAGCGCGGTGTTTGGCGCGCTCTACATCGGGGGACTCATCTCCTTTCTGCCCCGCATCCGCGAGTTGCCCCATGGGCTGCCGCTCACCGTATTCGTGCTGCTGACAGTGTGGGCCACGGATGCCGCCGCCTACTTTGTCGGCAACAGCTACGGACGGCGGCGCATGTTCCCACGCGTGTCACCTGGCAAGACCTGGGAAGGATCGCTGGCCGGGCTGGGCGGCGGCGTGGTGGCGGGGGCTCTGCTGTCCACCTGGCTGGTGGGCGCCCTGGGACCCGGACTGGTTTTGTCCCTAGGCATTGCGGTGGCCAGCCAGCTCGGCGATCTGGTGGAGTCGAACCTGAAGCGCTTTGTTGGTGCCAAGGACGCTGGGGCCATTCTTCCGGGGCACGGCGGACTCCTGGACCGGCTGGACTCGGCCCTGTTTGCCCTACCGGCCGCATACTACTTGCTCAGGGGGCTGGGCCTCAGCTGATCCGAGCCTGGCGGACAAAGGGGGGACAGCATGGGGGATGACAATCGGCGCTATCTGACAGCTGTCACCGCGTGGGTGCTCCTCCTGGTGGCGGCGTTTGTGTTTTGGCGCTTTGTCGTGCCCTACACGGTCCCCTTTGTGATTGCCGCATTCTTGACCGCGCTCCTCGATCCGGTGGTGTCCCTGGGCGAGCGTGCGGGGCTCCCGCGGTGGCTTGCGACAATCATTTCCATGGTAGTCGTGCTGGGCGGCACACTGGCGGGCGTGGGCGTGCTGGTGAGCATCCTGGTGCGCGAACTCGCCAACCTGACCAGGCAGCTGCCCGGGCTGGTGAAAAATGCCCAGCCGGTGGTGGACAGCCTCGTCGACGACCTCGCGCGCTTGGGCCACTTCAAATTGCCCAGCGTCCAGTCGCTGGTGCATAGTCAGATCACGACGGCCTACAAGATTACGGCCACGGTGTTGCACGCCCTGCTGATGGTGGTGCTGGGCCTGCCCAACGTGCTCCTCGTCGCCGTGTTGGCCGTGGTGGCCGCGTTTTTCCTGATTCGTGACAAACGCGTCGTGGGCGCTATGCTGGAGTGGATCCTGCCGCCCGGGATGCAGCATCGCCTGCCCACGCTTCGCACGGAGGTCGTGCGAGGCACATTGGGGTTCCTCCGGGCGCAGTTGTTCTTGGTGGCAACGACCGCAGTGGGGACGACCTTCGGCCTCCTGCTGTATGGATCACACTATGCCGTGTTGCTGGGCTTGGTGGCAGGCTTCTTGGACTTGATCCCGTTTCTGGGCCCCACCGCGCTGCTGGCGCCGTGGGCCGCCGTCATGTTCATCATTGGGCAGCCGGTGGCGGGGCTGGAGCTGCTGGTGATCCTGGCGGGAGTGGCGCTGGTGCGCCAGCTCATCGAGCCCCGCCTCCTGGGATCCGGCACCGGCCTGCACCCGCTGGCGGCGCTGGTGGCGTTGTATGTAGGGATCCAGCTGTTTGGACCCATCGGGTTTGTCGTGGGGCCCATCACGGCGGTGGTGCTGAAGGCGGCGGCGCGGGCGGCGGGGCTGCCCCCGTTTGTGAAAACTGGACGAGGGGCCTGACGAGGCTTAGGAGGTGGGCGCGTGAACGTAGTGGTGCTCGGGGCGACCGGCTCCATCGGGCGGCAGACGGCCGACGTGGTCGCCGCACACCCGGACCGACTCCGGGTGCGCGGGCTGGTGGCGCATCGGGATGTGGACGGCATGGCGGCGCTGGTGCAGAGGCTCGAGCCAGCCTGGGTGGTCCTGACCGACGCGGACGCGGCGGCGCGGCTCAAAGCCCGCGTGCCGGCCGGGACGGCCGTGGATGCGGGCATGGACCGGGTCATCGCGCGCATCGAAGACGAGCCCGTGGCCACGGTGGTGGCCGCCATGAGCGGGTTCGTTGGCCTCGCACCCACTTTGGCGGCGGCCCACCGTGGCCATCGCCTGGGACTCGCCAACAAGGAGACGATGGTGGCGGCGGGTGGCGTCATTCGCGAGGCTGTGCGCCGGGGCGGCGGTCGCCTGCTACCCATGGACTCGGAGCACTCCGCCATTTTTCAGGCGCTGGGCGAGCCTGCCCAGCCGTTTCGCCGGCTTCTCCTCACCGCGACGGGTGGCCCGTTTCGCGGGTGGAGCCGCGAGCAATTGGACCATGTGCAGCCGGCGGCCGCGCTGAACCATCCCGTATGGCGCATGGGCAAGAAGAATACGGTCGACAGTGCCACCCTGATGAACAAAGGGTTGGAGGTGCTGGAAGCGCACTGGCTGTTTGATGCGCCACTTGACCAGATTGACGTCGTGGTGCACCCAGAGGCCGTGGTGCACTCCCTGGTGGAGTATCCCGACGGTGTGATGTTGGCACAGCTGGGAGTGCCGGACATGCACGTGCCGATTCAGTTGGCGCTCACATGGCCCGAGCGCTGGGAAGTGCCGGAGGCGCCGCGGCTCACCCTGGCAGCGGTGGGCCGCCTGACCTTCGAGGAGCCGGACCATGAGGTGTTTGCCGGGGTCGCACTGGCCCGCCGCGCCGGGGCGGTGGGAGGCAGTGCACCCGTGGTGCTCAATGCCGCCAACGAGGTGGCGGTGGAGCGATTCTTGGCGGGGGCAATCCGCTTCCTGGACATTTCCGATCTCGTGGCCGGCGTGCTGGACCAGCACCGGGCGGCCCCGGTGGCGGGACTGGAGGACATTCTCGCCGCGGACGCCGACGCGCGGGCGGCGGCTTGGGCCTGGAGCCCCGGCGGTGGAGAAGGGCGGCAGTGGCATGGATAGTGTGGTTGGCTTCCTGGTGGTGTTTGGTGTTCTGGTGTCGGTGCACGAGGCGGGGCACTACCTGGTGGCCAAACTCGTGGGGGTCCGCGTGGACGAGTTTTCGCTGGGATTCGGCCGGGCCCTCATCACGCGACGGCGCGGCGAAACCCTCTATGCGGTGCGGTTGATCCCGCTGGGCGGATACGTCCGCCTGGCCGGCATGGAATTGGACAAGACGCCGTCCCGCGACCCGCGTGCGTATCCCAACAAGCCCCGGTGGCAGCGCTTCGCGGTCATCTTGGCGGGCCCAGCCATGAACCTGGTGCTGGCCGCGGTGCTGTACGTCATTATCTTTGGGCCGCTGGGCATGCCCAGCCCCACGACGACCATCGGCGTGGCGATGGCCGGGTACCCGGCCCGCGCGGCGGGGCTCCAGGCGGGCGACCGGGTGGTGGCCGTCAACCATCAGCCGGTGCACACCTGGACCCAGTTGTCGACCGCGATTGTGCGGCACGACCACGCCGCTATGGCCATCACGGTGCGCCGCGGGGCCGCCACACGGACGGTTACCGTGCACACGCGCTACGACCCCGCCGCGCACCAGCGTATCATCGGCATCGAGCCGGCGTACCGGACCACGCATCAGCCGATCTTCACGGCGATGGCCAACGGGGCCGCCGCGACCGTGGCCTTCACCGGCGCATGGTTTGCCCAGCTCGTGCAACTGGTGACGGGCCGACTGGGGCTCGCGGTGTCCGGGCCCGTCGGGATCGCGGTGATGGTGGGCCAGGCCGTCGCGGCCGGCTGGCTGTCCGTGCTGTTGCTGGCGGCCGCCTTGTCCGCCAACCTGGGCCTGTTTAACGTGCTGCCGATTCCCGTCCTGGATGGCAGCAGACTGTGGCTGCTGGTGGTCGAGGCCATTCGCCGACGGCCGCTCGACCCGGTGAAGGAAGGCATGATCCACATGGTAGGGTTCGTGTTCCTGGTCCTGTTCGTCCTCTTCGTGACTTATCACGATCTGATACGATTGGTCCACTAGGAGGTGACGCCATGACGCGGGCGGTTCGAGTTCGGGATGTGCAGATTGGCGGCGGAGCACCGGTGGTCGTGCAGGGCATGGCTAAGAGCGACACGCGCGACGTGCGGGCCACCCTCGATGAAATTGCCCGCTATACCGATGTGGGCTGTGAGATCGTGCGCGTGGCGGTGCCGGATCTCGAGGCGGCCCAGGCTGTGGGTCCGATCGTAAAAGGGTCCGCGATTCCCGTCGTGGCCGACATTCACTTCGACTACCGGCTGGCGCTGGAGGTGCTGCGCCAGGGGGTCGACAAGCTCCGCCTGAACCCGGGGAATATTGGCGACAAAAGCCGCGTCGAGGCGGTGGTGGAGGCAGCGCGGGGGCGGGGCATCCCCATTCGCGTCGGCGTGAATGCAGGCTCGCTGGAGAAAACCTTGAAGCTCGATCTGGGGCGCACCGCCGAGGCGATGGTGAAAAGCGCGCTTAAGCATGTGCGCATCCTTGAGGAGCACGATTTTCAGGACATTGTCATCTCGCTCAAGGCATCGGATGTCCCGACCACGCTTGCAGCCTACCGCCTCATGGCCAAGACGGTAGACTACCCGCTGCATGTGGGCGTGACGGAAGCTGGCACCCAGTTTGCCGGGGCGATCAAGTCGGCGGTGGGCATTGGCACCCTTCTGGCGGAGGGCATCGGCGACACCATTCGCGTGTCGCTCACCGGACCGGGCGAAGAAGAGATCCGGGTGGCGTGGGAAATTCTCAAGTCGCTGAAGCTGCGCGAGCGCGGCGTGGACATTGTCTCCTGCCCCACATGCGGGCGGATTCAGTTCGACATGTGGCCGGTCGTGGAGCAACTGGAGCGCCGTTTGGCCACGGTGGCCGAGCCGCTGACCGTCGCCATCATGGGCTGCGCGGTGAACGGACCGGGCGAAGCACAGGAGGCCGACGTGGGGATCGCGGGGGGTAAGAACATGGGACTCCTGTTCCGCAAGGGGGAGCGGGTGCGCCGGGTTGAGCAGGCAACCATGGTGGACGAAGTGTGGCAAGAGGTGCAAGACGTATTGGAGGAGGCCCGCCAAGGTGGACCGGGTGCTGAAGGACATCACGCCTAGATCTCGCGATTTTTCCCAATGGTACGTCGACGTGGTCACGAAGGCCGACCTCATTGACTATGCCCCCGTGAAGGGATTCACGGTGCTGAAGCCATACGGCTATCGGATCTGGGAGCTGATTCAAGGCTTCATGGATGCTCGATTCAAAGCCACGGGGCATCAGAACGCGTATTTTCCCGTCCTGATACCGGAAAGCCTCCTGCAGAAGGAGGCGGATCATGTTGAGGGGTTTGCTCCCGAGGTGGCGTGGGTAACGCACGGCGGCGACGAGGAGCTTGGTGAGCGGCTGGCGGTGCGACCCACCTCCGAGGCCGTGATTGGAGCTATGTACAGCCGCTGGGTTCAGTCCTATCGGGACCTGCCGGTGCTGATCAACCAATGGTGCAGCGTGGTGCGCTGGGAGAAAGCCACGCGCCCGTTTCTGCGGGCGCGAGAGTTCCTGTGGCAGGAAGGGCACACCGCGCACCGGACCCAGGCAGAAGCCGAGGCCGAGACGGCCCAGATGCTGTCGGTGTATCGCGAGACGATCGAGCGCGAGCTGGCTATTCCGACGGTAGCGGGCCCTAAGTCTCCCGAGGAGCGCTTCGCGGGCGCCGTCAACACGCTGACGCTGGAAGGGCTAATGGGAGATGGGCGGGCGCTCCAGCTGGGGACCTCCCACTTTCTCGGCCAAAACTTTGCCAAAGCCTTTGACATCGGGTTTCTTGACGAGGACGGGGTACGGCGCCTGTGCTGGACCACCTCCTGGGGCACCTCATATCGGCTCATCGGGGCGCTCATCATGCTGCACGGCGATGACCGGGGCCTGCGCCTGCCGCCCCTGGTGGCTCCGGTGCAGGTGGTCATTGTTCCCATCGGCAAGGGCGCGGATCGGGCCGAGGTCATCGCTGCCGCGCACCGCCTGAAGGCCGAACTGACCCAGTGGCGGGTGACGGTCGACGACCGGCCCGAATACACGCCCGGGTGGAAGTACAATGACTGGGAGATGCGCGGCGTGCCGTTGCGCGTCGAGCTGGGTCCTCGAGACCTCGCGGCGGGCTCGGTGGTGCTCGTGCGCCGGGATACGGGGGAGAAGGAGAGCGTCGCGCGCGACGGCTTGAGTGCTCCGGATGGCGCGGTGGCGCGAACCCTGAGCGACATTCAGCAGAACCTGTACCGGCAGGCGGAGGCGTTCCGTGCCAGCATCAGCACGGTGGCGGACGACTGTGCGGCGGTGCAGGCGCGGGGAACGCGTGGCCTTTTTTGGAGTCACTGGTGCGGCGACGCCGAGTGCGAGGCGCGGGTGAAGCAGGAGACCGGCGCGACGATTCGGTGCCTGCCGTTCCCGGGCGAGTGGGCGCCCGAGGGAGCAGCGGCAGAGGGGCCGTGCCTAGGGTGCGGGCGACCTGCCGCCGTCAGCGCCTTGTTTGCGCGAGCGTATTAGAAGGGTGGCCCGAGCATGGCGAACTCACGTGAACGCGTGAGCTTGGTGATTCCGGCCTACAACGAGGCGGACACCATCGGGCCCGTCTTGGACGTCGTCCGTAGCATGCCAGACATCGATCAGGTGATCGTGGTGAGCGACGGGTCGACCGATGCCACCGCGGTGGTCGCCCGCACGGCGGGCGCCCGGGTGGTTGAGCTCCCCACCAATCAGGGCAAGGGTGCGGCCATGCTCATGGGCGTCGAAGCGGCCCAAGGCAGCGACGTGATCGTCTTCCTGGACGCGGACCTGGTGGGCCTGACGGCCGCGCACGTGCGCGCGCTGCTGGAACCCGTGCTGTCGGGCGAGGTGGAGGCCACGGTGGGGGTCTTTGAAGGAGGCCGGGTGTCCACCGACCTCGCGCTGGCGCTGGCGCCCTTCCTGTCCGGCCAGCGAGCGCTCAGGCGCCATCTGATGGAGAAGGTCGCTATCGGCGACAGCCGATTCGGGGTGGAGCTGGCTCTGAACCGTGCGCTGAAGCGGCGCGGTGTGTCGATTCGGGAGGTGGTCCTGCAGGACTTGTCGCAGGTCATGAAGGAAGAGAAAATGGGGCTGGCGAAGGGATTGGCAGCCCGGATGCGCATGTATTGGGAGATTATTCGGGAAATCCCTCGCATCTAGCGCCCGCGCCCTCGCCGGGGATCGTCGCCCGCAGCGGGCCGAAGCATGTTGAGGAGGCCACACAGCGTGACAGCGGACAGCCCGTGGGCAAAGTTCTCGGCCGACCACCCCGGACTCGCCACCGTCGCCACCGTGTCGTGGAGCGCCGACCTGACCGAGGTCGAGGTGGGGATCTACGCAGGAGCCGGCTGGACCCCCGCCGCGGCGGCGGCGGCCGTGCGGGCGCTTTCTCAAAGTCTGGCGGCCCGAGTTCGGCTGTCCGTGCTGTCGGGTGTGCCGTCCGTGCCGGAGCGCGTCCAGGCCGCGCTGCCGCGCGGCTTGGTCGCCGAGGGCGGTGTGCGGCAGGATCCCGACGGGACGCTGGTGGTGACCGTATCGGGCGGCGGCGGGGCGGCCATTTGGGAGCAGTGGGGCGGCGAAGACCGCCTCCGCCAGCTGATCGCGGACATGCCGCCCGTGGTCGTGGAGGTCGCGCCCGCGGCCGCCGAGGGGCCGAGCGCCATCGCGCTGCCGCCTGCGCCGCCGGCTCCGCCGCGCTACGGGGGGGCTTCCGAGGGGGTACCGCGCCCTCTGGACCAGGTGGACGCGGCGTCGGGGATCGTGACGGTGGAGGGAAAGATTTTTTCGCGCGAGGAACGCCTGCTCCGCGACGGGCAGCGCCTTTTGCTCCTGGGCATCACGGACTTCCGCACCTCCCTGACCCTTCGCCTGTATCTCGCCTGCGAGGATGACACCCCCACCGCTCCCTTTCATGTGGGGCGGTGGGTACGCGCCGATGGCTCGGTCGACGCGGACCGGGCGGGAGAGCCCGTGCTGAAAGTGCGGCACCTGGAGGTGCGGCCAGACCCCGAGGTTAATGATGGAGCGACCCTAAGCCGCGTGGAGTGGCATGCTCATACGAAGATGAGCGCGATGGACGCGGTCATCGACGTGCCGTCGCTGGTGGCTCGCGCCGCCGCACTCGGGCACCCGGCGGTCGCGGTGCTGGATCATGGGGTGGTGCAGGCGTTCCCTGAAGCGGCCGACCAGGGCCGGCGGCACGGAGTGCGGGTGCTGTACGGCCTCGAGGCATATGTGGTGGACGACGAGGCCCGGGTGCTCACCGGGCCCGTGCCCCCGGGATCGTTCGGGGACTGGCCGCTGGTGGCGGTGGACATTGAAACCACGGGGCTCTCCCCGCGCACCCAGGACATTATCGAGCTGGGGGCCGTCCGCCTGGAGCATGGGGCGGTGGTTGACCGATTTACCCGCCTCATCCGGCCGGCGCGCCGGTCCATGTCAGCGGCGTCCCAGGCCATTACCGGCATTAAGCCGGAGGCACTGGCAGGAGCCCCCGAGGTCGATGCGGTCATGAGTGAATTTCGCGAGTTCTGCGCCGGGGCCGTCCTGGCTGCCCACAATGCCAGCTTTGACTACGGTTTTTTGGCCCCGTGGCTGGAGCCTGGCCACGGCCCTTGGCCCGTCCTCGACACCCTGGGCCTGGCGCGGGCGGTGCTGCCGCTGCAGCGGCAGTACGGGCTGGATGCGCTGTGCCGCGAGCTCCGGATCCCGCTGGACCAGCACCATCGGGCACAGTCCGATGCCGAAGCCTGCGGGCAGCTGGCGCTTGCCCTGCTGGCCCTCCCGGAAGGCGCCGCCTTCGCCGAGCGAGGGCTGGGCGAACCCGTCCCTATTCCGGTGGCCGCGGCGCGCCCCTACCCCGTGCTGGTGTATCCCCGCCACCGGGAGGGCCTGCTGGCCCTCTATCGGGCGGTGTCCGACGCCCACCTCCAGCACTTTCACCGAGTCCCGCGACTGCCGGCCTCGGTCGTGGCGGCCCACCGCGACGACTGGCTGGTGGGCGCGCCGGCTTTGGATGGCGAGGTGTCCTCCGCGCTCCTGCAGGGGCAACCGGCCGAGGCTTTGGAGTCCTTGGTGAGACGGTACGACTTCCTGGAGGTGGTTCCCCCGGCAGCGGCGCTGGACTGGGCGGAGGAGGGATGGCTCGGCAACCTTGACGGCGTCGAGCAGGTGCTTAGGGACATTGTCACCCTGGGGGAGAGGCATGGCCGCCCGGTGGTGGCCGCGTCCGACGCTCACTACCTCTTGCCCGAGGATGCGGTTCTGCGGGACATTCTGGCCGTCACCGCGAAAACTGACCTGCATGCCCGGCGCGGGGCCCTCCATCTGCGCACGACCCGTGACATGCTGGCAGAGATGGCGTTTCTCGGGCCGGGGCAAGCCGAGCGGGTCGTGATCACCGAGCCTCGCGCCCTGATGGGCCAATTGGCGCCGTTGGAGCCGATCCCGGAGGGGCTTCACAGCCCAAACCTGCCCGAAGCCGAGCCCACCGTGTCGAGGCTGCCGTGGGAACGCGCGCGGTCCCTCTATGGGGAACCCGTGCCGGACTTTGTGGCCACGCGGCTTGAGCGGGAAATCAGCGCAATCGTGGAGCATGGATATGCGAGCGTGTATTA
Organism: Bacillota bacterium; assembly: GCA_021828405.1. The sequence continues at coordinate 31,180 of JAKARZ010000015.1, forward strand.
TACGGCGCACCGCCTCGCGAGGAAGACCCTCGACGATGGATACCTCGTGGGCAGCCGGGGTTCGGTGGGGTCATCGCTGGTGGCCACGTACCTCGACATCACCGAAGTCAATCCCCTGCCCCCGCACTATCGGTGTCCGACGTGCCGCTGGTCGCGCCTGGCGGATGAGACGGACGGGCCGGTGGGTTCGGGGTTCGACCTGCCCCCGCGACGCTGCCCAGGGTGTGGAACCCCACTGGTGGGGGACGGCCAGGACATTCCCTTCGAAACATTCTTGGGCTTCCACGGGGAAAAGGTTCCCGACATCGACTTGAACTTTTCCGGGGACTATCAGGGAACCATTCACCGCTACACCGAGGAGCTGTTCGGGGCGGGGCAGGTGTTCCGCGCGGGCACCATCGCCACCGTCGCCGAGCGGACGGCCTTTGGGCTGGTCAAAGCCTGGAGCCGGGAAACCGGCCGCGAACTCCGCGCCGCCGAGGTGGACCGGCTGGTGCTGGGCCTCACCGGGGTCAAACGCACGACCGGGCAGCACCCGGGGGGCCTGATGCTGGTGCCCGCAGGCGACGACATTCACCACTACACCCCGGTGCAGCGGCCGGCTGACGCGGCCACGTCCGACGTGCGCACCACGCACTTTGACTATCACGCGATTGAGGGACGGCTTCTGAAGCTGGATCTCCTGGGCCATGAAGATCCGACGACGCTGCGGCTGCTTGCCGAACTGACCGGCCAGCCTATTGACAGCATCCCGTTTCAGGACGCCGCGACGATGGCGCTGTTCTCCGGCACGGCCAGCCTGGGCCTGACCGAGGACCAGCTCGGCACCGCGGTCGGCACCGTGGGCCTGCCGGAGTTTGGCACCGCGTTCGTGCGGCGCATGCTGGTGGACACCCGGCCCCAGAGCTTCAGCGACCTCGTGCGGATCTCGGGCTTGTCGCACGGCACCAACGTGTGGGCCAACAATGCGGATGCGCTGATTCGCGAGCGGGTGGCTTCGTTGTCCGACGTCATTGCGACGCGCGATGACGTGATGAGCCATCTCATCCACCGCGGCATGCCGCCCGCCGAGGCCTTTGGGATCTCCGAGCACGTGCGCCGGGGACGAGCACTGTCCGACGCGGAGCGGGAGGCCATGCGGGCGGTCGGGGTGCCCAGTTGGTACATTCAGTCGTGCGACCGCATCACGTATCTCTTTCCCAAAGCCCATGCGGCCGCGTATGTGACCATGGGGTGGCGAATCGCGTGGTTCAAGGTGCACCATCCGCTGGCGTACTACGCCGTGTACTTCACGCTCAGGCGGGACGATTTCCGACCCGACGCCGCGTTGGCTGGGTTGGCGGCGGTGCGCGGAGAGCAGGACCGGCTCGAGGGGCTGGGCAATGACACGACGGCCAAGGACAAGGCGCGAGCGTCCGTGCTGGAAGTGGTGGGGGAAATGCTGCTGCGAGGGTTTCGGTTTCTTCCCGTATCCCTGATGGAGTCGCAGGCAGACCGATTTGGCGTCGTGCCGCCCGACGGCCTCCGGATTCCCTTCGGAGCGCTGCCGGGCCTCGGTCGCGCGGCAGCGGCTCACATCGTAGAGAGCCGCGGCGCGGGCCCCTTCACTTCCGTCGAGGACCTGCGCGAGCGGGCGCGACTCACAAAACCCGTGCTGGAGTTGCTGCGGCAGTCCGGCGCCTTGGACAACCTCGGCGAAACCCGCCAGCTGGCGTTGTTTTGAACGCCGGCGACCGCTTGAGTTCAGGGCGCTCCATGTGCTATACTGAGCGAGGAATCCGACCAGGCCGTGCATAAGCGCGCACCATCGGTGCCAAGCGATCGGAGTGGGTGTGGGCCCACTCTTTTCACATGCCGAGATGTTCCGCTCCCATGCGGGTGCGGTTGGTTTGGTGTGAGATGGGGCCGGCGTGAAATACCCACAGCAGGAGGTTGTTGGCAGGATGAACGCCGAATTTCTCGGCGCGCTCTCCGACTTGGAGCGCGACCGCGGAATCGATAAAGAGATTCTCATACAGGCGATCGAAGCGGCGCTCATCTCGGCCTATCGTCGACACTTCGGCGTGATCCAGAACGTGCGCGTGGAGGTGGACCGACAGACCGGTGAGCCGCAGGTCTTTGCCATTAAGACGGTCGTCGAGGACGTGGAGGACGAGCGCACCGAAGTGTCGTTGGCGGAGGCGCACCGGGACAATCCGACGCTGGACCCTGGGGATGTCGTGGAATACAACGTCACACCGAGCAGCTTCAGTCGGATTGCGGCCCAGACGGCCAAGCAGGTGGTGATGCAGCGAATCCGCGAGGCGGAGCGCGGCCTTATCTATCAGGAGTTTTCCAGCCGGGAAGGCGACATCGTCAGCGGGGTCGTGCAGCGGGTGCAGGGCGCCACGGACGCGGCCGGCCGCGATTTGGCGGACCTGTTTCGCGGGGCGGATTCGCACCAGCGCCTGTTCGTGGATTTGGGGCGCACCCAGGCAATTCTGCGCCCCGCGGACCAGGTGCCCAGCGAAGACCTGCGCTCAGGCGAGCGGGTACGAGCCTACGTGGTGGAAGTGAAGAAGGCGGGTCGAGGCCCGGAGATTTATGTGTCGCGGAGCCATCCGGGATTACTGAAGCGTCTCTTTGAGCTGGAGGTGCCCGAAATCCACGACGGCTTGGTGCTGATCAAGGGGATTGCCCGGGAGGCCGGCTACCGGTCGAAAATTTCTGTGTGGGCCGACGACCCCGACCTGGACCCGGTCGGCGCCTGCGTCGGCCCGCAGGGCAAGCGCGTGCAGGCGATCGTAAACGAGATCCGCGGCGAAAAGTTGGACATCATTCACTGGGACCCCGATCCCACCGTATTGGTGGCCCACGCGCTCTCACCGGCGAAGGTGGTGTCGGTGGAAGTCGATGAAGGCACTCGGCATGCCCGGGTCGTCGTCCCGGATTACCAGCTGTCGCTCGCCATCGGCAAGGATGGGCAGAACGCCCGCCTCGCCGCCAAGTTGACGCAGTACAAGGTGGACATTCGCTCGGAGTCGCAGGCAGGAGGGGGAGCGTGGTGACGGGGAGACGGGAGCGCCGGCGGCCCATCCGGTCGTGCGTCGCCTGTGGCCGAGTGACGGACAAGCGTGATTTGATCCGGGTCGTGAGAAGTCCGGACGGCGCGGTGTTCGTGGACGCGACGGGCAAGAAGTCGGGCCGCGGGGCTTATCTGTGCCCGCGGCCGGCATGCCTCGACACCGCCTTGAAGAGTCGCCGCCTGGAGCGGAGCTTGTCACTGGTGGCTCCGCTTGCGGACCCGGTCGTGGCAAGCCTGAAGGCGGCGGTGGCCACCCTGGCGCCCGGGGAGCCGAGCCCGGATGCTCGCGGGGAAGCGCCCCATGTCTAACGGCCGGTGGACGGACTGGCTCGGACTGGCCAAGCGGGCGGGGCGGCTGGCGCCCGGGGACTCGCAGGTGCGGCGGGCGCTCCAGGAAAATCGCGCGCGCGCGGTCGTGCTGGCCGAAGACGCAGGCCACTCGGTCCGCCGACGCTACGAAAGCTGGGCTAGCGAACGCTCCATCCCGCTGGTGGTGCTGGGCACCAAGATGGAGCTGGGTGTGGCAATCGGTATGGGCCCGCACGCCGTGATGGCCGTTACCCAGAAAAGTTTGGTGAAGGGACTATTGGAAGCCATCGCGGAGAGCACGGGGAGGAATTATCTTGGCAGAGAAACCGGACAGGCCGAATCAGGCCGACAAGAGCGAGAAGAGCGAGAAGGATCGCGGCATACGCGTCTACGAGCTGGCCAAGGAGCTGAAGATCGACAGTCGCCGCCTCATCGACCTCCTGCACCGGCTGCAGGTCGAAAATATTCGCAACCATATGAGCACCGTCGAGCCGGGACCGGAGGGAATCGTGCGGGACATTATGCAGGGGAAGCTCCCCCCGACGGGCGCCGCGGCGGCCCCCCCGGCGAGCGGCGCCCCGGAGGCGACCCACGACCCGAGCGGGGCCGCGGGGCCGAGTCCCGAACCCGCGCCTCCGACGGCGAGGACCGGCGTGGCCCCGGCGGAGCGCCCGGCCGCGGCGGGCGCCGGGGACCGGCGGATCCCCCCGTCCGGGGGAAGAGAGCTCCGGAACGGGCAGGGCACGATGGTGCGTACCGGTTCCGCGACCGCAGGCCGCCCGAGCAGCCCTGGACGTCCGCCGATGGGGCGCGGCGCGAGCCGGCCGCCAACAGGAGGAAGCCCTGGCCGGCCACCGATGGGCGGCGCGAGCCGCCCGCCGATGGGAGGAAGCCCTGGCCGGCCACCGATGGGCGGCGCGAGCCGCCCGCCGATGGGAGGAAGCCCTGGTCGGCCGCCGATGGGAGGAAGTCCTGGCCGGCCACCGATGGGCGGCGCGGGCCGGCCGCCGATGAGCGGCGGCGGACGCCCGAGCGGGCCGGCGAACGCCAGCGGAGCCCCGGGCCGACCGCGCCCCGGGGCGGGTCGCCCGGCTGGCGGCCCGCCCGCCCCGGCAACACGCGGCAAGGACCAGCCCAACCGCCGCGCCGCGGCGGGCGCCGGTAAGGACCGCCGCGGGGGCCGCCCCGGAGGGGCCGGCCATGGCCGTCGTTGGCAGGAGGATGATTTTCGCGGCCGCACGCGCCGGCCGAAGGTGGCCGCCAAGCCGTCCTCAATGCCGCCCGTTAATCGTCGCGTGGTGATAGCGGGGTCCGTGTCCGTGAAGGACTTGGCAGACCAGTTGGGCGTGAAGGGCGGGGATCTGATTCGGCGGCTCATGGACTTGGGGGTCATGGCCACCTTGAACCACGAGTTGGATCGCGACACGGCGGTCATCGTGGCCGGGGAGTTTGGCGCCCGCGTCGAGGAACGGGCCACCCAGGAAGAGCGCGAAGGCGTGATCATTGCCGGCGGCGAGGACCAGGAGGAGGACTTGGTGGCGCGGCCCCCGGTCATCACGGTGATGGGCCATGTCGACCACGGAAAAACCTCGCTGCTGGACTACATCCGGTCGACGCGGGTGACCGCCCAAGAAGCGGGCGGCATCACCCAGCACATCGGGGCCTCGGTGGTCGAGTGGCAGGGGAACCGCCTGGTGTTCCTGGATACGCCGGGTCATGAGGCGTTCACGGCCATGCGGGCCCGAGGCGCTCAAGTCACGGACCTGGCGGTGCTGGTAGTGGCGGCCAATGATGGCGTGATGCCGCAGACCATCGAGGCCATCAACCACGCGCGCGCCGCCAACGTGCCGGTGGTGGTGGCCATCAACAAGATGGATCTGGACGATGCCAACCCGGAGAGGGTCAAGCAGGGACTTACGGAGCACCAACTGGTGCCGGAAGAGTGGGGCGGCGACACCATCATGGTGCCGGTGTCGGCGCGGACCGGCGAAGGGATGGACCGCCTGCTTGAGAGCTTGGTCGCGCAGGCGGAGGTGCTAGAACTGGCCGCCAACCCCGACCGGCCGGCGCAGGGAAGCATCATCGAGGCACAGCTGGACCGGGGCCGGGGGCCTGTGGCCACCGTGCTGGTGAAGCGCGGAACCTTGAAGGTTGGGGATGCCTTCGTCTCCGGGCATGTGTGGGGCCGCGTCCGCGCGCTGCTCAATGACCGCGGGGAGCGCGTGGAACGGGCCGGGCCCTCGATGCCGGTCGAGGTGCTGGGCTTTGCCGAGGTGCCCGGTGCGGGGGACGATTTCATCGTGCTGTCGGATGACAAGCAGGCGCACGAGATCGCGGATGCGCGGCGCCAGCGCCGGCGCGATAAGGAGACGGCAGCGCTGGTGTCGCATGGCGTGTCGCTGGATGAGTTTTATCAGCGACTGCAAGATAGCGAAGTGCGGGACCTGAACTTGGTGGTCAAGGCCGACGTGCAAGGCTCGGCCGAGGCTCTGGCGGAGTCCCTGGGCAAGATTGCGCACGAGGAAGCGCGGGTCCGCATTCTGCACACCGGGGTGGGCGCGGTGACCGAGTCCGACGTGATGCTCGCCTCCGCCTCCCACGCGATCGTAGTGGGGTTTGGTGTGGGCACCGAAGGCAAGGCCCGACGACTGGCCGAGCAGGAGCATGTGGACATTCGGATGTACCGAGTGATCTACGACGCCATCGACGACGTGCGCCGAGCGCTGACGGGGCTGTTGTCGCCCAAGTTCCAGGAAGTGATCGTCGGGCGAGCCGAAGTGCGCGAGGTGTTCAAGGTGCCGAAACTGGGCGCGGTGGCGGGATGCTACGTGACGGAGGGCAAGGTGGCCCGGGGCGGGCAGGTGCGCGTCCTGCGCAACGGCAAGGTGGTCCACGAGGGGCCGATTGCATCGCTGCGCCGCTTCAAGGATGACGTCCGCGAGGTGGCCACCGGCTACGAATGCGGTCTGGGCCTGGAGCGATTCAACGACATCAAGGTGGGCGACCACTTTGAGGTGTTTGCTCAAGAAGAAGTGCCGGCGAGCCAAGCGGGATGAAACAGGAACGGGCCGAACGCGTCGGCGAGGCGATGCGCACCGAGCTCGCCGACTTGCTGGAAACCTCGGTCAAGGACCCGCGCGTCGGGTTTGTGAGTCTTACGCGCGTGGCCGTGAGCCGCGATTTGGCCCAGGCGAAGGTTTATGTGAGCGTGCTCGACCCCGCGCACGAGGCAGAGAGCCTCGCGGGGCTGCGGAGTGCGGCGCGCTTTCTCCGCGGGGAGGTGGCCCGGCGGGTGCAGCTCCGGGTGGCACCGCAATTGGTGTTTCTAGTCGACCGGGGGATCCAGCAAAGCCTCGCGGTGCAGGCGCTCCTGAAGGAAGCGGGGGTTGTGCCACCGCCTGACGATGCCGGGGATGAGTGACGCCGACCGCTCGGCCGTGGCGGATGCGCTGTCGCGTGCGGAGCGCGTGACGCTTGTGATGCACGTGTTGCCGGACGGCGACACCACGGGCTCCGCCTTGGGCTTGGCCGCCGTCCTCGCGGGGCAGGGCAAGGCGGTGACCGTACTGGGCCCGGAGCCGGTGCTCTCCACCTATCGCTTCTTGCCGGGTGCGGAGGCTGTGGCCGGCGGGCCCCTTTCCCAGGGCGGCCGGGCACCCCGAGCGAATGTGGCCGTGACCTTGGACTGCGGGCATCCCGACCGGTGCTTCGGCGCACCCGCCTTGCGCGAGCTGGCGCCCCTGCTGGTGAACATCGACCACCATCGCTCCAACCCGCGATTCGGCGACCTTAATTGGGTGGAGCCTGACCGGGCCGCCGTCGGCGACATGATTGTCGACCTGTGCGACGCCGCCGGGTGGCCGGTACCTCGCGATGCGGCGCTTTGTCTGTACGTATCGCTCGTGGCCGACACCGAGGGGCTCCGCTTTGGCTGTCATGACAGCCGGGGGCTGGAGACAGCGGCCCGGCTTGTGCGGACAGGCTTGGACCCGGACCGCATCGCCCGCCGGCTGTGGGAGCACCAGTCGTGGGCGCGCGCCCGCCTCGCGGGGTGGATGTGGTCGCACGTAGAGCACGACCCGTCGCGCCGCGTCGTCTGGGTCCGGCTACCGGCCCAGGTGCAGCGGGAGCTAGGAGCGCGTCCCGAGGATGCGGAGGGCCTCATCAGTGGACTCCGCGCCCTGGAGGGGGTCCAGCTGGCGCTCTTCTTTCGAGAGGAAGAGAGCGGCGTCGTGAAAGTATCACTCAGAAGTCGGCCGCCGTTTGCCGCGGGCCGGATGGCCGAGCGGCTCGGGGGCGGAGGCCATGAGCATGCCGCCGGGATCGTCTGCCCCCCGGGCCTGGATGCGGCGGTACGCTCGGTGCTCACGCTTGTCGAGCAGGAATGTGGGGAGACGATCGTCTGGACGGATTTGTCAGTCTAATCAAGCCGCCTGGCATGACGGCGCACGACGTGGTGGCGCGGGTGCGCCGCGGACTGCGCGGAGAGCGCGTGGGCCACACCGGGACGCTGGACCCCGATGCAGCGGGCCTGCTGGTGCTGGCCGTGGGCCGGGCCCGGCATCTCTTGGCCTGGGCCGATCTCTCTCCCAAGGAGTACTGGGGCCGCGCCGTTTTGGGATGGGCCACCGACTCGCTGGACGCCGCCGGAGCACCCGTGGGCCGGTCCTATCCCCCGTGGCCTCGGCGCACCGACTGGGAGCGTGCTGGCCGCTGGCTCGTGGGCCACGGATTGACCCTACCCCCGGCGGTGTCCGCCAAGCGGGTGCGCGGGCGTCGCGCCTACGACGCGGCGCGCGAGGGGGTGCCGGTGTGGCTCCCCCCCACCGCGGTCCTGGTTCACGACCTCACCGTGGAGAGCGCGCTCGGCAACGTGGCCACGTTCATCGCCACGACGGGAGGCGGCGTGTACATCCGCGCGCTGGTGCGGGACTGGGGGCTGGCCATGGGACACGCCGCCCATCTGGCGGCCCTCATCCGCACGCGCCAGGGTCCTTTTCGGATCGAGTCGGCCGCGACGCTGGAAGAGTGGGAGGCCGATCACCAGGGCTGGGATGGGCGCTGGCAGTCCGTGTGGCCTGGGCCGGTGCTTTCCGTGGGCGAGCCGGATCGGGACCGCATTCTCCGCGGGCAGCGCCCCACCGGCGTGGCTTGGGCGGGGCCCACCGCACTCGCCTGGGCGGACACCCTCTTGGCGGTGGTGGACGATGAGGGGTTTCGGCACGTATTCGTCGACGGCGGCGGGTGGCGAGGGAGGCGCGCCAGCGCAATCAATGGACAAGCGGGGTGGGCGGGCACATGAGGCAGTTGGGGCCGGGTGAGGAATACGCGGGATCGCCCGTGATAACGATGGGGACATTCGACGGGGTCCACCTCGGGCATCAGGAACTCCTGGCCCAGGCACGCCACCTGGCCGCCACGCTGGGGACCGATTGGCTGGTGGTGACGTTTGATCCGCCGCCTAGTGAGGTGCTGCGCGGCGACGCGGCCCCGTTGCAACTTACGCCGCGCGAGGAAAAGCTGGCGTGGCTGGAGCGCTGGGGGGTCCCGGCCGCGGCGGTGATTCCCTTCACGTCCGAGCTCGCGGGATGGCCCGGTGAGCGTTTTTTGACCGAAGTCGTTCAGGAGCGCCTCCATGCGTGCGCTGTGGTCGAAGGGCCCAATTTTACCTACGGCGCGGGAGGCCGGGGCAACGAGGACACCCTCACCCGCTGGGGGGCCACCGCCGGCGTGCGGGTCGCGATCGCATCACCCGTCCGTGTCGTCGGCGCAGACGGCCCGCTGTTGTCTAGCTCCCGGATTCGGGCGGCCGTGGCCGCCCAGGACCTGCCGGCGGCGGCGGCGAGTCTCGGCCGGCCCTACGCGGCCACCGGCGTGGTGGTCCCCGGTGACGGGCGGGGGCGGACGATTGGCGTGCCCACCGCCAACCTGGCGCTGGCGCCGCGGAAGCTGATGCCGCCCGGCGGCGTCTACGCTGGCTGGGCATGGGCCGAGGGGGGCCGATGGCCCGCCGTCGCAAACTTCGGGTGGCGACCGACGTTTGGTGGCCAATCGCCGCGCCTAGAGATTCACCTGCTGGATGCGGCGCCATCACTCAATCTCTACGGCGCGCGGCTATCCATGAGCCTGGCCGTGGCCGTCCGGCCGGAGCGCCGCTTCGAGGGCGTGGACACGCTGCGGGCTCAGATCCAAAAAGATATCGCCTTGGTGCGAGACCTCGCCGCCTACGGCCGGTTGCCCGACCCCTACGGGGTGTTTGCGCAACACGGGGATCCACCCGATTGACCGCGGGACGGCTCAGTCCGCGCAGGAGGACGCCCCACTGGACTCGGGAACCCTGGGTGCGGGTGACCCGCTCGTCGAGACCTGGTGCCCGGCGGCCGCAGGCCGTGGTACAATGCCCAGAAGTTCCAAGACGCCGTGAAGCCGCGGCAGGCCGAGAACCCCGCAGTACTGGAGGATGATGGGTACGTTAGCATCGGACAAGAAGCAGGAAATTATTGCGGAGCATCGGGTCCATCCCACGGACACCGGCTCCCCCGAAGTGCAGGTTGCGATCTTAACTCGGAGGATCTTGGACCTGACCGAGCACTTGAAGGTGCACAAGAAGGACCACCACTCCCGTCGAGGGTTGCTGATGATGGTGGGGCAGCGACGCAGGCTGCTGAACTATCTTCGCAAATCCGACAGCGGGCGCTACCGCAAGCTGATCGGAGATTTGGGGCTCCGGCGCTGAACCCGCGCCCCAATTTTTGCAGCCCGCCCCAGGGTGGTCCATAATGCAAGGGATGAGAGCAGGTCGCATGACAATCGAGTGACATCGAGGGAGGAATCCAACTGATGGCAGTCCACACAGCCGAAGTGCTG
>JAKARZ010000060.1 GCA_021828405.1 Bacillota bacterium
GGTGTAGCGGGTCCAGGCATTCTTGCTCATCCCGTGCAGGCCCAGCACCCTCACGCGGTCCTCGGTGGCCGGGTCGGGCACCACCAGTGCGCCGCCTTCGCCGGTGGTCAGGTTCTTGGTGGCGTAGAACGAAAACGCGGCCAGCCACGGGAACGAGCCGATGCGCCGCCCATGATATTCGGCGGCGATCGCGTGGGCGGCGTCCTCGACCAGCGTGAGCCCGCGCTCGGCCGCCAGCGCCTCGAGTGCGTCCCAATCCGCCGGATGGCCGGCCAGATCCACGGGCAGGATGGCCCGGGTAGCCGGGGTCACGGCCGCCCGCGCCGCCTCGGGGTCCAGGCACCCGGTCGCGGGGTCAACGTCGGCCAGTACGGGCGTCGCCCCGACATGCAGGATCACATTGACCGAGGCCGCAAACGTCAGCGGCGTGGTGATCACCTCATCGCCCGGGCCCACGCCGCCCGCGATGAGCGCCAGGTGCAGGGCCGCGGTGCAGGAATTGAGCGCCACTACCCGCGCTCCCCCCAAATACGCCGACAGCGCCTGCTCGAAAGCTCCCACGCGGGGACCGCGCGTGATCCAGAGCGACCGCACCGCCTCGGCGACCGCGGCCGCCTCGTCCTCCCCCACCGCCGGCCGATTGTAGTCCAGGTACGTCTCCCGCGCCATGGTTCGCCTCCTTAAAGTCCTGGCTTTGCCCTACGAAGACGCCATCAGGTCCGACACGACGGCCGCCGCCACCCCGGTGGCCGGAGGCCGCGGCCGGCCCCCCGCCCGCCCCGATGCGATGGCGGCGGCCAGATGCCGAGGATCGGGCACGAGCACGGCACGGCCCTCCTCCAGCAGGTCCAGCCACTCGGTTTCGGTGCGCAGGATGTAGCACGGCACCCCCATGAGGGCGGCTTCTCGCTGCACGCCGCCGGAATCGGTCACGACCGCCCGGGCGTGGCGTATCAGCGACAAGCTTTCCGGGTATCCCACCGGCTCAGCGACCCGGACGCCCGCCGGCAGGCGGAGGCCAACCCCTTGCATCCGCGCCCGCGTCCGCGGATGGAGCGGCCACACCACCGGCCCCGGGATCTCGCCCAGGGCCTCGACGATGGCGGTCAGCCGCTCGGCGTCATCGGTGTTCTCCTGTCGATGCACGGTGGCGAGGTGATATTCCCCCGCGTTGAGGCCGAGGGTCCCGAGCCACGCGGCGGGCCGCTCGGGCACCAGCGCCAGCGCCTCGTCCATCACGTCCCCCACCACCGACACCCCGCGCCGAATGCCCTCTTCGGCCAGCTGGCGCGCCGCAAAGGGCGCGGGGCAGTACAGCCGCTGGGCCAGGTGGTCGGTCAGCACGCGGTTGACCTCTTCGGGCATGGCGCGGTTGTAGCTGCGGAGGCCCGCCTCCACGTGCGCCACCGGGACCCCGAGTTTGGCGGCGGAAAGCGCGCCCGCGAGCGTGCTGTTGGTGTCCCCGTACACGAGCACCCAGTCGGGGCGCTCGCGCGCGATGACCGGGTCGAGGCGCTTCAGCATCTCGCCGGTCTGCTCCCCATGCGTCCCCGATCCCACTCCCAGCGCAACGTCCGGAGCCGGAAGCGGCAACTGGTCGAAAAACACCCGCGACAAGCTCTCATCGTAGTGCTGGCCGGTGTGCACCAGCACCTCGGTCGCCACCTGCCGGAGCACCGTCGACAGCACGGCCGCCTTGATGAACTGGGGCCGGGCGCCCACGACCGTCAGGACCTTCGTGGTCATGGGCGCCGGCCGTGGTAGAACACCGCCACGGCCTCCACCACGCGATCGACGGCTTTTGGCGCCAGCTCGGGGAACAGCGGAAGGGAGAGCGCCTCCTGGGTCAGCCGCTCCGCTTCAGGAAAGTCGCCCGCCCCCAGGCCAAGATCCCCAAGCGCCGGCATGAGATGCAGGGCGTGCGGATAGTACACGGTGGTGCCAATGCCGGCCGCCTTCAGATGCGCGGCCAGCGCATCCCGGTCCTGGGCCCGCACCGTGTATTGATGATACACGTGCTGGGCGCCGCCCGGTACCGCCTGCGGGGTGACCCACTCGGCTAGGCCAGCCTCGGCGAGCCCCGTGGTGTATCGCGCCGCGAGCGCCTGCCGCGATGCGGTCCATCGGGCCACATGCTGAAGCTTCACCCTGAGAACGGCGGCCTGCAGCGCATCCAGCCGCGAGTTGATGCCCAGGACTTCGTGGTAGTACTTCTGCCGCGCGCCGTGGCGGGCCATCATCCTCACCCGGTCCGCGAGCTCCCGATCGCCCGTCGTCACCAGCCCCGCATCGCCAAATGCGCCCCAATTTTTCGTCGGAAAGAACGAAAAGCACCCCAGCGCCCCCACCGTGCCAGCCACCCGGCCATCCCGGGACGCCAGGATGGCTTGGGCAGCATCTTCCACGATGGCGCCGGGAAATTGTCGAGCCATCATGGTCAGATCGGACATCAGCCCAAACAGATGGACCGGCAATATGGCCCGAGTTCGGGGGGTCACCCGCGCCAGCGCCCCTGCCGTGTCCAGGTTAAAAGTATCCCGATCGATGTCGGCGAAGACCGGCCGTGCCCCCGTTCTCAAAATACTGCCTGCTGTTGCAAAGAATGTAAACGGGGTGGTGATGACGTCGTCCCCCGGCCCCACGCCCAGGGCACAGAGCGCGAGGTACAGGGCGTCGGACCCGTTGGCCACACCGATGGCCGCCACGCCGCCGCCGATGAGCGCGGCCGCCTCACGCTCGAGCGCCGCCACCTCGGGACCCTGGATAAACTGACCCGACTCCACCACGCGCGCCCACGCGGCGTCCAACTCAGGCCGCAGGGCGGCAATCTGCTCGGCCAGGGCAAAGCTTGGGATCGGCTGGGGCGCCGCCGCACGGCCGCCCCGCCCTTCCCCACCGGGGCCCTTCTGCTGGCTGATGTCCTTGATGGCTATCCCCCGCTTCTCGGCAATCGAATGAGTCCATCCCGTCCACGGTCCAGAATACAACGACCGAACGGTCCGCGGGACGCACGCCCATTTCGTACGCAGGCACCTATTTCTTCGCGGTGCATAACTTGCCGCTGATCCCATGATTGCCTATCTGACTCGGCAGCGGACGACCCTTGCTAGCCGGGTGAGGACACCACGGCACAAGACGGCAATGGCACAAGGAGGTTCAGTCGCGATGGCGCTTTTTGACACTACGTTCGCCCCGTATCACCCGTTTGGCAGCCGCCTCTTGAACACCGGGGCCGCGGGCACCGACGTCGCGGTCGTCCAGGCGGTGTACGACCTCATGTTGTCCACGATGAATCCGCCCTCGGGTCCCATCGGCTTCCCCATCACGATTGACGGCAAGTATGGCGCCGCCACCAAGACGGCCGTCCGCAGCATTCAGTCCTACTTCGGCATCTCCGCCGACGGCGTGGCGGGGGAAAACACGTACTGGCTCTATGGCCAAGGGGTGGGATCCCACACCACCTACGGAGGGCCGGTGTATGGCAGCCGCCAGCTTGAAGCCGGCAACAGCGGGGGCGACGTCACCATCCTGCAAAATCGCCTGAACCTGTTTCGCTATGCCAGCCTCATCGGCCACCCGGCCACCACCACGTTTGACAGTGCCACCGCCGCGGCGGTGCTCGCGTTCAAGTCCGATGCCGAGGCCAACGGCGACACCGGCTTTCCGCCCAACGCCATTGCCGGCTTCGGCTTCTACGACGCCACGTGGATCTACACCTTCGCCGGGGGCCGCGCCGTGGAGACGGGGCGCAACGGCTTTGACGTGGTTTTCCTGCAGGTCCTGCTGAAGGAGCTCGGGTACTACGCGGGGCGCGCTGCCGGGTACTATGACGACGCCACGCGCGACGCGGTGCGGTCGTTCCAGCGGGCGGCGGGCATCACGGTGGACGGCGTCGTCGGGCCCGCGACGTTCTATCAATTGGGCAAGCGCAACCCCCACGCGGCCCCGAATCCACTCGGCATCGCGTGGCCGCCCGCCGTCACCCCCGAGGTGTCGGTGTGCTCCGCGCCCCTTACGTCCACCCTGCCGTCGAACCTGCACCCGTTTGGGTCGGCCTCGCTCACCATCAACGAGTCCGAGGGGTTTGAAGCCCTGAATGTCACCGGCAACACGCTGCCGGAACCGGCGTCCTTTGGGACGCCTTACGGCACCTATGCGTTCACGCTCACCAACCCTAGCACCCACACCGTCGTGGCCAACCAGCTCATGGCCCGCCTACCGGGCGGCGACGACTGGGGCGGCAGCCTGAATGTCGGCGTGGCCACCATCCCCAAAGGGGAGGTGGCGGTGTACCCCACGCCCCCGGGCTCGAGCATGGGCCCATACGGCCCCCGCGTGCTGGCGGGCACGCTCGCGGGCTGCCACTGAGCCAAACGGGCGCCGAGGGGGCGGCCGCCGCCCCCTAGCGGCTCCTTGGGGGGTCGGGATAAAGCAACTGCTCTTTGGGGGTGTCCCCAACCTCACGAGCCGGCACGCCCATCACCACGCGGTACGCGGGCACGTCCCGGGTCGCCACCGCGCCCGCCGCCACCACCGCCTCCTGCCCCACGCGCACGCCGGGCAGCAGCACGGCGCCCGCGCCCACCCGAGCGCCCCGCTCAATGTGGGGCCCGCGCTGCAGCGCGTGCCGCGCCTCGGTGCGGGCCAGGCAGGGGTCGTTCGTGGTGACCACGTGGGGCGCCAGAAACACATCTTCCTCCACAATCGAGTGGGCCGTCAGGTACGCGCCGGTCTGCAGCTTGGTCCGCGCTCCCACCACGCTGTCGTTCTCAATGGTGGCCAAATGCCCCACCACCACCTGGTTTCCCAACCGGCAGCGTTCGCGCACCTGCGCCCCGTCCGCCAAAAAGACGCGCGCCCCCACTTCGGTGCCGGCATAAACCACGGCATGGGTCCCCACGTGGGTCCCGTGCCCCACCACCAGCGGGGCCAGCTCCGACACCGCGAGCGTGCTGGTGGCCGAGCGAGCGGGCGGCTTGCCCAGCACCGCGTAATCCTCCACCACCACATCGTCGCCGAGCCGCGTCCCGGGATACACCACCACGCCGTGGCCCAGCACCACGCGCGCCCCAAACTGTGCCCCTTCCCCGATCTGCACCCCCTGGCCCTGCCGCTCAGGTGCCTTGGCCATATTCTTCCTCCGATTCCTCCGATTCCTCCACCGCCACCGGCCGGCGCTCGGCCGACGATCGCGTGAGCGCATCAACCAGGTGAAGCGCGTCCAGCGTGGACGCCGCCGACAGCAGAGGCGGCCGGCGTGTCGCGATGGCCTCGAAAAAGTCTTCCAGCGCCTGCTGGTGGCTGGCCCAGGTGGGCTCCGCCGGGCGCTCGCCCAACGCCCGCAGCACCATCGCGTCGCGGTCCGCGTCCGCCGTGCGCAGCATCGACAGCTCGGCCGCGGTCGGGCCGAGCACGGCCACCCCCTCGCTGCCGACGACCGTCAGCCGCTCCTCGAGGTTGGTGCGGGGCACCGACGTGGTGACGGAGACCGTCACCAGCGCCCCCCCGCGAAACCGGATGACGCCCGCCACCGTATCTTCCGCCTCGATCGCATGCGTCTTGGTGTCCGCGTAGCAAAACACTTCGCCGGCGGGTCCGAACACCTCGACCGCCAGGTCCAAGGCGTGCACCGCCTGGTTGAACAGCATGCCACCATCCAGAGCCCGGGTGCCGCGCCAGTTCGCCTCGTCGAAGTATGCTTGGGGGCGGGCCCATCGCACCGCCACCCCGCCGGACAGCGGGGTGCCGAGGGCGCCCGCCCGCACCAGCGACAGCAGCTCGGCTGGGGCGGCCAGCAGCCGATTGAAGTGGGTCACCGCCAGAATGACGCCGGCATCCTCGGCAAACCGCGTCAGCCGGCGCGCCACCCCGATCGAAAGTGCCAGCGGCTTCTCCACCAGGACGTCCAGCCCCTGCTCCATGGCCTCCATCGCCTGCTGGGGATGGAACCCCGACGGGGTGGCCACGATGACCGCATCCAGCCCCTCGTGGCGAATCAGGTCCGCCGGCCGCTCGTAGGCCGTGGCGTCAAACGGTACGCCCGCCGCCTCCGCGCGTTCGCGGTCGGTGTCGCAGGTGGCCACGAGCGTGGCTGCGGGCAGGCGCGCCAGCGCCTGCAGGTTCTTTTGGCCAATCTTGCCGCAGCCGATGAGCCCTATCCGAATGGCCATCGGCTACAACTTCACCACACGGGTCGCACTGCCGGCGTCGCCGGGCACGCGGCCCAGTGCGTTCCGCGTATCCAGCACCAGGCGCGCATGGCGGCGGACCATCGGGTAGTCCACCGCCGAGTGGTCCGTGGTGATCACCACCGCGTCGGCCCAGCCGAGTCGCTCGGGCGTCAGCGCCACCGCCGACAGGGTCCGGGGGAAGGCCGCCTGAGGCTTCACCGTGAGCACGTTGGGATCGTGGTACACCACCTCGGCGCCTCGCGCGGTCAAAAGCTCGAGCACTTTTAGGGCCGGCGACTCGCGCGCATCGTTGCTGTCGCGCTTGTACGCCACGCCGAGCAGCAGGATCCGCGCGCCCTTGAGGGACTTCTCCTCGTCATTCAGCATCGTCTGCAGTTTGTCCACGACAAAGTACGGCATGCGCAGGTTGATCTCCCCGGCCAGTTCGATGAACCGCGTAGAGAAGTCGTATTCGCGTGCCTTCCACGCAAGGTAGAAGGGATCCAGCGGAATGCAGTGGCCCCCGACACCCGGGCCTGGGTAAAAGATTTGAATGCCGAAGGGCTTGGTGCCGGCCGCGTCCAGCACCTGCCACACGTCGATGCCCATGCGGTCGCACAACAGCGCCATCTCGTTCACCAGCGCAATGTTCACCGCGCGGTAGGTGTTCTCAAAAACCTTCGCCATCTCGGCCACCGCGGGCGACGACACCCGAATCACCTGGTCCAGGGACTGGCTGTAAAACAGGCGGCCCAATTCGCCGCAGGCGTCGGTCACGCCGCCGACCAGCTTCGGGGTGTTGCG
Source organism: Bacillota bacterium (assembly GCA_021828405.1). Next base: position 6,975 of record JAKARZ010000060.1, read on the forward strand.
CGTGTGAAAGCGCGGGTTGCCGGGATCCACGCGCTCCGGGGAAAACGCCACAAACATCTGCCGCCCAACCTCGAGGCCGCTGGTTTCCAGGATGGGGCGCAGCACCTCCTCGGTGGTGCCCGGATAGGTGGTGGACTCCAAAACCACCAGCTGGCCGGGCCGCATCACGGATCGCACCCGCTCGGCGACCGCCAGAATATACGACAGATCCGGCTCTTTGTTTGGCGTGAGCGGGGTTGGCACGCAAATCACGATGACGTCGGCGGCGGTTAAATCCTGGTACTGGGTGGTCGCCGCGAGGCGCCCCGCCGCGACCGCCTCCGCCAGCTCCGCGCCTGACACGTCGGGAATGTAGTTCTCCGCGCGATTGACCCGCGCCACCTTGTCGGCGTTGTCGTCCAGCCCGATCACCCGAAACCCGGCGCGCGACTGCTCCACCGCCAGCGGCAGCCCCACGTAGCCCAGTCCCACCACCCCCACGACGGCACGGCGCTCCGTCAGGCGCTGGGCCAGGGCCTCAGCGTCAGGACTCCAATCCATGCGCCTCTCCTCTCGGGTCGACCCGCCTGGAGGCACCGGGCAGCGCCGCCACGCGATCGGCGCGGCTGGGGCGATACTCCGGCAGGAGTGCCATCAGCGCCGTCAGCACGGCCTCATCCTGGCCCGCCTCGGCCAAGCCCAACAGCTCGTCCAGCCGGCTCAGCACCTCGCCGCCGCGGCCAGCCTCCTGCCGGGCCACGAAGATGCGCGCGTGGCGGCTCACCCGGGAGCGGTCCTCGCCCGTGAGCAGCTCTTCGTAAAGCTTTTCGCCGGGCCGCATCCCGACAATCTGAATGTCAATGTCGTCGCCGGGGACGAGGCCCGAAAGCCGGATAAGATTCATGGCCAAATCCAGAATGCGAACCGGCTCGCCCATGTCCAGGACGAAAATCTCGCCGCCACGCCCCATAGCCCCCGCCTGGATCACCAATTGAGCCGCCTCGGTCGCGGTCATAAAGTATCGGACCATGTCGGGGTGGGTCACCGTCACCGGGCCGCCGGCGCGGATCTGCTGCTCAAAAATGGGCACCACGCTGCCACGACTACCCAGCACATTGCCAAACCGCACCGAGACAAATTTGGTGTGGCGGGCCTGGTCCGCCAGGGCCGACATCAGGAGCTCCCCCGCTCGCTTGGTGGCGCCGTACACGCTGGTGGGGTTGACCGCCTTGTCGGTCGAGATGAACACCAGCCGGTCCACCCGATACCGCTCCGCAAGCTCCGCCACATGCCAGAGGCTCCCCACGTTGTTCCGCACCGCCTCGTCCGGCTGCCCCTCCATAAGCGGCACGTGCTTGTGAGCCGCCGCGTGAAAAATCACATCGGGGCGCTGGCGCTCAAACAGACGCTCCAAGTGGGGCTTGTCCCGGAGGTCCGCCACCAGCGGCACTGCGGCCAGGGTGGGAAACAGGCGGGCCACATCCCGGTGAATGTCGAAGATGCTGGTTTCGTCCAGCCCCAGCAGCAGCAGCCGCCCGGGGTCGAAGCGCGCCACCTGGCGCGCCAGCTCGGACCCGATGGATCCGCCGGCGCCGGTGACCAGCACCGTGCGGCCCGTGATGTAGCCGGCAATCTCGGCCAGGTCGATGTGCGCGGGCTCCCGCTGCAGCAAGTCTTCAATCTCGACATCGCGAATCTGGCTGACGCGCACGCGGCCATCAATCATCTGGTTGACGCCCGCCACCACCCGCACCCTGAGCGAGAGGCGGCCCGCCTCCTCGACCACCCGGCGCAGGACGCGCCCCTCGACAGACGGCATCGCCACGATGATTTGGTCCACCGGGCCATTCGCGGGCCCCTGCAGGTCCGTCGCCCCCACGACCCCTTCCAAGTCCGCCAGTCGCCCCAGCACCCCCAGCGTGCCGATCTGCATGCCCTGCTTGTGGGGGTCGTCGTCCAAAAACCCGACCGCGTGACCCACATCCGGATGGCGCTCCATTTCGGCCGCCACCATCTGGCCCATCTTGCCAGCACCGAGAATGAGCACCTGCGACTGGTTGAACCGGCGGCCGCGCCACACCAGATCGGTCATCGACCGGCGCACAAAGCGCGTCCCGCCCATCAGCAGGAGCCCCAAGAGCCAATACAGCGCAAAGACGGCCCGCGGATAGTGCGCGCCGCCGTTGGCAAAGATATCGAGCGTAAACCACATGGCCGACAGGCTGATGGCCACGATGAGGAGCAGGCCATCGCGGGCCGAGGCGTACTGCCACAGCCGGTGGTAGATGCGCATGCCCCAGAAGATCAGCACCGAGCCCACCGTGAACAGAGGGAGCGCGTGCAGATAGGGAGCCAGATAGCTGGGCGGCACATGGGGCGTGTCGAACCGCAGATAGAACGAGAAGTAGACCGCGACGTTCACCAACACCGCGTCCATGAGCATGGCGAAAGCCATGCGCACATACCGGCGGCCCCGCTCGGTGAACGTCACCGCGTCGCCCCCCCTCGCCACGTGAGCTTTGATTATACCGCACGCGGCGGACGGCTCTTCTCCACCCGGCCACGCACGGCGGGGGCTCCTCGCTGCGCATGGCAGGCTACATTATGGTGTCTTGAAAGATTATGCTCGTCTCAAGGTTCGCCCAACGCTTGCGATGGCGGAACCCCTGCGTATACTCACCGAGTTTCGATCCGGGCCGCTCGGAAGAGGGCGGCGACGGGTGTGAATGTTTGGCCGAGGCGCTTGCCGGGCAGGCGAGCCGTTCATACAGTGGCCAGAGATACCGCGCGAAAGGTCAATGGCCCGCCCCGATCCCGCCCGCGCCGACGACTTGCAGGAATTGCCGGGCCCGATGGCGAATAAGATGCGTGATCCGCTTGAGGTCTCGTCTAACAGACATATAGGCGGACGTGGCCCAACTACCTGATTCCGTCGGGTTTCTCTCGCATTTCGTCCGATTCTGTCCCGTTTCCGGTTCGTTTCCCTGATGTTCGGAGGGAGGATCGCGATGAGTTTGATTCCCATCTCGAAGCTGGGGCGGT
>JAKARZ010000061.1 GCA_021828405.1 Bacillota bacterium
CGTCTAGAGAGGACGGGAACAGCATGGCCAAAGCCAAGGGCAAAGCCCCCACCACCAAAGAGGTGGCTGGTGGACTTTCCACGGAGTGGCTGCACGAGATGTATTACCACATGGCGATCGCCCGCGCACTGGATGAGCGCTGCTGGGTGATGAACCGGGGCGGACAGGCGCCGTTCGTGATTTCCGGACAGGGTCATGAGGCCGCGCAGGTGGGGACCGCCATGGCCTTTGATCCCACCCGGGACTTTCTCTGTCCCTACTACCGGGATCTGGGCGTGGTGCTGACCTATGGAGTGACGCCCCGCGAGGTGATGTGCGGGCTTTTGGCCCGCGCCAACGATCCCAGCTCCGGGGGCCGCCAGATGCCGGCTCACTGGGGGCATGCCGGCCGGCGGATCGTCACCGGCTCCTCGCCCGTGGCCACGCAGATCCTGCACGCCGCCGGGGTGGCGCTGGCGGCGCGCGTCCGCGGCGAGGACACGGTCGCGGCCGCGTTTTTCGGTGAGGGGTCGTCTAATCAGGGCGACTTTCACGAGGGGCTGAACTTTGCGAGCGTGCATCGCCTGCCGGTGGTTTTCGTGTGTGAGAACAACGGCTATGCGATTTCCGTGCCCGTGTCCAAGCAGATGGCCATCAGCAGTGTGGCGGCGCGGGCGGCCGGCTACGGCATCCCGGGCGTCGAGGTGGATGGCTTGGACCCGCTGGCCGTGTACCAAGCCACGGAGGCGGCGGTGGCGCGGGCCCGCCGCGGCGAGGGCCCCTCGCTCCTGGATGTCAAGGTGATTCGGCTCACATCCCACTCCAGCGACGACGACCAGCGTTCGTACCGGACGGCCGAGGACCTGGCCGCCGAGCGGGCGTTGGATCCCTTGCCCCGCTTCCGGTCCTGGATGGAGTCCCAGGGGATCTGGGATGAGCAACAGGAGCAAAGCCTGGTGGCGCGCATCCGGGGCGAAGTGGAGGACGCCACGGAATTTGCGCTGGCGTCGCCCGTTCCGGATGCCCGTACGTTGATGGATCACGTTTACGCGCCGTAAGGGCGCCGTGTCTGGAAAGACCCGGCTGGAACCGGCTGGAAGGAAGGGAGAATCGTCGTGGCCGACGTGTCGAAGGGACTCACTCCCGAGGTTTTGATGGATATGTATTATCACATGGTACTGGCACGCGTGCTGGATGATCGCATGTGGGTGATGAATCGGCTGGGGCGCGCGCCCGTTGTGTATTCGTCCAACGGACATGAGGCGACGCAGGTGGGCAGTGCCTACGCCCTGGACCGGGGGCATGACTGGGTGGTGCCGTACTATCGGGATTTGGCGCTGGTGCTGGCGATGGGCATGACCCCGCGCGATGTGTTTCTCCACCTCATGGGCCGTGCCGACGATCCTAACTCGGGTGGACGGCAGATGCCGGCCCACTGGGGGTCGGAGAGCCTCAAGATCCTGACGACGGGGTCGGTCGTGACCACCCAGATGATGCACGCCGCGGGGATTGCGCTGGCTGCGAAGCTGAAGCACGAGCCCACGGTGGCGATGGCGACTTTCGGCGAAGGCTCCACATCGCAGGGGGATTTTCACGAGGCGCTGAACTTTGCCGCCGTGATGAAACTGCCGGCCATCTTTCTCAACGAGAACAACGGCTACGCCATTTCGGTGCCGGCCCGCAAGCAGATGGCAGTGCCGGACGTGGCGTCCCGCGCCCAGGGTTATGGCATCCCCGGCGTCGTCGTAGACGGGAACGACCCGATCAAAGTTTATGAGGCGGTCGCGGCCGCGGCCGCGCGGGCACGGGCCGGGGAAGGCCCGACGCTCATCGAGGCCAAAACGTACCGATTTGTTCCGCATTCGAGCGACGACGACGACAGAGCCTACCGGTCGCGGGAGGAAGTGGCCGAGGCCAAGACGCACGACCCCCTGCTGGTGTTTGCCCAGGAGTTGCGCGAGCAGGGTCTGCTGGACGAAGCGCAACAGCAAGCCATTCAAGATCGGGCCAAGGCCGCGGTAGACGACGCGACCGAATTTGCCGACACAGCCCGGGATCCGGATCCGAGCACGCTGGGTCGGCACGTGTATTACGAAGCGGTACTCTAGTCGCAATCGCAAGCGGGAGGCAGAGCAGTGGCGATGACGTATTTGGAAGCGGTGCGCGAAACCTTGCGGCAGGAGATGCGGCGTGATCCGCGCATCATCATCTACGGTGAGGATGTGGGCGTGCGCGGCGGCGTGTTTCGCGCCACCGAGGGACTGCAGGCGGAGTTTGGCGAGGATCGGGTCATGGACTCGCCGCTCGCCGAGTCGGCCATTATCGGGACGGCGATTGGCGCGGCCATCAACGGGCTGAGGCCGGTGCCGGAGATTCAGTTCGCGGACTTCATTTTTCCGGCCGTCAACCAGATCATCCAGGAGGCCGCCCGCATTCGCTATCGCTCCAACGGCGCCTTCGGGGTGCCGCTGGTGATCCGGGCGCCGTATGGCGGCGGGATTCATGGTGCGCTGTATCACTCCCAGTGCATCGAGGCGTTTTTTGCGCACGTACCCGGGCTGAAGGTGGTGATGCCCGCGACCCCCTACGATGTCAAGGGCCTTTTGGCGGCGTCGATTGAGGACGAGGACCCCGTGTTGTTTTTGGAACATAAGGGGGCGTACCGGTCCATTCGCGGCGACGTGCCGGACGAGCGTTTTCTCATTCCGCTGGGCAAGGCCGAACTCAAGCGCGAAGGCATAGACGTGTCCATTATTTCGTGGGGCATGACGGTGAACTCATCGCTCAAGGCGGCGGAGAACTTGGCGAAGCAGGGTGTATCCGCCGAGGTGCTGGACCTGCGCACCATCCGGCCCCTGGACACCGACGCCATCCTGGAGACGGCCAAGAAGACGGGCAAAGTCCTGGTGGTGCACGAGGATAACCTTACCGGCGGATTTGGCGGAGAGGTGAGCGCCATCATCGCCGAGCACGCGCTGTTTGACCTGGATGCGCCGATTCGGCGCCTGACGGGGCCCGATGTGCCCGCCATGCCGTATGCGCCAAGCCTGGAGCACGCGTTTATGGTGACGCCCGAGAAGATCGAGGCCGCGGCGCTGGCGTTGGCAGAGTTTTAGCAAACCGTACCGCATGGCCGGAGAGAAGGCAGTCGAGCAGGGAGTCGAGGAGGCACTATGGCGGAGCAAGTGTTGATGCCCCAACTGGGGGAGAGTGTAACCGAGGGGACCATCGGCCAATGGCTGAAGCACCCAGGCGATCGGGTGGAGAAGTACGAATCGCTGTTGGAGGTGCTCACCGACAAGGTCAACGCTGAGGTGCCCTCGCCGACGGCCGGCACCGTGGTGAAACTATTGGTCGAAGAAGGCACGACCGTGCCGATTGGGACACCCATCTGCGAATTGGACACCGGGTCGGGTGAGGTGGCCGCCCCTGCGCCGGCGGAGAAGCCGGCCTCTCCTCCCGCGCCGGCGGCCCCGGCGCCCGTGGGGGAGGTGCTGGGGGCCGCGGCGAAAGCAGGGCCTGCCCGGGACGGCGTGCGCTACTCGCCGGCGGTGCGTCGGCTTGCCGCCGAGCACCAGGTGGATCCGGCGGAGGTGGCGGGCACCGGCGCGGGCGGACGCGTGACCCGCGGCGATGTGTTGAAGTTTGCGGAGGCAGGGGCCAAGCGCCCGGCGGCCCCCGAAAAGCCCGCCGCGAGTCCGGCCGCGGCGGCCGCGGCCTCTGTGGCCGCCGGCGCGCCGGCCCAGATCGAGGACGGCGACACGCTGGAGCCGGTGAGCCAGGTGCGCCGGGTGATCGCCGAGCGGATGGTGCGCTCCAAGCAGACGGTGCCCCACGCCTGGCTGATGGTGGAGGCGGACGTCACCGGCCTCGTGGGGCTGCGCGCCCAGCACAAGGATGCGTTTCGCGCCCGCGAAGGCGTGCCGCTCACGTACCTGCCGTTCATGTTGCGCGCCGTGGTGCGGGCCTTAAAGGCCGTCCCGGTCATGAACGCCCAGTGGAACGGCGACCAGATCGTCATGAAGAAGCGGGTGAACATCGGCATTGCCGCCGCCACCGAGCGCGGGCTGGTGGTGCCGGTGGTGCATGACGCGGACGAGAAAAACGTGGTCGGGCTCGCGAAGGCCGCTCAGGACCTGACCCAGCGGGCCCGCAGTGGGCGCCTCAAGCTGGAAGACCTGACCGGCGGCACGTTCACCGTCGACAACACCGGCGCGGTGGGCACGGTGCTGACGTACCCCATCATCAATGCGCCCGAGGTGGGCATTGTGACGATGGAGTCCATCGTCAAGCGGCCCGTGGTGATGGCGGGCGACGCCATCGCCGTCCGGTCTATGGTGAACCTGTGCTTGAGTTTCGACCACCGGGTGGTGGATGGGGCCGAGGCAGCCTTGTTTGTGAACACGGTCAAGAAGGAACTGGAGGCGCTCTCGTTGGCCAGCAGCATCGACTAGCGCCATGCGGCCAGGTGGTGGCGCAGGGGAGGTGGCACCAGATGGAGGACAATCAGCCGGTGGCAGTCGGCTGGGAGGACGGCGGGGCGGCGAACACGGCCCCGCCCCTGCCGACGCATCCTTGGCACATTGACCGCAAGGCGCAGCCGGCGCAGGCCAAGTTCCTGCCCCCGTGGCTCAAGGTCAAGTTGTCCAACGGGCCCCATTTTCTGGAGCTCAAAGAGCTGATGCGGACGGCGGAGCTGCACAGCGTGTGTGAAGAAGCCCGCTGCCCGAACGTGTACGAGTGCTGGGAGCAGCGCACGGCCACGTTTCTCATCCTGGGCGACACCTGCACCCGCAGTTGCGGCTTCTGCGCCATCAAGACCGGCAAACCCACGTGGTTTGACCAAAGCGAGCCCCAGCGTGTCGCAGAATCGGTCGTGCACATGGGCCTCAGGCACGTCGTCATCACGTCCGTCACGCGCGACGACCTCGAAGACGGCGGGGCAAGCATTTTCGCGGGCTGCGTGGAAGAAATTCGCCGCCGGTTGCCCACCTGCGGCGTGGAACTTCTCATTCCGGACCTCCAGGGAAACTGGGCGGCGCTCGAGCGCATCGTGGCGGCGGCCCCCGACATTTTGAACCACAACACGGAGTCGGTGCCGCGGATGTACCGTTGGGTGCGGCCCAAGGCAAACTTTGACCGCAGCCTGGAGCTCCTAGCGCGGGTCAAGCAGCAGGATCCGGCCATGGTCACGAAGTCGGGCATCATGGTGGGCCTGGGGGAGACCTACGAGGAAGTCCTGGAGGTGTTTCGCGCCATGCGCGCTCACCATGTGGACGTGCTCACCGTGGGACAGTACATGCGGCCGGACCAGAAGCATCTGCCGGTGGAGCGGTACTACACGCCCGAGGAGTTTGCCCAATTGAAGCAGGAGGCGCTCGCCATGGGCTTTCGCCATGTGGAGTCGGGTCCGCTGGTGCGCAGCTCCTACCATGCCGCCAGCCAGGTGCCCGAGCGCGCCGTGGCGTCGCCGTAGCATGGGGGCGCCAGCCAGCGCGCCGCATCCGGCCTGGGTGGTCGACCTGGGCCGGATGGAATACGGCGTGGCCCTCGACTGGCAACACCGGGTGCACGCAGCGGTGCGTGATGGCGCATGGCCGGACACCCTGCTGCTGGTGGAGCATGACCCCGTGTTTACGGTGGGCCGGCATGCCCGCGGGTCTCACGCCAACGTGCTGTGGTCCGAGGACGAAAGGCGCGGCCAAGGCGTGGCGCTGTTTGACGTCGATCGCGGCGGCGACGCCACGTATCACGGGCCGGGGCAGCAGGTGGGATACCCCATCCTGCACCTGGGTCGGTATTCGGGCGACTTGCTGGTATACCTGCGGGACTTGGAGCAGGCATTCATCACCCTGCTGGCCGATGAGGGCATTGCCGCAAGGCGCATTCCCCCGCACACCGGCGTGTGGGTGGGTGACGACAAAGTGGTGGCCATTGGGGTGAAGGCGTCGCAGCGCGTTACCTCACACGGCTTCGCGTTCAACGTGGACGTGAACCTCGACCACTTCCGCGGCATCATTCCCTGCGGCCTTCAGGACAAGGGCGTCACATCGCTTGTGCGCCTGACCGGTCGCCCCACATCCATCCAGGCGGTGCGCCCGGCGATGCTGAACCACTTGGGCGCCGCGCTGGGGTGCACGTGGGAGCCACTCGGGGCGGACGTGGCCGAGAGCCGGCTGCCTGCTCCCGTGGCGGCTCGGCCATGAAGCCGCGCCGAACCCGCAGCGCCGCCGGGGAACCCCGGGCCGCGGCCCTTCCGGACAGCCAGCGGGACCCCTATTACGCGATGCTCCTGGAGTGGCTGGCCGACGATGCGGACCAGGGGGACGAAGTGGCCTTCGAGCCGGAGCAGGCACTCCGGGCCGAGCGGCGCGAGGGAGGCGGGGCATGACGCAGCTCATGCAGGTGGACGTGTTCAGCGCCCGGCCCCTCGGCGGCAACCCGCTGGCGGTGTTCGTGGATCCGCCCCTGCTTCCGGATGACCGCTACCAGGCCTGGGCCCGTGAAATGAACCTGTCGGAAAGCATCTTCGTCTGGCCGGATTCCCCCGAACGCTACCGGGCGCGGATCTTCACCCCCCGTCGCGAGTTGCGCTTTGCGGGGCATCCCACCCTCGGGGCCGCCTGGGCACTGCGCCACATGGGCAAGCTTGCGGGGACCTCGGCCACGCAGGTGACAGGGGCCGGTGATGCGGAGGTGTCGTACGAACCTGACGGAACGGTCTGGTTTCAGCCGCCCGAGCGGCAGGTGGGGGACCTCCTGGATCCCGGGGAAGTGGGAGCGGCGCTCGGCATCCCAACCCTGTGGATGGTGCCGGCCCTGCCGCCCCAGGCGGCTTGGGTGGGGGTGGGCCACCTAGCGGTGCAGTTGCAGTCGCATCATGTGGCCAGCCTGCAGCCGAATTTTGCCCGGCTGACGAGGCTCCTGGAGGCTAACCACCTGACGGGCGCCATGGTGTGGACCTTCACAGCGGCGGCGCGCATCCACGCCCGCGTGTTTGCTCCCGCGGCGGGGGTGGAGGAGGATCCCGCCACCGGCAGCTCGGCGGCGGCGCTGGGCGTGATCCTGACGCAGGCGGCCGGGGTCACGGAGCCCACGCGCTACGTGATCAGCCAAGGGGCCGAGATTCAGCGGCCCTCCGAACTGCTGCTCGCCGTGAACCACACGGGTGTCGGCTCGGTTGCCGTGGGGGGGCGCGTCACCCGGGTGTTTGCCGCGGAGGTAGACATGGAGGAGCAGCGGGTCGCATCTGACTGACTGAGGACTGACCGAGAAGCGCGGCCGCAAGCTCCGGGCTTCAGCCATGGGGATAAGGCCGGCTGCGGGAGACAGGGGCAAGCAGTATACTTAGGCCATGCAGCGGCAGGTCAAGTCCAACAACAACGTCGTCTATTCTTGCAAGTACCACGTGGTCTGGTGCCCCAAGTACCGCCGCCGGGTTCTTGTCAATGGGGTAGATGTGCGTTTGAAGGAGGTGTTGGGGTTGGCTGCCGCGGAGGGGCGAGCTGAGGTCATCGAAATGGAGGTGATGCCGGACCATGTCCACCTGCTGGTCGAGGTCGACCCGCAGTTCGGCATTCAGCGCCTGGTGAAGTGGCTCAAGGGCCGATCGTCCCGGCTGTTGCGTCAAGAGTTCCCGTGGCTCAAGAAACGTCTACCAACCCTTTGGACCAACAGCTACTTTGTGGCCACCGTAGGAGGTGCTCCGCTTGCCGTGGTCAAGCAGGACATTGAGAACCAGAAGCCAGTCTGAGCAGCACGTCGTCCGCCGCTTGAAGATCGGACGCACCGATCAGATGGACGCGCTGGCGCGGGCGGCTGGCGCACTCTACTCGCGCACCGTGGTCGCGTTCTGGCGCACGGTGCGCCGGAAAGGTGTCTGGCTCAACGCGTCGCGTGCGATGCGCTGGCACAACTCGTCGACCCTGCACGCGCACAGTGCCGACGCGGTGGTGCAGGCGCTCTACGCCGGACTGCAGTCCTGGCGAGCCCGCCGCCAGGCCGACCCCCGGACGCACGTCCACCCAGGCGGCGCAAGCGCTACTTCAAGGTGCAGTGGAAGTCGAGCGCCATCCGGCCGGTGCAAGAGCAGTTCATTCTCTCGAACGGGAAGGGCAACGAACCTGTGCGCGTGCCTTGGCCGTGGGATCTGCCACGGCTCGTCGAGATGGGCTGGGACGGTCGCCAGTATGAGTTGCGTGTGACTTACGTCAAGCCGGTCCAGGCGGTCGCCCAAGGATCCAAAGTGGCCGGGGTGGACCTTGGCGAGGTGCATCCGGCAGTCGCCCACGACGGCACTCACCGCGTCATCGCGAACGGCCGACTCCCGCGTTCGACGCGGCGCTATCAGAACAAGCTCAAGGCGCAGCTTGCCCACCTCATCGACACGAAGCAACGCCACTCCCGCCGCTGGTGGCGGCTCGTGCGCTCGAAGAAGCGCCAACTACGAAAGCTCAACGATCAGATCCGGGACATCCTGCACAAAGAGACCACCGCAATAATCTCCACCCTCCACGCAAGCGGGGTGCACGAGGTGGTCATCGGCGACGTGCGGGACATCCGTCAGGGCCTGGACTACGGACGCAGGGCGAACCAGAAGATCCACCAGATGCCGCACGGCCAGACGCGGCACCTGCTCACCTACAAGGCGGAGCGCCTGGGCATGCGAGTGGCTTTGCAGGACGAGGCGTACACCTCTCAAGGATGTCCCGCCTGCAGTCGCCGTCACGAGCCGAACGGCCGGGAGTACCGCTGCGTCTGCGGTTTCCACTATCACCGGGATGGCGTCGGCTCGTTCAACATCCGCGCCATGTATCTGGGCTCAGGCCCAGTAGTCGGGGTTATGGCGTCCCCCATCGGTGTGCGGTACACCCCGCACATGCGGTGTAGCTCGACCCTCGCGAGTCGAGAAAGAATCCCCCGGCTTTAGCCGTGGGGCGAACGTCAACAGGAGGAATGCGCGGTGAGTGAGCCGGTGGCGGAGCATCCTAGCGTCGTGACCGAAGTTTATGCGGTGCTGTCCAACGGGGAAGGGGCGGTGGGCCTGGTGCTGGGGCCCGAGGGCCACCAGCTCCCCGGTGGGTCCTTTCACTTGAGCGAGTCTGCCGAGGCGGCCCTCATGCGTGTGGTCAACGAAGCGCACGGCCTGGATATCGGGGTGGGGAGCCTCGCGGGCTTGTATCAGCGGCCACAGTCGAGCCGCTTGGCGCTGGTGTTCCGGGCCGAACTGCTGGCCGGGGACGCGTCGGTGCTCATCTGGGCCAAACCGGGCGAGTGGCCTCAACCCATGGCCCCGGGGGTGCTTCTGCGCGTCAACGATGCCATGCGCTTTAACGGGAAGACGCCGCTGCGGCTGCAGTAGCGGGCTCAGATGCCCCGATTCACGGACCCTCGGTCCGGGTGATGCGGGGCATAGGTGTCCCAAGGGGCCGCGGGCTCCAGCATGCGAACCGCCAGCGGGGCTCCGTGGCCCACCCGAGCCGACTGCAAAAATAATGCGGGCCACTGGCCTCGGCCACGTGGCGAATGTGCTCGCACGTGGCGCAGTACTGGCGTGGATCCAATCGCCCACCTCCCCTTCCATCGTAGCGCACACACACGTGGTTTCACTGGCCGATTGCGCGGCTGGTGGTCTTTCCCGCGCTGCGCGAGAGGCACTGGTTTGCGGTCGGTCCTCAAGGTGGGATGCCCGGCCAGCCATCCGGTTGTGCCCCAGCCGTGCCGGTGCTGCGGGGCCGTGCTCTCAGCCGAGGGCGCTATCATGACCGGTATGTCAAGCGCCGACGGGCACCGCAACACGGTAACGTCAAGGTCGTAGCCGTTCCGGGGCGGAAGCGACGACGTGGGATGTTGCATGAAGCGAGGAAGCGCCGCCGACGGCGGGCCGCG
>JAKARZ010000062.1 GCA_021828405.1 Bacillota bacterium
GGACCGACAGGCAACGGTTCCCGTCGGCGGCGCCGTTGGTCTCGTGGGCGGGGTTGAGTCCCGGCCAGCGCCAGAGCGGCGGCCACGCGCACGCCGCGCCCGTGCGCAAGGGGAGTAAGACGCTCCGCCCCGTCGTGGGGGAAGCCGGCCAGGCGGCGGGACGGACGCGGACGGACCTGGGGGCCGTGTACCACCGGCGGGCGGGGCGCCGGGGCCAGCCACGGGCGGCGCTGGCGACGGGGCGCCACATTCTGGTGGTGGCCTACCACAGTCTCCGGACCCCGGACACGGTCTACCAGGACCTCGGCGCGGACTCCTGCGACCCGCGGGACCGCGCGGCGGTGGTGCGGCGGGAAACGCGGCGCCTCGAGGCGTTGGGGTACGACGTGACCCTCGCACCCCGGGTCCCGGCGGCCGGCTGACCGGTCGGGGCATCTCCTCTAGCGGTAGTACGTCGGAAACTGGGACCCCACTAGCGGTAGTACGTCCTACCTATTTTTCAAAGGAGACGCCCATGGCCATGCCGGCCGTTGACAGGGATGAAAAATGAGGGGTCGAATGAGGCTGCGGACCACTATCAGTCGACAAACGCCGCGACCGCTAGCGTCAGGACGATGGGGACAAAAAATACCGCTCAGCCGATCCGTGAATGCCTGGGGTGGCAAGCACAACCCGGCCACGACGGCCCGCATCAGGCCTAGCCTGGTGATCAGCACGCGCACCGGGGAGAAGGCGTCCCATCACGCGAAGACACCTTCTTGCCCCTAAGGAGCCTCGTCATAATAATGTCATCATGGCGTAATGGTAGCGTTCCATTCGCCATGAAAGGCATCCGGCGTAACATGGAGCGCGTGGAAGGCTTCATCCGTCACGACGATCCCGGTCGGATAGGGACCCGAGTCGTATTCCGCGTGGATGATCAGGCCGGTGGTGGTGGTGTCGTGGTCGCTCCCGACGGGCACCAGCCGGCGTTGCGGCTCAGGTCGTAAATGCCATAGGGGGTCGCCCTGCCCTCCGCGAGGCTGGGGAAGTCGTACACCGGCACCCGCTCGGGTTGCGCCACGGGTTGCCACGCCTGGCCGCCGGTCTTGAAGTGGCCGATGAGGTCTTTCTTCTTGGCGTCCACGGAGGTCACGGGTGGGTGGGCCGCTTGCGCGGCGGCGGTGCGGGCGGCGATGTACTGGAACTGGGCATCACGGTCGGGATGCGGGGCCCGGCCTTCCATCATCTTGCGGGGGGCTTGGAGGCTGAAGCCGACCGCGTGCAGCAGACGGCCCACGGTGGAGGGACTTACCGGGTGGCTTGCGGCTGCAGGGCGGCCGCCAACGGGGCGCAACTCTTACACGTCCCCCGCCACGGCGGCCCGGCGGGGGGCCACCGGGCGGGATGGGTCACGTCGGCGAGGCCGCGGCGCATCGTCGCCCGGTCGAGCCCGGTGACCTCCGCCACGACCGCGATCCCCCCGCGCCCCAACGCCTCGCCTCGGCGGCGGCCGCCAAGCGGCGGGTGCGTTCGTTATACTCCCCACTCACGGCCGTCCACCGGGCCCGAGTTCCTGCGGCAGTCGCGACCATCCGATAATGCATCGGGACGAACCCCTTTCAGCATCCAGCTGTCGGGATCCGTCGTCACCCACCACCTCAATTCCTTTGCTTTCGGGTTAACTATTGTGACGAGGCTCCTAAGTGGCCGAACGGGGCATGTCTTCATTCGGGGGGCCGCTGGCTCCGGCCCGTGTTCGCACGCGGTCCTGGCAGTAGCTCAGCACATCCGTCGCCAGCGCGATGGCCTGTTGCGCTTCATCGAGGTCGATGCCCCACGCCGCCCTTGGCTCGTAACATGGAGTCACCCCATATTCGCTCAACACCGCGCAGGCTGACGCCAAGGATGGCACGATGGTGAAGTCCTCCGAAACCATGGCGGCCAGACGCTCGATGTCGTGTGTCTTGGGAAACGGCGTGCCGCGCGAGGCCAACACCGCCTTCAAACCTTTCTCCGCCGCCTGCTGGGCATGAAAGCAAGTGAGGTGCCACAAATCGTGGCCAGCCAGGATTTGCGCCGCGTGCAGATCCTTCAGGGCCAACTGGAGTAATTCGTGGGCCTCAGAGGTGGCCATAAATCACCCGGCCTTCGCGCAGGGCTTCCGAGAGGAATGACCGACCCTCCGTCACGGCTTCGCGAATCTCGTCCGGCGTACGTACGAGCAAGTCCACGGGGATCGTCCGAGGATGCATCGCGAGGCGGTAACGGAGGCCGCGCTTGGTGGGGCGCAGTGGAGTGTCCTCGACCACCAGCAGGTCAAAGTCGCTGTCGGCGGTGGCTGTGCCGCGGGCACTGGACCCAAACAGCAGCACCGCCTGCGGATGGCCTGCGGAGAGGATTTGGCGCACGTACTCCTGCAGGACCGCTTCGCGACAGCCTGTATCGCTGGACGGTGTCACCGGGCATCCCTCCGATCGTCGCTCGTTGAGATTCATGATAAGCCGCACTGCGGTTTGGTGCACCCTACGCCGGCGCGAGGGATCGCCGCCCCCAGGGCGCACCTCCGCTGCTGAAACGACTCAGACCATAACCCAACCAACGGCTCGACCAGCCGATGCCACCCGCATCTGGCCCGCGCCAGCACGTCGAGGTCCGCCGGGTTTTGCAGGCGGCGCGCACCTCCACCACAAGGCAAACCTGCACCGCAGAGGGGCTCGCCCATTTTCACGCGGGTCAAAACACCCTCGGCGTGGGTCACACCCCACACTTCGCCCCCAGGGCCGCCAAGCAGCTGACCAGGCGGGCGAGCGACAATAGCATGTCGTCGTCGGTGACTTCGTGAACCTAGGCTTCGTTCACTCCACCGCCGCCCTCTCGGCCAGCCATCGGCGGGCCGCCGTCGGATTGGGCAGGCGAAAGGCCGCTCGCGTCGGTTCGCGGTGGCCCACCTGCACCGCGAGCCCTTGGGGCTCCACCTCGCGAAACAGATCTTCGTCGGTCGCATCGTCGCCGAGGGCCGCCACCAGCGCGCGGGTCCGCCAGTCCACCCCGATGTGCTGATGCAGCCACGCGTTGAGGGCGGTTCCTTTGTTCGCGGCCCGCGGTACGATGTCCAGCGCCATATGGCCCCAACGGGCCAGGTAGAGCGGGTCCTCGGCCGTATCCAGAAATGCCTGAATCTGTTCCAGCAAATAGGGCCCCCGGTCGGCCGTGACCGACCGCCAGTGTACGCACCACGTGGCCCCTTTGTCTTCCAGCCACACGCCCGGCACGCGGCGAGACCACTCGGCTATCACCTGTCGCCACGCCGAGGGCGGCACGGTGCCCAGCGCATCGGCCCCGTGATTGCCCAGCAGCACCCCGACAAAGCCAGGGAGGTGGCGGGCCAAGTCATCGCGTGCCCGCCCTGAGATGATCAGCACCAGCCGGCGCGGCGGCTGGTGCAGCCGATTCAGCAGCGGTGGCAGGGTGGGCGGCACCACGATCGCGTCGGGGTGCTCTGCCAAGTCCACCAGTGTCCCATCCCAGTCCAGCGCGAGCACATGGGGGGACAGCCCAGGGGCCTTGCTTTGCCAGGCGGCCGTGAGGGCTGCCGCATTGGCCGGCGACGTCACTCGACCGCGGCCAGCACGTTTTCCGCCCACTCTTGGACGGTGTGCCGCTGCAAATGGGCGCGCATCGTGGCAATGCGGGCCCGCCGTTCGTCCAGCGGCACCCGAATGGCCATCTCCAGCGTGTCGGCAAACCCTTCGGGGTCTAGTGGATTGATGGGAAACGCCTGATCCAGCTCAGCCATGGCGCCTGCCAGCTCTGACAGCAGCAGCACGCCCCGTCCGTCCACCTGCGCGGCGACAAACTCTTTGGCCACCAGGTTCATGCCGTCGACCAGGGAACTCACGACGAAGAAGTCGGCGGCCCGGTACAGGGCGGCCAGCCGGCGCAGGTCCAGCGGCTGGAGCAACGTTACCACCGGCTGCCAGCCGCCATCGACGCCCCACCGACGATTGACTCGCTCCGCCGCGCGCTCCACCTCACCCTTCAGGCGCGCGTAGTCGGGCACGGAGCCCCGGCTGGGGGCCACCACTTGAAGCAGCATGACCTCGCCGCGGCGGTGGGGATGGCGCTGGAAAAAAAGGTCCAGAGCCTCCATTCGCGGCAGGATCCCTTTGGAGTAGTCCAGCCGGTCCACGGCCACCCCCAGAATGCGACGCTCGCGCTCCAGCCGCCGCCGAATGGCGCGAGTCAGCCGTGCGGCCGACGGCTCCTCGGCCGCCGCCTCCACCAGTGACGTGTCGATGCTAATGGGGAAGGCCTCGACCAGCACGTCTCGCCCCTGATACTGAACGATGCCGGTCGCGTCGTCGGCTGGGAGTGCTAGAAACTGCCGCACGCAGTCCGTGAATCGGCGGCAGTCGTCCTCCGTTTGGAAGCCCAGCACGTCCGCACCCAGCAGCCCGGTTAAGATGTCCAGGCGGTTCGGGCATAGGCGGAGCAGGGTGGCGGGGGGCCAGGGGATATGCCAAAAGTGTACGATGCGCTGGGTGGGCCGACGGTCGCGCAGGAGACCCGGCACCAGGGCCAGGTGATAGTCGTGGCTCCACACGGTGTCTTCGGGGTGGGAGCCGTCGAGGATGGCCTCCACGAAGCGCCGGTTGACGCGCCGATATGCGGTCCATGCGTGGCGATAAAACCGGACCCGCTCCACCGCCAAGTGACACAGCGGCCACAGGCCGCGATTGGCGTACTCCACATAGTAGCCCTCAACCTCTTCGGGGCTCAGGCGAATGCGCTGCAGTAGGTACTCCGGGTCGCGGGGGGGGATGCCCAATTGACCGGAGGGCGCTTCCTCCCAGTCCCGCTCTCCGCTGCCCCACGCGATCCACGTGCCTCCCCGAAGCCGCAGGACGGGATCGAGCGCAGTGACCACGCCCCCGGGGGTCCGGCGCAGGACGGTGTGACCAGCTTTGGTCGCACGGTGCAAGTAAGGCTCGCGGTTGGTAACCACCACCAACCGCGAGCCTTCGGCTGCATCCACCTGCGTGGCCACCGCGCCACCCCCCGCCGTCGTGACCATGTTTCTAGAATACACCTTTGGCGCCCTTGGTGGCATGCGGAACATGCTCCGGGGCCCCCGGCAATCGCCATCAGCAGGCGCTATGCGGTTGGCCCCGGCGGTACCGCCTACCTCGCCGGGGAGTCGTGGCCGCGGACCGATGGTGCGGGACGCTCCGCCGTGCTGGACCTGAAGATGAGCGGACCCCGAGGGGTACCGGCCAGCCTCGGCTACCCCGCTCTCGCCTGTATGTCAGCCTGAACCTTTAGCAGAGCGATCCATCCGGGCTCAAAGCCAAGTCTCCCTATGGGCATGGCCACTTCTCAGGGAACGCGTCAACATCCGCCCGGGTGAACGTCCACGCGATGGACCGCGCCCATGAGCGTTCGGCGCCGGGGCTAAGCGTACTTGGCGACAACGCCGGCCTGCCGCCAAATCGCGTGCGAGTACCCCGTCAGCCTCCGCATCGACGGTATACTAGCAGACAATACGGAGCAGGTGCGAGGGGCGGGGGCCGCTCTCGCACTGCTCGCCTTTTGGCGTTCAGAGAAAGAGGTGGACGGTGGGGCAGGGGTTCGCGGCCGTAGTGGATCAGTTTTCCGGGTTGGCGTCGTGGGAAGAACTTGTCGGAGCCGTCGTGCGCGGCCGGTCGGCTCAGGTGGCGGGTCTGGCGGGAGGCCTGCCGGGCATGGTGGTGGCGGCGCTGGCGCGGGTGCCGCACCCGCTGCTGGTCGTCAGTCCCGGCTGGCGCGAAGCTCAGGCGCTGGCGGCCGAGGTGGCCGAGTGGATGGATCCCTCCCGCCTGGCCCTGCTGCCGCCACGTCCGCAGGTGACCGGCGAGGTGCGTGCGGAGGGCCACGAATGGGACCGCCTGCGGATGGCGGCCTTTCGGCTGGTAGATCGGGAGCCGAGGGGCGTGGTTGTGGTGGCACCGGTCGAGGCCGTGCGCCAACTGCTGCCGCCCAAGCGCCCCGGCGCGCTGCGCCTGTCGCGGGGCGGCCGCGTGGACCGCGATGCTCTCATTGCGGCCCTGGTGCAGATGGGCTACGAGCGGTTGCCGCTGGTGGAGCAGGCCGGACAGTTTGCGGTCCGGGGGCCGATCGTGGATGTGTATCCGCCGGGTGCGTCAGCGGTCCGCCTGGAGCTCGATGACGACGAGGTGGATCTGTTGGCCGAACTGGATCCGGCCACCCAGCGCAACGGCAGCCCACTGGCGGAGGTGGTGGTGGGCCCGAGCCGCGAATTGCTGTGGTCGGCGGCGGAGCGCGACCGGGCGGTCGCGCGCATCACGCGGGAGCTGGACGAGGCGGTGGCGGGGCTCCACAGCACGGGCCATCATGACGAGGCGGACGTGCTCGCGGCGCGCTGGGGAGAGCGCCTGGCTCTCCTGATAGATGGCCAGGGCTGGCCCGGCATGGATCGGGCGGCCGCCGCGTTTGGTGCTCCGGTGCCGGTGACGGCCTGGTTTCCCGAGTCCCCGGTCGTGGTGCTGGACGATCGGGAGCGCATCTTGGAGGCGGCGCGCGGGCGCGCGCTGGAGGAAGCCGGCGAGCGCCAGCGGCGCCTGGAGCGAGGCGACCTGCTGCCGCTGGAGTGCGAGATGTCGCTCCCGGCGGAGGCACTGCCCGGATCCCTGCATGCGCACGCTGTCGTGGATCTGTCGCTCTTGCCCCACCACCACGCGGGAGGACATGCCTCCGTGTCGCTGGCGGGCCGACCCGCGCCGCGGGCGCACGGCCAGTGGGACCTCTTGGCCACAGAGCTCGCCCGCCTCGTCAAGGCGCGCCACCGAGTGCTGGTGAGCGTGAAGAGTGACGATGCGGCCACGCACCTGGTGTCGAGGCTGGTGGAAGCGGGCATCGCGGCTCACCGTGGCGTGCCGCAGACGGCTTCGGTGGGGGTCGCGGTGGGGCGGCTCATCCGGGGATTTGTGCTGCCCGAGCTGCTGCTGGCCGTCCTGTCGGAAGCCGAGCTCACCGGGCGCGAGGTGCATCCCGAGCCCGTGGGCCGCCGGGCGGTGGCCGGCCATGCCCTGCTGCGGCTCGCCGAGCTGTCCGTGGGCGACTACGTGGTCCACGTGACGCACGGGATTGGCCGCTTTTTGGGCGTGCGCACGCTGGAGGCGGGCGGTGTCACCGGGGATTATCTTCATATCGCGTACGCGGGGGAGGATACCCTCTACGTGCCCGTCGACCAGCTGGACGTAGTGCAGCGCTATGCCGGCGGCAGCGATGCCCCGCCGCGCCTGTCCCGGTTGGGCGGCAGCGACTGGAGCCGGGTTAAGGACCGGGTCAAAGCATCCGTGCGCGACATGGCCGAACAATTGCTGGCGCTGTACGCGGCGCGCGAGTCGCGCCCCGGGTTTGCGTGTGGGCCGGACACGCCGTGGCAGCAAGATTTTGAAGACGCGTTTCCCTATGAAGAGACGCCCGACCAGCTCCGGGCCACGGAAGAGATCAAGCGGGACATGGAGCGGCCCCGCCCGATGGACCGGCTGTTGCTGGGGGACGTGGGCTATGGCAAGACCGAGGTGGCGCTTCGCGCGGCATTCAAGGCGATTATGGCAGGCAAGCAGGCCGCCATCCTGGTGCCCACCACCCTGTTGGCCGAGCAGCACTACAGCACAGCCAGGGCGCGCATGGCTGGGTTTCCCATCAACGTCGCGGTGCTGTCGCGGTTTCAAACGCCGAGCGAACAGCGCGCCACCCTGGAGGCGGTTGCTGATGGCCGCGTCGACCTGCTGGTGGGGACCCATCGGCTGCTGAGCCAGGATGTGCGGTTCAAGGACCTTGGCTTGCTGGTGGTGGATGAAGAGCATCGCTTTGGCGTGGCGCACAAGGAGCGCATCAAGGCGCTCAACGAAACCGTGGACGTGCTCACCCTGTCCGCCACGCCGATTCCCCGCACCCTAAATATGGCCATGATTGGCGTGCGCGACCTGTCGGTGCTTGAGACGCCGCCCGATCAGCGGTTCCCCGTGGAAACGGTCGTGGCCGAATATGACGAAGGTTTAATCCGCGAAGCCATTCGCCGGGAGCTGGAGCGCGACGGCCAGGTGTACTACGTGCAGAACCGCATTCGGGCCATGGACATGACGCTGGCTCGTCTGAGGCGGATGGTGCCCGATGCGCGCGTCGCGGTTGCGCACGGCAAGATGGACGAAACCCGGCTGGAAGACGTCATGGCGCGCTTTCTGGCCGGGGAGTACGACGTGTTGATGGCTACCAGCATCATCGAGTCGGGGCTCGACATCTCCAACGTGAACACGCTGGTGGTCGAAGACGCCGAGCGGCTGGGCCTCGCGCAGCTGTATCAACTGCGCGGGCGCGTGGGCCGGTCGTTCCGCCTGGCGTATTCGTACCTGACCGTGCGGCGGGACACCGTGCTGACCATCGAGGCCGAGCGGCGGCTGGCCGCCATTCGGGACTTCACGGAGCTGGGCGCCGGGTATCAGATTGCGCTCCGCGACCTGGAGATCCGCGGCGCCGGCAACCTCCTGGGGCCTGAGCAGCACGGCTTCGTGGCGCTGGTGGGATTCGAGTTGTATACCCAACTGCTGGCCGACGCCGTGGCCGAACTGAAGGGGCAGCGTGTGGCCAAACCGGTGGACACGACCGTCGAATTTGGCGTGGAGGCCTACCTGCCCGGCGACTACATCGAAGATGAGCGGCAGAAAATTGCCCTCTACAAGCGCTTGGTGTCAGCGGCCAGTCCCGACGAGGTGGACCAACTGGCCGAAGAGATGGAAGAGCGGTTCGGAGCGCCACCGGCGCCTGCGGTGGCGCTCATGAAGCTGGCCCGCATCCGCGTGGCCGCCCGCCGACTGGGACTGTCCCAAGTCGCGCGGCACGGCGACCGCGTGGTGTTTCGTCTGAGCGACAGCGGCCGCGTGGCCGGCGAGGCGCTGGCCAACCTGGGCCGCCAGTACCCGGGCCGCCTCGTGCAGATGCCGAGTCACGTGCCCGAGTTGGGGTTTCGGCTCGATCCCCGAGGGCGCGAAGATGTCCTGGAGATCACGGAAATGGTGCTGAGCACGCTCGGCGGATCGTCGTCCGCTTCGGCGTAAGGTTTGCGCCTGCATAACCGCGGGCGGCGGGGGCTACGCTAGATTGGAAAATCCGACGCGCGCCGCCTTGGTTCGCTATTTCCTACGGGATGGCGCAGGCGACGGACGAACCGATGAGACGAAGTCGGGGCAGCGGTGGACGCCCAGCGTGATGCCCGCGCACAGCAGCGCTGTGCGCTGGGAAGAAATGCATAGGTCTCATGGGTGGTCCATATGCTACCTCAGGACTCGCGGGGCGCGAGGGCAAGGGGAGGCGCAAGTTTGAAGGCGACAGGCATCGTGCGGCGCATCGACGACCTTGGGCGGGTGGTGATCCCCAAGGAAATTCGACGAACCCTCCGCATCCGCGAGGGCGATCCGCTGGAGATTTTCGTGGATCGCGACGGCGAGGTGATCCTGAAGAAATACTCGCCCATCGGGGAGCTGGGGGACTTCGCGAAAGAGTACGCGGATTCGCTGTACGAAGCGGTGGGCCACATCGCACTCATCGCGGACCGAGACGTGATCATTGCGGTCTCTGGGGCAGCCAAGAAAGAATTTCTCAACAAGCCCATCGGCGTTCTCATCGAGAAGTCCATGGAGGACCGCAAAACGCTCCTGTACAACCGGGGAGACCACAAGCCGAAGGGCAGCGCGGTGGGGGACGAGGACGATGACAAGTTTATCGCCGAGGTGATAAGCCCCATCATCGCGGAGGGCGACCCGATTGGCGCGGTGATTCTCTGCACCCGGGAAGCCGACGGGCGCATGACGGAAATGGA
>JAKARZ010000063.1 GCA_021828405.1 Bacillota bacterium
GGGGTCGGCCAAGACCACGACCCGGCGCAGTTTGCGGTCCACACCATGGAACGGTGGGGGACGGAACAAGGCCGCGCGCGGTACCCGGGCGCCCACGACCTCAATCGTGGCGGATGGCGGCGGCAGCAATGCCGCCCGGGCGCGGCTGGGGAAGGTCGCGCTCCAACGCTTCGCCACCGCCAGCGGCCTCACGATCCACGTCAGCCACTTCCCCCCCGGCACCAGCAAGTGGAACTATATTGAACACCGCCGGTTCAGTTTCATCAGCATGAACTGGCGGGGGCACCCGCTCACCACCTTTGAAACCATCGTCGAGTGGATCGGGCACACCAAAACGCAAACGGGGCTGACGGTCTGGGCCGAGTGGGACCAGGGCACCTATCCCACGGGTATTCACATCACCCAGGCGGAGCTGGACGCCTTGGCTCTGGTATACGACACCGTCCGGGGGCAGTGGCACTACACGATTTCGCCCCAATCCGACTCAGTTATTAAACCGTGAGCCCTTAGCCCTGGACTTCGGCAAGTCAAGCCGAAGACGGCTCTGTGCTAGACCCTATGGGATGCGGCGTGCGACAGCGCAAGGACGCAGGCGCCTCTTCCATTAGTCTCGGTGAACGTCTGGGGCAACACGTTCGCCACGAGTGCTCCGCAGGCATAAGAGCCTCTTAACGAACTACAGAAGGTGCCGCTCGCGAAGGATCTCGTGGCCCGGATGCCGGGGTTACTGCTGACGGGCGCCCCGTCTGCGGCGAACCAGCGTGTCCGCCAGTCCTCGGCGCAGAGGCGCGCCGAACCCGGTCCCCGAAACATGCTGCAGACAGCCGGGCTACCAGACGGAATCACATCGCTTGGGGCGAAAGCGTGATGCCTTACTCGACCGGAACTCCGGCAGAGTAGGCGTACTCACGGTAACCCGCGAGGATTGCTTTCACCAAAGGTCCCGGCACGCCGTTCCCTATTTGCCGACCGTCGACCTCCACCACGGGCACCACCTCGCAAACGGTCCCGCACATGAACGCCTCGTCAGCCGTGTACACGTCCGTGAGCGACAGATCGTCTTCCAGCGCCCGTGTGGCCCCGAGTCGCTCCGCGTTGTCCAGCACCCAGGCTCGCGTCAGCCCGTTGAGGCAGTTATGCCGACGGGACGTCATGACGATCCCGTGACGCACGACGAAGAAGTTAGCCGAGTTTGTTTCCGCGACCATCCCATGGACGTCCAGCATCAGCGCCTCGTCGGCGCCCGCATGATTCGCCTCCAGTTTGGCGAGAATTTGACCGAGTTGATTGGAGCTGTGAATTTTGGGATCGAGGCACTCCACGGCCGTTCGGCGTACGCTGGCGGTGATAAGCGTCACACCGGCTTCCCCAAATACGGGGGACTTCGGCTCAATAATCACCACTAAGAGCGGCGCGGCCGCACCGTTCAGCCGCGGGTCCATCCCCGTCATCGATTTTTGCCCCCGGGTCAGCGTCACCCGCAGGTGGGCGTTGTCACGGAACCCATTGGCACGAACGGTGGCTTTAATGGCCTCGGCAGTCTCTGCCCTCGTTAGGGTGGGTGTAATCCCGATGGCATGCGCCGACTGATAGAGTCGCTCAATGTGGGCCTCGAGCTGCAACAGCCGCCCGCCATAAACCCGAATTCCCTCGTACACACTGTCGCCATGCTGAAATCCACTGTCCCACACCGATACCGCGGCTGCGTGGGCCGGAACGATTTTGCCGCCTACGTACACTTTCAACTCGTCCACCCCGAACCTCCTTCGCTTACTGCAGCACGCGCCAGGCCTTGGCCAGGGTTGTCAGCCGTTCATGGCCACCGGGCGTGACCACCAGCGTGTCTTCGATCCGCACACCGCCCACGCCGGGAAGGTAGATCCCAGGCTCCACGGTGATAGTCATCCCCGGTTTCAACACATGGTCCGGATCCCGTCCAGCAAACGGCGGCTCGTGAACATCGAGCCCCACCCCATGGCCGGACCCGTGACCAAAGAACTCGCCGTAGCCAGCCGCCTCGATCACGCGGCGGCAGGCGCGATGCATGTCGCGGTCAAGCGCACCCGGCCGCACCGCCTCCATCCCCGCGGCCTGGGCCTCGTGGACGATGTCAAAGATGGTCCGCAGTCGCTCCGGCGCTGAGCCGACTGCGACGGTGATCGTTTCGTCCGAGCGGTAGCCCGCGCTCAGTCCACCGAAGTCGATGGTCACCAGTTCCCCATCCTGGATGACGCGGTCCGTGGGATGGGCATGTGGCTCGGACCCGCGGGGGCCGGACCCAATGACGGTCGAGAAGCCAACCCCATCCAGGCCCAGGCGGCGCATCCCGAACTCCAGCGCCAGCGCCAGTTCCCGCTCCGTCATGCCGCGCACCCCCGCGGTCAACAGCGCCTCCAAGGCCCGGCCGGACAGATCGGCCGCCCGCCGCATCTGCGCTAACTCATCGGCGTCCTTGATGAGCCGGAGCTGTTCCACCAAGCCCACGGTCGGCTCGAACGCCACCGTGGGCATGGCGGCTTCCCACGCCCGATACATCCCAACGGGCACCTTGTCATCTTCAACGCCGACCCTCCGGAGCCCGGCACCCGCCACCAGCTCGGCCAAGGTGTCGGTGACCGCACCACTCTGGCGCACCAGTTGACACTCGGGGGCCTCGCGCGCCGCCTGCTCAAAATAGCGAAAGTCGGTCACCAGCCACGCGTCGGCTTGGGTCACCAGCATATGCGCGGCACTGCCGGTGAACCCGCTCAGATACCGGACGTTGGCGTGGCTCAGCTGCTCGGGCGCAGCCAGCAACAATGCCTCGACGCCTCCACGATCCATCAGGGCCCTAAGCCGTGCGAGTCGGCTCTGAGACAAATCCCCCACCTCCTAAATGGGCCCCCTCAAACCATGCACCACTCTTTTGACAGCGTGGTCAGCCGCTCCGCCCCCGTCGCGGTCACGACGAACGTATCCTCCAGCCGCACCCCACCTATGTCGGGCAGGTAGATCCCCGGCTCTACCGTGAGCGTCATTCCCTCTTCCAAGATCTGACCTGACTTGCGCCCGCTGAAGGGCGGCTCGTGAATATCCAATCCCACCCCGTGACCCGCGCCATGCCGGAAGGTCGGGCCATACCCGGCCTCCGTGATGAGGTCTCGGC
This sequence comes from Bacillota bacterium, assembly GCA_021828405.1. The sequence goes on from JAKARZ010000063.1 coordinate 3,146, forward strand.
AGGCACGGTCCACCTCGCTTGCCAGGATCCCGGGCCGTATTGCCGCAATCCCGGCCTGTTGAGCCGCGTAGACGATGTCGAAGATATCGCGAATCGGGCCTTGTACATCACCCAACGCGACGGTGACGGTTTCGTCCGAGTGATATCCGCCGCTCAGGCCACCGAAGTCGATCAGCACAATCTCACCGTCATTCATCACTTTCGTGGTGGGGCGGGAGTGGGGAAGATAGCTTCGCAGGCCGGACCCAACAATGGTGGGGAAGCTCGGGCCGTCCAAACCCCGCTCCCGCATCGCGGTCTCAAGCGCCGCCGCCAGGCTCACCTCCGTGCGGCCGCGCAGGTCGCCCAGTAGGCTCAACAGCGCTTCGTCGGCAATCTCGGCTGCACGGCGAATCTCTCCGATTTCTTCGGCGTCCTTGACCTGCCGCAGCCGCTCGACCATTCCATCCATGGTCTTCCATCTAACGTCCGGCATTATCTCCTGCCACTGGGCAAACATCGCGACCGACACCTTGTCTGCTTCAAACCCGATGGCTTTCATACCCGCGGACCGACACACGTCAAGTAGACCCCGCACGCCGCTGGCCCGGATCGCCTCAAACTCAGGAGCCTGAGCTGGGGCCAACTCGGTGAAGCGTGGGTCGGTGAGAAGCCACGCGCCTGCCATCCCAACCACAGAGCAGCAGGAACATGCTTCGGTGAAGCCGCTCAAGTAGCGCACATTGCTTGTCTTGTGCGGCTCCGGCGCAACCACCACCACCCCATCGAGGCCGGATTCCGCCATCTCCTTCCGCAATCGTTCCAGGCGCTCACTCATGGCTGCCACCCTTCCTTCACTGCCAGCACACTGTTGGAACGACATGAGGCCGTCGGCTGCAACGCCATTCAGGCCACCCTAAGGCTCCACTGGTAAAAGGTCAATCCTCTTACCATCTGGCCAGGATAGCGCGTCACGTCCAGGTTCCCAGCGATGGGGTGCGCCGGGGACACAATACCTTTCCGCGTCACTTGCTGTCTCTTGCGGGCATCCTGCGGGAGACCGGTCTCGACCATCTCCTGGCGCCGACAATTTCAAGCACGGGCTCACGGTGCAAGCCCAGTTCCTTAGCGCCGTTTCGGCAACGTGCAGCTCATTGCCATGCCCCCGGCCGCCGGGTTCCTCGCCTGGAGAACGCTGGACCGCTCCGTCACACGGGGCGCGCCCGGCATCATGATGCTGGCCCCGATGCCCTCCATCACCCCCGTGCCGAAGCCCTGTTGGAAGACGAAGCGATGGCGCAGAGACGACCCGCGTCCGGTTTCGTCCATGTCTTCCACATCAGCCGGACGCTGGGAGCTCGCTGCCGAGTAGCGTCCACGGGGTATACCTCTAAAGGGTCACGTCGATCGCGGCGCGACTCAGCGCCGACGCGACCCCTATTTTTCATTCCTGCCACGGCCGGCACGGCCATGACGGTCTCCTTTCGGGTTGTTCTAACCCAAGGAAGCCCGAGCGGGGTGCTCCTTGGTCAGGGAAACCCTCGGCCCAAGAGCACCCCGCGCATTTTGCGCCACATTCGCGGACACAGCCGCCACGCGCCTCATGGTGCTTGCTCGACTTTCTTCCCCGCAGACAGGAATCGCCGGGGGTGGGGACGAATATGCCCTTATGAACACGCTGCATGCCGCCAGTGACGGGATGGCCCTGGCGCTTTGGGCTGAGACATCGGATTACACCCGGCGCGCCGCCCGCGCAGCGTTGCCCAAGTTGCCTTTTGCCGTCAGGGGCGACGAGCTGACGGCGCTGGTGCAGCGCTTCTGGCCCTTCTTTGAATCACCCGCACGCCGCCAGGTGCTGTGGGTGCCCGCGGCTCCTGATGGCCCCATCCCTCCCGGTGAGGCGGCGGCTGACCCTGCTGCGGTCACTCTTCGCCCGTTCCGCGTCGCCACGGTCGCGGTGCCTCTAGAATGGTGGCCGGTGCTGTTTTCGCCCCGAGATGGTGAGGGTGCGCTCCGTCATCTGGGCGAAGGGGTGTGGGCAGACGCCTCGTGGGACGTGTGGAGTGCGCTCTTTGCCCTGGCCCAGAGCTTGGTGGTGCGCCACCAGTACTGGCCGTCCACCCGTCGCGACGGACAGGTCCTGTACGGCGAGTGGGCCCCTGAGTGGAGTCAGCACGACCAGGACCGTGCGGCGACGCTCGCGCGGCGCCTGCCGGGGGCGGCTCGCGCCTTGACCGAGAAGGCGGATACGCCCCCCGCTCGCGACCCGCTGCAGGTGGCGGAGGCGTTCGTCACGGCCGCGGTGGACCAGTTGGTCCGAGACAGCATGGCAGACACGCCGCGGCCTCAGCGTGTTGCCGTCAGCATCCATGACCGCTGGTGCCAATCCCTGCTCGGTCCCGATGGGTTGGTGGCCGGCTCGCCCGCGGAGCTCTCCGCGCTGGAGTCTTCCGTGGCCGGGTGGTCTCGGCCCCTGACGCTCCTGCACGCGCTGCCATTTCGACTGGTGTTTCGCGTGGTCGAGCCCACCTCTTCGGATACAGACGGCGAGGCCGATGACCCAGGGGACGGTGTCTGGCATGTGACGTTTCACGCGGTGGCGCAGAGAGACCCCAGCCTGTCCGTCGAACTGGACGACCTCTGGCGCCAACTCCAAGGCAAGAAGCGTTCCCTGGGCGACCCCTGGGACGCGGTCGCGCGGGAGCATTTGCTGTTGGCGCTGGGCCAGGCGGCGGCCGTCTCCCCCGCGGTGCGGTCGGTCCTGGGGGGCCCTGCACCCAGCACGCTGGTCACAGACGTCGCCGGGGCGTATCGGTTTCTCACCGAGGACGCGGCTCTGCTGGAGCAGGCCGGTTTTGGCCTGGAGCTGCCCGGCTGGTGGCAGGCCAGCGCATCGGGCGTGAAGAGTCGCGCCCATGTGCGGGCCCCCATGGGAATCCCCGGCCGCTTCGGCTTGGACGCGCTGGTGGACGTGGACTGGCAGGCGGTCTTGGGAGATGCCGTGCTCTCGCCGGAAGAACTTGAACGCTTAGCCGAAGCGAAGACGCCACTCGTGAAAATCCGAGGCGCCTGGGTGCACGTGCGGGCTGAGGATGCTGTCCGCATTCTGCAGCGGGCGCAGTCGGAAAGCCGAATGCGTGCCCGCGACGCGCTGCGCCTGGCGATGGCCGGCACAGCCTCGGCTGGCGAAGCCGACGATACGGTGGCCGGGGCCGACGTGACGGGCTGGCTGAAGGAGATGCTGGACACGCTCACGGCGGGCGGGGAGCGTACGCGAGAGGTGCTGGCGCCGCCCGCCGCTTTCTCCGGGGTCTTGCGCCCCTACCAGGCACGGGGGCTCGCGTGGCTCGGCAACCTGGCCACGTGGGGTCTTGGTGGGCTGTTGGCCGATGACATGGGGCTGGGCAAAACCGTGCAGACGCTTGCGCTCATCCAGGCGCTGCGCGAGCAGGATGCCGAGCCCCGGCCCGCACTGCTGGTGGCTCCTCCATCGATTCTGGGCAACTGGGAGGCGGAGGCGCGCCGATTCACGCCCACCCTGCCGGTGCTGATGCACCACGGGGCCGACCGCGCCGGCGGAGACGAATTCGCGGAGCTGGCGCGTGAGCAAGGGGTGGTGCTGGTGTCTTACGGCACACTCCGCCGCGACGCCGAGACGCTGCGGGAGGTTTCTTGGCGCGCCGTCATTGCCGACGAAGCCCAGGCGGTCAAGAACTACACCACCCGCACCTGGCGCGCGCTCGCGAGCATTCCCGCAGACTTCCGGCTGGCGCTCACCGGGACGCCCGTCGAAAATCATGTAGGGGATTTGTTTTCCCTCATCGAGCAGGTCAACCCCGGGTGGCTCGGTACGGCCGCGCAGTTTCGGCGGCAGTTCCTGTTGCCCATTCACCGCGAGCATGAGGAGGGGGCGGCCGAGCGCTTGCGCGACCTGACCTCCCCGTTTATTCTGCGGCGCACCAAGACGGACCCAACTATTGCGCCGGACCTGCCCGACAAGATTGAGATGGTGCAGTACTGCCAGCTCACCCCCGAGCAGGCGGCGCTGTACCGCGCCGTGGTCACCAACCTGGAGGACCAGCTCCACGAGGCCGAGGGCATGGAGCGCCGCGGGGTAATCCTCACCACGCTGCTGCGCCTCAAGCAGCTCGCGAACCACCCGGCGCAGTTTCTGGGGGATGGCTCGGCACTCCCCGGCCGCTCGGGCAAGCTCGAGCGCCTCGAGGTGTTGGTGGACGAGATCTTGGACAACGGTGAGCGCGGGCTCATCTTCACCCAGTTCCGCGAAATGGGGACGCTGCTGCAGCATCACCTGCAGGAGCGCTTTGGCCGCACCGTGCTGTTCCTGCATGGCGGCGTGCCGCGGGTCGAGCGCGACCGATTGGTGGCGCAGTTTCAGCGGGTGGACGGCGGCCCGCCCCTCTTCATTCTTTCGCTGAAGGCAGGCGGCACGGGTCTCAATCTCACGCGGGCCAATCACGTGGTGCACTATGACCGCTGGTGGAACCCCGCCGTGGAGAATCAGGCCACCGATCGTGCCTTTCGCATCGGGCAGGTGAAGGCGGTCCGCGTGCACAAGTTCGTCACCCGCGGCACCGTGGAAGAACGCATTCATGAGATGCTGGTCGAAAAGCAGGGGGTGGCCGACCGCCTTGTGGGTGATGGCGAGCAGTGGCTCACCGAGTGGGACAATGACGACGTTTTGAACTTGTTCCGTCTCCAAGAAGCTCTGGTGGAGGTGTAGCATGCCGTCCTGGGACGACGAGTGGGGCTGGCCCAAGTCCACGCCCCGACCGGTCGCGGGGGGAATTCGAGCCCGCACCAAGCGGGGCGGATTTGGCGCCACCCCGGCGGGAGCACACTGGGTGGCGCTTCTGGAAGGGGGCACCCCGGATCCACGCATGCAGCGCGGCCGCCGGTATGCGCGAGGCGGGCAGGTGCTGGAGATTTCCCTCTCGCCCGGGCTGGTCGCGGCCAAGGTTCAGGGATCCAGGCCACGCCCGTACCGCGTGGAAATTAGACTCGGCCAGTTCTCCGCCGTAGAGAAAGCCGCCGTAGGCCGCGTCTTGGAAGCACACCCGGCGCTGTTGGTGGAGCTGGCCGCGGGCCACGTCTCGGACGACTGCCTTTCCGTGTTGCAGCACGAAGGTGTGGGCCTCCTGCCTGCGTCGCGGCGGGATCTCACCCTCTCGTGCTCGTGTCCCGACTGGGGCGATCCCTGCAAGCACGAGGCCGCCGTCCTGTACCTGGTGGCCGAGGAACTGGACCGCAACCCCATCGGTCTGTTGATGCTGCGTGGGTTGGAGGCGTCGGTGCTGTCGCCCGCCCCTACGGCGTCAGCGGTTGCTGCGCAAACGGTGCCGCTCGACCCCGACCCCGCCACGTACTGGGGCACCTCGGATCCGCTGCCAGGCGATGTCGCGGCGACGGAGCCGCGCCTCACAGCGCCGGTGCTGGAGCGCTTGGGCGCGTTTCCCTTCTGGCGGGGGGAGGAGCCGCTGAGAGACCGGCTGGTGCCGGCGTATCGGGCGGCCGCCGCGCATGTGCGGGCGCAGCTCACCCGTTCCGAGGCGGAATCCCCCGATGCGGAGTGAGCCCGTCAGTCTGCGTCCCCGACTGCCGGCCCTGCGCGCAAGTCGTACCGCATGATGGGACGGGACGGCGTGCGCGCGGTCACGGTCGCGAACCCCGCCCGGCGAAAGGCCGCCGCACTGCCCGTGAAGTTATTGCGGGTGGCGCCAGGCACCGACGCGTCCACGGGGTATGCCTCCAAAACGTCCGCGTGGGCGGCGCGCGCCGCGTCGACTGCGGCAAGAATCAGCGCGGACGCGACTCCTTGGCGTCGATACCCCCGCCGCACAAAGAAGCAACTGATGGACCACACGGGCGCTTCATCCACGCGGCCCAGGTAGCGCGCGTGGTCCAGCCACGGCAGCGCATCGCGCGGCGTCAGTTGGCACCATCCCACCGCGAGCTCGCCGTCAAACGCCAGGAGGCCGGGCGGGGGCCCGGCGCTCACCAAATCACGCAGGTCCTCCCGATTCAGCGCGTGGGGGCGCCGATAGTATGCGGGGCCGAGCCGCCAGTACATGCACCAGCACCCGCTGGAGGCCCCTGCCTTTCCAAACAGGTTAGCGAGGGCGTCCCAATGGTCGGGGGTCAGGGGTTCGATCCTCAGGACAACCACCGCCTTCCGTTCGCTGCGCCGTATCATCCCGCTCCCTCGTCCGGCTCTGTCCTTTCGGCAGCCGACTTGATGCTATGCACCGTGGTGCGCTCATGGTATCAAACGGTTATGCGGGTTGCGCGCCAGGCTGCGCCCGCTGGAGCCTTGGGAAAGAAGGTGCCGCATGGCCAGCGTATTGTGGGCGCGCATCGGTGAGCCCGGCCAGGAAGTGTGCACCATCGAGACGGAGCCTGGGCTGGTGCTGGCGGGCACCGTGGTCACCGCCCTTGACGGCCAGCCTACCTCCGTCGCGTACGTCGTGGCAACCGATCCCCAGTCGGGTGTCACGCGCACGGTGGACGTCGAGATGCGGTGGGCGGGCTCGGTCCGTACGCTCTCCCTCCGACACGGCGACGAGGGGCACTGGTGGGTGAACGACCGCCATGACCCCACTCTGGATGGACTTGACGACGTCGACCTGGGGGTGAC
>JAKARZ010000064.1 GCA_021828405.1 Bacillota bacterium
GCGGCTTCGGTCTGCATCCGCTCCATCGCAAGCTCCCGAGAGTCGTACAGGGCCTGGGTGAAGTTGGCCATCTCGACGTTTTGGCCCATGGCCCGCATGCTCTGCGCCAGCGTCTGATGCGCCACGTGATACACGCAGTTGCCCATGGTGAGGCCGACGGGCTTGTAGCCGCTCTTGAGGAGGGTCCAGAAGTCCTGGCCCGACAGGTCGCTGGTGAAAGGCTTGCCGTGGGCCGGGCGGTGGCTTTCCCCGAGCGACCGCACGGCGGTGCCTACCGCCATGAACTCGGCTAGCCCCGGGCCCCACTCGTACCGATTGACGTCCAGCCGCACCCCGATGACGCCGTCTGCGCCCAGCTGGTCGGCCTCCTCCTCCATGCGGGACATGGCCAGCTCGCGAGCGTGGTACATGGCCTGCGTGAGCACGGTAAGCTCCTCGTTCTTGCGAAACATCTGGGATTGATAACCAATGTGGTAGATCGAACTCCCCACGACCAGGCCCAGAGGTTCGAAGCCCGCCTCGCGCACCAGCAGGAATTCGTTCACCGTCAAGTCAGACGTCCACAGGCGGTGCTCGCTCTGGCGCATGCGATTCAACCGCTCCAGGGCATGCTGCGGGAGGTCGCTCGCGCCATTCGATCCGTTGGATGCCGGTGTGTCAGGACTCATGTTTTGCCTTCCTTTCGCGGTCACGGATGGCTTCTCGCCCGTCGAATCTATGGCTGTTCCGGTGGGGCCTCGGAGTTGGCCAAGGTTTCGCCGGGCTCAAGGGGTCCCGGATCGATGTCCAAGGGGTGGTCCGCCAGATTCACGGCCGGCCGGATCGCCGGCAGCAGATGCTTGCCGTCCAGCCGTCCGACGGCGGTGCCGACGACGGTCAGGTGCACAATGTGGTCGCGGAAGCTTTGCATGGTGCCGTAACTCATCCCGTATCCGCTGCCGTAGCCGCCGCCCCAACCCCCCATGGCCGGCCGCTCCACGTCGATTTCATCGACGGTCATGTGCCACTCGGCCCCGAGCACTCCGTCGGCCGCGACTTCCCGCGCCTGCGCGCGGAGCCCGCCCACCACGAAATCCCGGGCCTCATAGACGGCCCGAGAGAAGTCGGGCACCTCCTGGTTAGTCCAGCTGCTCTCGGAGTAGCTCGCCTGCCAGGTGGTCATGACATAGTACGCGGTGGTGGAAAACGACAGCGTGAGAGGAATGTAGCCCGCGCGGAACAACGCGAGCGTATCTTCGGCCGACATGCCGCCCATGAAGGGCCGGGTGGGGGCACGCTGCCCCTCGAAGGCGACTGCCGTCCCAAACGCCGTGAATTCCGAGAGGCCTGACCCCCACTCGGGGTACCGCACGTCGACGCGGCAGTTCACGACCCCGTGGGCGCCCAGCATCTCGGCCTCCGCCATCAGGCGATCGATGGCCGTCTGCCGAGCTGTGGTGATGGCCAGGGTGAAGGGGCGGATGTCGCCGTTTCCCCACGAATTGGTGAGCCAGCCCGGATAGAAGGCCGCATGCATCACGCACGACCCGGCCACTTGCCCGAGTGGCGTCAAACGCAAGCGGCGCGAGACCGCAAAGTCTGGGGCGGTGAGCGTGCTGGTCCACGGCGCCTGGCCGGACTTCAATCGGTTCAGGCGGTCGGTGGCGTCGACCGGGAGCCGTCCGGCCTCGAGCGCCTCGATGCTTGCGGCTTGGCGCGCGAGCCGCGCCGCCTCGTCATGGGGGTCCGGCCGGGGGCCGGACCGCCTGCTCCAAATCGGAATAATCGGCACCTCCTTTGGGAGACGCCGGCTACAGCAGGAATTGCTCCAGCGCTTGGCGGGCAGACTCGCTCGCCTGGGCATGTTCCCACAGCGCCTGCGTCAGCTCGTGCAGCCAGCGGTCGAGCATCGCCGGTTCGGTTTTGAGGGCGATGCCCCGCACGATCTTGGCAATGCGGTACTCGAAGTCGCCATGCGCATGCTCTGCCGTGAAGGTTTGATCTCCGATCACGACCGTGATCTGCACCACCGGTCGTTTGGATTTCTGGAACGGGAATCCGCCGTGGCGCATGCTCACCGCGCCCGCCGGCAGCGCCTGCGTCAACTTGTCCGCCAGCACCTCGTGGAAGGTGCTGAGGTCGCGGCTGGCCGCGCGCAGGGCCCCGGCCAGTGTGTCAAATGACCAGTCCTCCATGTCAGCCTCCTGCATCCCCTAGCGCCCGAGCCGCCGACCCATCTCGTGGCGATTGAACCCGATGACCAAATCCTCATGCCCATCCGGCCACTGCAGAACGGTGGTGGGCGTCGATCGGGATCCCAGCGCCATCAACTGATCAAGGTACCCCGGATTGTCGGGCAGATTCAGTTCGGTAAAGGGGTACCCTGCTTGAGAAAGCCACGCTTTCTCCGCGTCACAGGCGCCTCACCCCGGTTGGGTGAACACGCGGATCGCTGGGATGGTCGTCGGCATCGGCTTTTCGTAGGCCACCCGTCTCACATCTTTTCTTTGTTACTCTCGGCTGCTTTTCGCTGGGTCCCTGGCCCGCTTTCCGCACGAGGGCCGGCCGGCGCGTGGCGGAATCCCGATGCTGCCGACCAGATCTAACCTATCGGCAGCGCCACGGTCCTATTATACGATAGTGCGGCGGTCCGCCGCCGGTGGTTGGCGCGCCGCCGCATCGGCTCGCCACGCGTGAGACAATCCGCCCCGGCCGGGAGCAGGAAACGGCAGGCCCGGCGCGAAGCAGGAAGTGGCCGAGCGGGGGCCGGTCAGGAGGTTCGACGCGGGTCCCCACATCAGCACGAAGAAGGTGGTATGTATGGCATTGGCGGGACTGGGTGCGTTGGACCATGTGGCGGTGCGCGTCGAGGACCCGGACGCGCTGACCAAGTTTTTGACGGAGGTGCTCGGGGTCGAGCGCCGCGGCACCGAGACGCGGCGCCTGTTCGGATTGCCCGGGGGTGTGACGCTGGCGGTGTTTCCCGTGGGCGCGAATCAGGGGGGCATCGGCGACCGCAGCGGAACGCGGCTGCCCGATCATCTGGCGCTCCGCGTGGACAGCCTGGACGGAGTGCGAAAGCACTTGACGGCGCATGGGTATGCGATGGATGGCGACATGGTCGCGGCACCGGGCGGACTGGTGCTGCAGTTTGTGGGGGCCTGACCCCAAAACGCGGGCGCGGCTGCGAAGAATTTGTTTAGGCAAAGATACAGCGGCCATGTGGGCCGTTTCCCCACTGAAATGGTGCAGGAGGTGTAGTGATGCGAGCGTCCGCCGAGCAAGTTGACCGGGTCGAGCTGACCGAGCTGGTTGAGTTGATGTGGGAATTTGATGACGCGGTGAGTTCTTACTGGAAGCAGCTCCATCAAGATTTACGCGAGTTGCCCTGCAGGGTGGGGGAGCTCAGGGTAGTCTGGCACATTCACCACGGTGGCACGGCCACCGGCACGGAACTAGCCCGCCGTCTGGGCATCAGCCGTGCGGCCGCTTCGAATCTGCTGAAGCGGCTGACCGAAGCCGGGTATTTGACCTGCGCGACCGACGAGCAGGACCATCGGCGGCGCCGCTGGTTCCTTACGGCTTCGGCGCGGGGGCTGTTGGACCGCGTCGAAGAGCGCCGAATCGCCGTCTGGGCCCCGCTGTGGCGCAGTTTGTCGGCCGGTGACCGTCGGCGGCTGGTGCAGTCCATGAAGCGGCTGGGCTCGGGTCGTGGCGAGGCCGAGCTTGAACGGCTGGTGGCGACCCCGGCAGGTTCCGGCGTCTGAGTGCGATCCTGGACGCGCGCCCACCTGTACCCGGCCGCTTGAGTCGGGCTGTCGTGTTACACTCGCCGTGGGCTGGAATCCGAGGCAGGCGGCCGCCTGCCATGGATTGCACCTGCGGTGTTGGAGGACGAGCCCGAGGGGAGGTCGCGCGATGACGAACAAGAAGCGTAAAGGATTGGCGGCGGTTGTGGCGGGTGGGATGGTTCTGGCGCTGGCCGCGTGCGGCGCCAGTGCCCAAGCCGGTTCGCCACCGGTGGCGACCGTGGGTCACGACACCATCACCAAGCAGGACTGGCTGTCGACCATCAAGAGTCTCGGCCTGCTGAACGGCAGTGCGCTGTCCACCACCCAGTCGGCGGAGTACAGCCAGGTCAAGCAGCTGATGGTGTGGTCCGCGGTGGAGCAGTATGTGCTGGCGCATCACTGGACGACGAATGCCCAGGCGGCCAAGCAGGCGGCGACGGCGCTGTCCCAAATTGAGAAGCAGGCGGGCAGCCAAACGGCCCTCGTGAAGCAACTCAAAACCCAGGGCTTGACGCTCGCGAATTTCTCCGGCTTTCTCACCAGCCAGGAAATTTTGCAGGCGGCGTACGCGCGGGTCACGAAGAACGTGAAGCAGCCCACGGCCGCAGCCATTCAGGCGTACTACAACCAAAACAAGAGCAGCTTTGTTCAGCCGGCCACCGACACCGTGCAGGCCATCCTGGTGAAGACCAAGGCCCAGGCCCTGTCGCTCGAGGCTGAGCTCCAGGCGGGCAAGGCCCAATTTGCCGCGCTCGCGAAGGCCGACTCGCTGGACAAAACCTCAGCCGCAAATGGCGGCCAGCTGGGTCCCGTCCCGACGTCGGTGACCACGGCGGCGGCGTCCGGCATTCCGACGGCGTTTGTCACGGAGATGGACACGCTGAAGACGGGCCAGTATGGCATTGCATCCACGTCCTCCGGCTACTACCTGATGCAGGTGACTGCGGTGACGCCGCAGAGCACGCAGTCCTTCAGTGCTGTGAAGAGCCAGATTGCGAGTCAGTTGCTTTCCACCGCCCAGAGCAACACGTTTCAGAGCTTTGGGCAGCAGCAGCTCAATAAAATGTCGCACAGCATCAAGATCAAGGCATAATCCGCCGAGGCACGCGCGCACTTCCCCAACGGCCAGCGGCACGCTGGCCGTTGGGGTGCTCGTGGACGAGCGCGGCCCGAGAGGGTGCCGACCCCGGGGGTCGATGAGCGGCTCGGTGTGCTATCGTGCGAGCATAGGCGCGGAGGGGGTCACGCATGGGAGAACCGATCGAGACGCTGGATGGGTGGTTCGTATGGCACCAACTCGTCACAGTGGATTGGCCCACCTGGTGGGCGTGGCCCTCGGCGGACCGGGACGCCGCGCTGGCCGAGCGGGTCACGCTATGGGAGGAATGGAGGGCGCTCGAGGCCAGCCACGCAGGGAGTGTCGGCGTGTATGCCGTGGCCGGCGATCGGGCCGACTTCCTGACGATTCATCTGCGGCCCACGCTGGATGAGTTGATCGATCTGAAGGCGTCCCTGCAGAAGACAAAATTTTACGCGGTGGAGCAGGCGCGGTACGCGTACATATCGGTTGTCGAACTGGCCACCTATGTCGCGAAGGGCAACCCGGATCCCGATAGCAACGCCGAGTTGCGGGCGCGCCTTCGGCCCACGCTGCCGCCGCGCCACGCGGTGTGCTTTTACCCGATGTCCAAGCGACGCCAGGGGGAGGACAACTGGTACATGACCGACCGGGCGGTGCGCGCCCACCTCATGCGGGGACACGGCGCCGTGGGGCAGAAGTACAGCCAGCGGGTGACGCAGATCATCTCAGGATCCCAGGGACTGGACGACTGGGAGTGGGGGGTGACTCTGCTGGCCGACGACCCGATCTGGTTCAAAAAGTTGGTGTACGAAATGCGTTTTGATGAGGCCAGCGCCCGATTCGCCGAGTTTGGACCCTTTTTCGTGGGGACGCGGCTCGACCCCCGGGGATGGACCCGGCGCCTGGGGGGGCGGTGAAGGCCCGCCCTGCCCCGCGGTTGCTCACGGCCCTGGCGGGGGGCGTGCCCGGCGCGACGCCCGTGTGGTTCATGCGGCAGGCGGGGCGGTATCAGCCGGCGTATCGCGCGCTGCGCATCCGGCACGGCATGCTGGAGATTGCCAACACCCCGTCGCTGGCTGCCAAGGTCACGGTGGCGCCCGTCGAGGACCTGGGCGTGGACGCTGCCATTCTGTTTTCCGACATCATGGTGCCCGTGGGCCCGGCGGGGGTCGACTTTGAGATTCGCGAAGGCGTGGGGCCGGTGGTGGCCCACCCGATCCGCGACGCGGCCGGGGTCGCGCGGCTTCGCGAGGTGGAGCCGGCGCGGGACCTTCCCCAGGTGCTGGAGGCCGTGGAGCGCTCGGTGGCCGCGCTGGCCGGGGTGCCGCTGATTGGCTTTGCCGGGGCGCCGTTCACGCTGGCCAGCTATCTGGTCGAGGGTCGCCCGAGCCGCCAGTACCTGGAGACCAAGCGCCTCATGTGGGCAGCGCCGTCGGTGTGGGATGCCCTGATGCAGCACCTGTCGCGCATCGTCGGTGCTCACCTGGCGGCGCAGGTAGGGGCCGGCGCGTCGGTGTTGCAAGTTTTCGACAGCTGGGCAGGCGCGCTCTCCCGGGAGGACTTCGCGAGGTATGTGGCTCCACACATGCAGGCGCTGTTTCGCCAACTGGCTTTGCTGGGCGTCCCGGTGATTTACTTCGCGGTGGGGGCGGGCCACCTTGTCGAGGCGATGGCCGCCACCGGACCCACCGCCCTGTCGGTGGATTGGCGGGAGCCGCTGGGCGCCGTGCGGCGGCGGCTGCCGCCGGGGATGCCGCTGCAGGGCAACCTGGATCCCGTGGCGCTGCTGACCCCCTGGCCGACGCTGGAGGGCCAGGCGCGGAGCGTGCTGCGCGAAGGAGGGCGGCGGGGATTTGTGTTCAACCTGGGCCACGGGATCCTGCCGGCCACGGACCCCGACATCGTGCGGCGGTTGGTGCGGTGGATTCATGACGAAGCGGGCGAGAGGCCGACGCATGACTGACGAGCACGGGAGGGCCGGCGGCCCGGTGGGGGTGCTGGTGATGGCGCACGGCGTGGCGGCCGGCATTGGCGACATTCCCCGCTACTATGCCCACATCCGCGGCGATCGGCCCAGAAATCCCGCAGTCGAGCAGGAGCTCGTGGACCGCTATCAGGCCATTGGGGGGAGCTCGCCCCTCATCGAAATCACGGCCGAGGTCGCCCGCCGGCTGGAACAGGAATTGGCGCGGCGGCACGGGCCGGGCCGCTATCGGGTGGCGTTCGGGTTTCGCCACGCGGCTCCATATATCGACGACGCGCTCGGGCAGCTCCAGGCGGCTGGGGCCGTGCGGTACGTCGGGCTGGTGCAGGCTCCCCACTATTCAGCCCTGAGCGTCGGGGCTTATGAGCGGGTCGCGGAAGCTGGGCCGCTGCCGGGCCACACCATCCACGGCTGGCACACGGAACCCCGCCTGGTCGCGCTGCTGGCCGACCGGGTGCGTGAGGCGGCTGGGCGGCTGCCCGTGGCGCTGGAAGACGCGAGGGTGGCGTTCACGGCGCACAGCCTGCCGGAACGCGTCCGCGCTGCGGGCGACCCGTATCCCGGCCAGTTGGCGGAGACGGCGGCGGCGGTGGCCGCCGCGCTCGGGTTGGCCACGTACGACGTCGGCTGGCAGAGTGCCGGCCGCACCTCGGAGGCGTGGATGGGTCCGGATGTACTGGAGCTGCTGAGGACATGGGCACGGGCCGGGCGGCCGGCGGCGCTGGTGGCGCCGGTGGGATTTGTGGCGGACCATCTGGAGGTGCTGTACGACTTGGACGTGGAGGCGAGAGCCTTGGCCGAATCGCTGAAGTTGCCGTTCGCCCGCACCCGGTCGCTGAACGCGGACCCTGAATTTGTCCGCGTGCTGGCCGACGTGATTGATCGGGACGAGCGCGATGACCGCGAGCGACTGGAAGGGAAAGCCGCCGATGCGTGAGCTGGCCGTGGTGGGGGCGGGCATGGCCGGCCTGGCCGCCGCCCACCGCCTGGAAGAGCTTGCCCCCAATGCTCGGGTGACGGTGTACGAGGCGGCGGATCGGGTCGGCGGGGTGATACGGTCGGAGCCGGCTGCCCCAGGATCGGTCGTCCTGGAGGGGGGGCCGGATTCCCTCCTCGCCCGCAAGCCGGCGGGGGTGGCGCTCGTGGAGGCCGTGGGGCTGGCCGATGACCTGGTGACCTCCCACCCTGCCGCGCGCGGCGCCCTCCTTTATGTGGACGGCGCGTTAATGCCCCTGCCGCCTGGGGTGGTGGCAGGGGTGCCACTTCAGCCCGAGCGGCTGCAGGACTCGCCCCTGCTGACGGCGGCGGGGCGGGAGGCGCTGATGGCGGATTTGGGCGCGTCGCCCGAAACCATCAGCGAGGACGTGAGTCTCGGCGCGTTTCTTGCGCGCCGTCTCGGCCACGAATGGACTGACCGCGTCGCGTCCTCCCTGCTGTCGGGCATTTATGCGGGACACATGCGGGACATGTCACTGCTGGCCACCTACCCGGAGCTGGCCGCCGCCGCGCAGCACGGCAGCCTGATTCGCGGCCTGGCGGCGGAGCGTGCGGCGCAGCCGCCGCGTCCCGGCCCGGTGTTTGTGACGCTGGCCGGTGGGCTGGAGTCGTTGCCGCGCCGGGTGGCAGAGCGTCTGAGGACGCCGGTGCGCACCGGGGAAGCCGTCACGACCGTGGCGGCGGAGGGCCCTCGCTATCGTCTGAGCGGCGAGCACGGAGAGTACGTGGTGGACGGGCTGGTCTTGGCGACGCCCGCTCCCGTGGCGGCGCGCCAGCTTGCGCGGCTGGCGCCGGCCGCCGCGGAGCGGCTCGCGCGGGTGCCCTATACTCAGCTGGCGGTGGTGACGCTCCGCTACGCCCCGGGCGTCGCGGTGCCGGCCGGCATGACCGGGGTGCTGGTGCCGGCGGGCGCGGGCCTTCCGCTCACCGCCATCACGTTTGTGGGGCAGAAGTGGGCCCATCGGGTGCCGCCCGCCGATGTGCCCGTGCGCGTGTTCTACGGTCGCGCCGCCGCGGGTCCGGCCGCGCCGGATGTGCTGGCGTGGTCAGACGAGCGGTTTCAGCAGCAGGCGGCGTCCGACCTCTGTCAGGTGCTGGGCTGGGCGGCCAACCCGCTCTCGGTGCGGGTGCACCGGCATCCGGTGGCCATGCCGCAATATTTGGTGGGCCACCCCGTCCGCGTGGCGGAAGTGGAAGCCGAGCTCGCGCGGCGGCCGGGGTTGGCTCTGGCGGGCGCGTCCCTGCACGGGGTGGGCATTCCGGACGTCATCCGCGGAGGCCGGGCGGCCGCCGAGCGCGTGATGCGGTCTTTGGAGGAGTGGCGGTAAAGGCAGCAGGCTCTACTTCTGATACCAGACGTAGCCGCTGTCGCTCGTAACCAGGAACACGCCGCCCGAGGCCATGGCATCGGCAACCAGGTGCCGGACCAAGTCTGCGAGCTCCTTCATGGGTGCACGCGCGACCTCCGGCTCTAGCCCGTGCTCGTAGAACCCGGCCTCATATTGACATCCTCCCCACGGCTCAAGCCGGGGGATTTCCCTGAGCCGTGGCGCGGTTCCTGCGTCATCGGGCGGCCAACGCCCTATTCCTCCACAGGCCGCCCCCCGGTGCCGGATACCAGCGCCGGGGCACGCCCAAGTACTGGCGCCCCCGATCGTCGATCGTCTCCGCCGCCGTGATGTCCGCCATCTTGGCGTAGCCACAGGCACGACAACAGAACCGATCCCGCATGGGCCGGTTGGTCGTGGCCGTGTGCCCGCAGGCCGGGCAGACTTGCGAGGAATCGGCGGCCGGCTGACGCACCTGGGTCCCCGGCTGGTCCACCGTGCCCTGGGCCATGACCGAGGCGCAGAGCCTCCAGCGCCCCCGTCGCGTGGTGTGGACGGACGGTGGGGCGGAGGTTGTGCACAAA
>JAKARZ010000065.1 GCA_021828405.1 Bacillota bacterium
GCCGTACCAGGCGTCGTGTCACTCGCCGACGGGCAGCCCGGCCAGCGCCGCTGGACGGACCCGCTCCATGACCGACCCCGACTCCGCATGCTTCAACGAGATGCCATCTTCTAAGTTAGCGCGCATGGGGGGCAGTCCCCTCGGCCCCGCGTCCGACTTTGCGTTCGGGCCCTCCGCAGGGGCCCGCCGATTTTGAACGCCCAGCACGTCCTGACGGGAGGTGGAAACCCCTCGAATCCCGCCAGCGGCCTCCCGGGAATCACTGGGTCTGTTCAAAGTTGCACCCGCCTCCGTGTCCACGGGGTACCTTCCGCCCGTCTCCTGTCGCCACACTGCGGAGCGCTGGCGCCGCCTCCTGCCGTCGAATGTCTCCACGGAAAACCCGGCTTCATGGCTCCACAATGGCTGTCAGATGGGAGGCGAACCCTCTCGGGCACCCACCGGGACCGGCACACCGCGAAGTTCTAGCCCGGGTGCCCCTCGCGGCCGCTGCGGCAGGATGCTTCGGCATCACACCATCCCAAGAGGCTCTCGCGCAGGAACGCCACGCCGGCGGCCGATTCAGCGGACAGTGCTCCGCGCGTGGCTGTGGCCAGGAACTCCACGGCGGGCCACAATGTGGCCAGCACGACCCGCCGCGCCCAGGCGTCCCCGTCGGCATGGCACAAATCCGGCCGGGATTGGAGATACTGTTCGACGGCTTCGACCACGTGTCCCCGCGTCGGCAGCCCCGGGAGCGCCATGACCACGTCCACGGCCGGGTCGGCTCGCCCGACTCGCGCCCAATCGACCAGCACCAGGGCCGCCTCCTCCGCGCCTGCCGCTACCAGCCAGGTCGTAGGGTTGGGGTCACCATGGACCACGTGTTCCGGCGAGGCAAACAGCTCGCGCTGCGCCACCTCAGCGGCGCGGTCCCACACCTCTCGCACCGCCCGGCGGGGAACGGGCCACACCTGGAGCGCATCTCGGGCGAGCCGCTCATCCCAGGCCGGTGCCATACGCCACCAAGGGAGCGATCCCACAGCCCGTCGCCGCCCGTCGAGGCACGTTGGGCGCACCGCCGATACCACGCCAGCTCCCGCGGGAGCACGCCGCGTTTATTGATGATAGTGGCCCGTCACCCGAAGACTGCCCGGTGCGCCGGCCCCCGCGAGTCGGGTAGCCGAGACGAGCCCGCCGGTGGCTTCCAGGACGGGCTCGGGCCATCGTCTCCGATGCGCTCGGGGCGCGATGGCTCGCTCACATACCTCCCGACCTCCCGACCCACGGCCGCTAACACCTGGTGGTAGCGGAGTGCCACTCGACACCGGGACCATAACACTCGGCGCCTTTGGTGCGCACGGATTGGCCTCGAGGACCATGGGCGCGCTGGCAGCGTACCGCTATCGTCGGCGGTGGAGGTGGCCGCGTGGGACTTTTGGTGAAGTACCGGGGATTCCGCGCCTTGTGGACGGGACAGCTCCTGTCGCAGATGGGCAACGCCGTATTTCTCATCATGGGGTTGTGGGAGATTCAGCTTCGCCAGCCCGTGCTGCTTGCCGGGGCGGGGCTGGCGATGACCATCCCGGCCGGGCTCGCCGTGTTTGGCGGGGTGTACGTGGACCGCATGGATCCCCGCCGCCTCATGCTATGGACCGACATCCTGCGTGGCGCGGCCGTGGCGCTGGGCTTGGTCATTCTCATGGTGCCGGGCAGCCTCGTGGCGGTCATCATTGCCCTGTTGGGTATCAACAGTCTCGGCACCGCATTGTTTGGGCCAGCCGAAAGCGTCCTCATCCCCTGGCTGGTTGTGCCGGAGGATCTGGCCGGTGCCAACGGCCTCTACTCACTCACGTCTCAGCTGGCCAGCACCGTGGGGTCGGCTCTCGGAGGCGCGGCCATCGTGGCGCTGGGCGTAGCGGTGGTGTTTGGGCTGGACCTCGCCTCCTTCTGGCTGTCCGCGCTGGCCATCCTGCTCATGATGCGCACCGTGACCGCACGGCCGCGCGGCACCGCCACCGGGGCGCCCATCCGTCCAGGGTTCTGGCGCGAACTGGTGTCCGGCTTTCGGGTGCTCAAGACCTTACCGGGGCTCGTTCAGCTGATACCGCTTGCGGTGGCGGCCAATTTTGCTGGCGTCGCGGCCTTCACGATGTTTCCCTACTGGGTACGCACCCAGTTGCACGCGGGTGCCTTGTCGTTTGGCCTGATCGACGCGAGCTTCGCCGCGGGATTGGTGGTGGGGAGCTTGTCGGTCGCCGCGTTTCGGCGGTGGCCGCTTCGCTCCGTCAGCGCGGCGGCGTTTGGGCTGCAGAGTCTCTTGCTTGGAGTGTTTGCGCTAACCACCGGGCCGATGTGGGCGGCAGTGTGGCTCTTTGTGGCCGGCGCGTCAAACGGGGTGGGCAATGCCCTGCTGTTCACTCTGTTTCAGCGACTCGTGCCGGACGAAGTTCGCGGTCGAGTGTTTGGCATGCTGTTTTCGTTGATCACCATGGCCAACCCGTTGGGGGCCCTCGCGGCGGGCGCGTTTTTGTACGTGCTGCCGGTCTGGTGGGCATGGGCGCTGATGGCGCTGACGGGCTTCGGGCTCACGGCCGGCATCCTGACATGGCTGCCCCATAACGTCGACGAGATGCCCGACGCGGCCGGGGCGTCGGCGGACGCGTGACGCGGCTCGGCGCACCGCCCGCGTGATGGGCCCTGGGAGTTGAGTTCATGACCAGGGGCCTCCTGTCCCCCAGGCCGAGCTCCCCGGAGCGTTTCGCTCCGTCTAAAGCCGCCTCGTCTTGAGGCTATTCGGGAGTCGACTTCCCGGCTGACAGACGGTCTTGGCGTTCGAAGCCCCAAACTCTTCGGCCGACCAGCCGCTCTTGGTCCCGCCACCCCGGCCTCCTATCTATCGCTTATGTTCACAAATTTTTCGAAAGGAGTCTGGTCCCCTCGGGCGGCGCTGCGCGAGCCGGCCCGGCATCGGCGCCCGCTCCGCTGTGTTCCACGATGCCCGGCCGCGAGAGGGAGCGGCTGGTCGACACCATTACCGCAGGCCAGCGGCCCCCCCCGCCCCACAGTGCGACCCTCTGCTACAATCGGCGGGGAGATGATGTTTTTGGCGAGGCGCTCCCAGGACGTCGAGACTGAAGCCCTCGCCTGTCGGCGCCGCCTTGTGCAGGAGCTTGGGGGTGCTGTTGCGCCAGGAAGGCTCGCGTGCATCGCACCAGGCCGCTTGGCGGCCCAGCCGTCGGTCGTTACGCGGGCAGTGGGATGGGCGCAGGCCGCCATCGGCTCCCACTCGGGAGCCGGTTCTCCTCCAGCGGGAGGACAGCTCCTTAGCAGCGGCGTGGCCCGAACCGGCGAGGCGATGGCTATCGAGGGAAAATCATCGGCGCGGTTTCAGGACCTGTCCGGTGAGAGCGCTCCCCGCCGCAATCACCAATCCCTCGCTGGCCTCCAGCCGCGGGCGGTGGTGACGCGCCTGCCGGACCCTTGTCGGCTATTCCAACGCCGTTCGATAGGCCGAGCGCACAAGGGGGGTTCCAGAGTATTCTCCAGCGCGCGAGGGCACGGTACATGCCCAACAACGGAGAAAGAAGGGAGCGTGGCATGACCAGTCCTTTTTTGGCCTATGTGTACCGCCTCCAATACATCCAGCGGTGGAGCCTGATGCGCAACACGCATCCCGAGAATGTGGCGGAGCACTCATTTCACGTAGCGGTGCTGGCGCATGCGCTCTGCACCATTGCCCACACGGTGTATGGCAGAGACGTGCCAACGGCGGACGTGGTCACGGCTGCCCTGTTTCACGACGCGGCCGAAGTGCTGACCGGGGACATTCCCACCCCGGTGAAGCACCACAACGCAGACATCTTGCGCCACTTCCGCGAGATTGAGTATGAGGCGGCAACCCAGCTCACGGAGATGGTCCCCGCTGCCCTGCGTCCCGCATACGCCCCATGGCTGGCGACCCTCCCAGATGGCGTGCAGATGTGGGTCAAGGCGGCCGACCGCCTCGACGCCTATTTGAAATGTTCGTTGGAGGTGATGGCGGGCAACCGCGAATTTGTGGTAGCGAAGGAACAGTGCGGCGCTGTGCTGGCCGCCATGAATATGCCGGAAGTCGCATACTTTCTCGACACGTTCGCCGAGGCCTTTGAACAAACCCTGGACGAGATCAGTGCGGCCCGTCAGGCGGACATGCCCCGCGACTCCGGCGCACGGCATCCCTGAGTGCCCTCGCACCCGACCGGGACACCGCGCGGCCGGACCAATCCGTCGTCCGCCGACGGCGGCCCGGACAGCCCCT
Source organism: Bacillota bacterium (assembly GCA_021828405.1). The sequence continues at coordinate 4,280 of JAKARZ010000065.1, forward strand.
CTGCCACCGCCAGGGCCGTCGCCGTCCCGTCCATATTCAAAAGACTCGGTCCATCTGCTCGCCTGGCACAAAGGGTAACCGCCGACGTCGGCAAGTCAAGGCAACCCCCTCATCGAGGAGCCAAGCGTTGCGGAACCGAGCCGAGTCAGCGGTTGACCGTGCCCCACCCAGTCCTGCGGGATTTGGTAGCCGGCCTGCTGGACAGGCCACAGACTAACGAACCAGGCGTCCCGGTCGAGACCACGCCACTGAACGCGTCGGCGCCTGGGGAGTCCTGGCCCGAGCGCCGTGCGCCACCTGTGGCCCCGCCCCCGCCCACTCATCGGGCCTAAAGCGTCGGGCGATCGCGAGCGCTTGACGAAAGGGGGCCCGAAAGGTAGAAGGGAGACGGGTACGTGACGCCGGCTGGGCGTGGCCCCTAGGGCGCCCCACTTAGCACGGTGCCGCCGCATGCGATCGCCTGAAACCTCAAGGGCGGCGCGCCACACAACCCAGCCACGAATGACCATACACGTTCCCCCATTTGAACATAGAGGGAGACGACGTTCATGACCGAGCAGGCGAGCGAAGCCACTGCCCAGGACAAGAAAGAACGTTCCGTAAACGCGACTGACGGCGCCGTGCGCCCCGAACCCGCGGACGAGCTTGTGACAACCCATCACGTACTCACGACCCGGACCGGTTCTCTGAGCTACAGCGCCACGGCCGGCCGAGTGGTTCTCCGCGAGGAGGTCAAGGAGGACGGCAAGTGGACCGGGTTCCGCGCCAAGGCGGAGATGTTCATGACCGCCTATGTGCTGGACGGGGCGGACCCGAAGACCCGACCGGTGACGTTCGCGTTCAACGGCGGTCCCGGGTCGTCGAGCGTTTGGCTCCACTTGGGCCTTCTGGGCCCGCGGCGCGTGCTCATGGGCGATGCGGGCGCGCTGGCCCCGCCGCCGTGGGGGTTGGGTGACAACGCCGAGACACTGTTGGCGGTGACCGACCTCGTGTTCATCGACCCTGTAACGACCGGCTATTCCCGGGTTGTGGAAGGCGGCAAGGCGGATGAATATCACGGGTTCCAACGGGATCTTGAGTCGGTCGGGGCACTGATTCGGCTCTGGACGTCGCGCAACGGACGGTGGCTGTCGCCCAAGTTCCTCGCCGGCGAATCGTACGGGACGATTCGTGCGAGCGCTTTGGCCGACCACCTCCAACAACGCTACGGCCTGTTCCCCAACGGCGTCATGCTGATCTCGTCCGTGATCGACCAGGGCACGATCCGCTTTACCGAGGGCAACGACCAGCCGACGGCGCTTTACCTTCCCACGTACGCGGCGCTGGCCCACTACCATGGGCGGCACGGCAACCGGTCGCTCGCGGACGTGCGGGCGGAGGCAGAAGAATTGGCCGCCCGGGACTACCCGTGGGCTCTCAGCCGCGGCTCCCGGCTGACCCCGGGTGAGCGGGCGGACATGGTGCGACGCTTGGCGGCAGTGACCGGCCTGTCCGAGGCGTACGTGGACCGGGTGGATCTCCGAATCGAGCATCAGCGCTTCTTCCGGGAACTGCTGCGCGACCGGGGCCAGGTGATTGGACGACTGGACGGCCGGTTCGTCGGCTACGAGCCCGACAACGCCAGCGAGCGGTCGTCCCACGACCCGAGCAACGTCGCTATCCACGGCCCCTACGCGGCCGCGTTCAACCACTATGTCCGCCAAGAGCTTGGCTACGAGTCCGACTTGCCGTACGAAATCCTGACCGGCCGCGTGCGGCCGTGGAGCTATGCCGAATTCGAGGGGCGCGCCGTGAGCATCTCGTCCATGCTTGGCCAGGCAATGCGCCACAACCCGCATCTCAGGGTGCACGTGGCATGCGGATACTACGACGGGGCCACACCGTACTTTGCCGCCGAGCACGCCTTTGCGCATGTGGCCATTCCCGAGCACCTTAGGGCCAACATCGAGATGCGATACTATGAGGCGGGCCACATGACATATGTTCACGAGCCGAGCCGCCTTCAGCAGAGCGCCGATCTGGCCGCGTTCGTCCGGCAGGCTGCGGGAAGCTAGCACCCTAGCGACGCACGGGCATGGGCCCCAAGTCTCGGGGCGGCACGGTCTCTTCGGCAAGCCGATGAGCCTCGACCGCCCCCCGGACGTCGCCGCTGCCGACGCTGGGCTGGATCCACGTCGCACTCCCGGCGCTCATGATGCGCGCGGATGCAAGGCACAAATCGGCCGCACCGCCATCGGCAGCGCTCGAACGACAAAGAGGACGCCAATCGCGGTTATGACGCCCCAATGCGCCGACGCCGCCCCTCACGCCCACCGTGGCGACGAGGGCGCCGAGACCGGTCAGCGCTCTCGATAGACGGTCAGAACCGTCGCCACCGCATACGCGATATCCACGGCAACCAGGGCCGGGAGAAGGGGACGGAGGGCGCGGTCGCTTTAGCGGCCGTGAGGTCCTCGGCCAATGCCCGATGCGCGGAGACCCGACCGCCCCGGGCCGAAGGATGACCATTCGGGATGCAGGTCCACGGGATCAGCAGGATGGGATCCAGGAAGGACGCAGAGTTTGCCGAAAGCAGCAGTCCGCTGGCGTTGTGTGCCAGCGCTGTCGCCAGCAGGGGCCGACGATGGTGGTCAACGTGTAGGCGCTCGTGAGCCCCGCCGAGGCATGCCCCGCGCTATCCAAACATCAGCGGCACCATGCGTGTCTGCACGGTCTGCCGTGCCTTGGCGCCAACCCCCACCAGAAAGCTTACCGTGTACAGCGCGACCGTGTGAGCCAAGCCGAGTGCAACCCCAATGGCAGCACCGTGCTGACGCCGGCCCGGAATACGAGCACCCGCACCATCAGCGCCCGAGACCCCATTCGATCCGCGACGAGGCCCCAGAGCGGCCGCAGCAGGGTCGAGAGCGCCTCCACACCCACCGTGCCTGCCATCGCGAAGCTGGGCCGCGTCGTCTCGTACACCACCACCGGCATCACAATCAGGCAAAAGGCATTGCCGACGTTGTTGACCGAATTGCCGGGCGTACAGCCATGCGCCACGGCCACCACCTGGGTCACGCGTGTGCTGTGCCGAACCGCCGTCCCTCCCGTCTAAACCTCACGGCTCGCCCTCTCCCCTCTCCCGCACGTGCCGAGCTGTCAGCGACACGCTATCGGGAAACGTCGGCCGTGACATCGGGCGTTGGGCGGATGGCTCGCTGGCGAAGGCGACCCGCTGTGAGGTGTACCAGCCCAGTGCGTGCCGCAGCCCGATTCCGCGCAGATATCATGACACAAGCGACGGGAGGGATGCCAGATAACTGGGAATCAGTGGGTCAATTCCTTTAATCCGTATTTCCCCGCCCCTGCGTCACTATTTGCCAACCGCCGCCGGGAGCTTGCATTTTACCGCGAGGGACTGGCGCAGGGGTTGGATGCACGCGGCCCGGGCCCCGGGACGTCGCCCTGCTTGGGTCGTGGGGCATCGGCAAAACCAGCCTGCTGCGAAAGTTTGCGTCAATGCCCGATGACACCGCCCCTCCTGCCCTGTCTGTCATTGTCACGGTCACCTCAGGCATGAAGGGGCTGGACGGCTTGGCGGCAGACCCGTTGTCTCGCATTCAGGCGGCCTTGGTCGGCCACCTATCCTGGCCCGAGGCGCTTCGGCGCGAGTTCAGTCGCTGGGAGCTGACCCTTCGGGCGGGACCGCTCTCGGCCGTGAGGCGGTCTCAGGACCCGATGGACACCGGCGGAACGCTCCTGTTTTGCGAGCTGGGCCGCCTATGGTGCGACCTTCTGCACGGCTGCGTGGGACCTGGCCATCCTGTTGGACGACGCCCACCAGCTCCTGGCCCATGACGAGAGTGCCCTGCTGACCTTGCGTGCCGTTTTTCAGGACCTGCAGGGCACCGGAGCGCTCTATCCCCTCATTACCACGGGGTCGGTGACTCTTTTTGAGGTGGTCCACGACTTGTCAGAACCGGTCACGCGCTTCTTCGAGCGCATGGCCCTCGGCCCGTTCAGTCTCGAGGACACCGGAAGCAGTGCGGAAGCCTCTGGCCACCGCCGGGGTGCCTTTGGAGTTCCGGGCCGACGCGGTCGACGCCTTGTGGCAGGTGACGGAGGGCGATCCTTTCTTTACGGCGTTTGCCATGCGCGACATCGTACGGCGGGAAGCCGGACCCGGGCCATGCCCGGCGCTTCGCGGCGCCGACATTCACCAGGTATGGCCCGCCATCGCGGCCCACCTGGCGGAAGAACGCTTTGCCGTCGAATGGGCCGGGTGCACGCCGGCCAAGCGCGATCTGCTGACCCGCATGGTGGTCGACGGCCACGCTCGGTCAGTACACGAGCGCTCGCGCGGTACGTTGGCCGCGCGGCTCGTGCGCAAGGGCGTTCTGGCCCGCAGGGCTCGCGGGGTGTACGCGATCTCCCCCCGCTGTGCGGCAGTTTCATTCGCAGCCAGACCCGATAGCGGCGCCCTCGTCCTGGGGCGAGTGCGAACCCACTGAACGGCAGTCATGGGAGCGGGCCAGCACGCAGGGCACCAAAACCACACATGCACCAACCGCAACACATGTGTTGGCTCGCGACACCCTTTTCATTCCAGCCTTGCGGTCGCGGATGGCCGCCGATAACGCCGCGATCCGTTGCTCGTGGCGCGGCACGTCTGCCCCACACCGCGAGCGGACAACCCGAGCCTTGTATGTCGAGGGATCTTGAGCGGCCGGCACCGGCCACGGCCGATAGGGCGCCAGGCAGGCAGCTTCATAAGGGATGCCGGGGGTCCATACAGGATTGACGGGAGACCCTAATTACTCCCCCTCAATGGCCACGTGGCGTCCACGGCACCCCACACGCCCCCGCGCCTCATGCCTCAAGGAGTTGTGGGACCAGCCCGTTCGCCAGCACGGCGGCTACCCCGGGGGGGTGGCGGGACAGGTGCAGCCCAGCGGTAGACAGAGGCGGCCAGCGCATCCGGACGCGGCGGGCACCGGTATGGCAGGTCCCGAACCAGCCGAAACAGCTCGGACGCCCTGGCGGCGGCGCACCCAAGTTGCGCGCCGCCGCCACCGCGCCAAATCGCCCGCAGCACGTCTTGGTCCGGGATAGGCCTCCTCCTCATCCCTCGGCATGACCACCGCGTGACCACAGCGAACTCCGGGGGACGGAAGCCGGGGCGCCGCGCCGCACGCCCGCTCGACTTCCGGTATTATCAGGTGGGGCGTAAGACCCCCGGCGTTAGCGGGATATGACCCTCGGATGACCCTCAGAAACACCCGAAGGGGTGAATCCCCGCAAAGGATAAGCCCTTTGGCCCGCGAGGGCCAACCGGTTTCCCCCCGGCGGGCCTCGGCATGAGAATGATGGCGGCATCGACCCGATGTGCGCAAGACGGGGGGACGGGCGACATGGTCCGTCGGCGCGGCTCCCGGTTCCGCCTGGCCCCCTCGCCCGCAGGGGACCGGC
>JAKARZ010000066.1 GCA_021828405.1 Bacillota bacterium
AGCATTTTGGCTTGGCGGCGTATCATGCGGCCGTGACCCGATAGGTACTACACGACCGGGACCGGCACCCCGCGCCGGGCATGGTGTCCCCGCCACGCGCGGGCTCAACTGCGAAAGTACCGCTAGGCCTGGGTGCTGGTCGACGCGTGGCGGATTACCCCGGCGGTTCCCTGTGCCCATCCTTCGGAGGCGGTCATCTCGGCCTCTCTCTGCCCAGAAGTCCCCAGTGCTGCAAACACGTCCTTGGTGGGTCGACCAAACGAATGATAGCAAGCCGCGGCGACTCACCGTGGCTGTATCGGCGGATCAAGATGACCGATAGGAATCGGGCGCATAGCTCAGAAGCAGATCGCCCATCTCTCGCCCGTCCGCCTGGTCGTAAAAGCGCAGCATGGCCTCGTTGAATTCACGTCGGGCGCGCGCCGGCACGCTCAGCGCATCCAATCCCGCCTGCATGAGCACGCCGTTCATCATGAGGCGGGCAGTGCGCTTGTTGCCATCCCAAAAGAATTGGTGGTACGCGCCAAACAGAAAGAAGTTGAGCGCACGATGTACGGGGTGCGCAAATTCCTGCAGGGCCGTGATGCCCTGGGCGAACCGTTCACCGAGGGTATCCGCACGAGTGGCCGTGTACGTGGTCGTGCCGGCCACCTCGACCGAGCCGGTCCGGAAGGTGCCCCACGCCAGTGCTTCCTCTGCCGCGACCAGGCGATGGAGCGCGCAGTAGCGATCCTGGGACAACGTGAACTGGCCCCCCAGCACCGTGTCTAGCAGCGCATCCCATGCTGCACGGAGGTTTAAGATGAGCCGCTGGTCCTCCAGGCGATGCCCGCCAACCGTCACACCGTCCAGCAACGTCTGCACTTCGGGAAACGTGTAGGGGCTACCCTCCAAATGCGCCGCGTCAAAGACGAGGCCCACCAAGATTTTCTTGGCGCGGAACACCACCCGGCGTACGTCAGGTACCGGCGGCACAGGCAACGCGACCGGACAGGCTGGCACGAACCCGAGCGCATTTTCCACCATTCATCTCTCCTGACAACACTTATGCGGGTAACCCACCCCAGTTAAGCAACGCCATGCCCACCGGGAAGAGGTGCCTCGCCGATGCTTATGACTTCCAGCCCATTGTACCGTGTCGCTGAACGTGGCCGCCGATCCCACCCGACCCCATGCTTCGTCGTGAGGGCCGTCCGCAGGGCACGAAAGTCCCCGACGCGGTGTCGATGCTGGGCAGTCGTTTGTCGCCGCCGTGAGCCTGTCGGCTCCTGATCGCCGTCATGCGGTACCGGGCGGCCGAACGGCGCAGAACCTCGCTCGGGGAGCGGCGGTGACCATCCTCGCCGCCTGCTGTGCGTCGGTCTCCACGTGACTTTACGCTCCAGATCGCATGGGCGGGCGGTGTGCACGGATCCTGTGGTCTGAGTCGCACGCGGTTCCGACGTCCCGCGACCGAGGACCTTGCGCAGGGTACCGCGCTTGTCGAGAATCACGCGGGCGAGCGCGCCGCGGCGGCGGAGCAGACGCCCCCCAGAGCGGCCTCACGCCATCCCGAGGCCGACGGTGGATGGTGGGTGCCCACGCGTGCAGGACCGCCGGCAGCCCGAGCAGTCCACCTGATGGGTGAGGACCGGTCGAGACCTAACATCTGCAGGTTGCTGACGCACTCCCACGGCTAAAGCCGTGGGGTTCTACCGGAGGACCCCACCTCTGCCTTTGCCCGGCTCTCCTGGCCCCACGGCCCCCGTACAACGTCCGGGCCCTCAGCGAGGCAGCTGCCACGATTTCCGACCGTGGCTCCGGCTTTTGCCGCGACGGACTCCGACCCGAAACCCAAGAGTCGAGCCTCTTTGAGCCCCAGGGTGGTCGGAGCGAATGCTCCGACCCCTTGCCCGTTGGTTTCGGCCTGCAACCGCTCGAACGCCGCGCGCAGGAGGTCGTCCCCACCCGGCGAGGCTTCCGCGGCCCGGCCCGCGTTCAGGCGGTATTCCATGTTGCCATCCTCGCGTGCCACCGACTCGACGAACCGAGCCAGATAGGCGCTGTAGAGGTCGCGCTGGGCCACCGCGCCGCAGGCCGGGCAGCGGTGCCAACGCTGGGAGAGACGCTTCTTCTCCCGGTAGCCGCAGTGGCAGACTTGGGAAAGGGCGGTGGTCCGAGTCGGGAAGGCGATCGCGGTGCCGCCGGTGCTTTCAGCCTTGCGGAGCAGCTCTCTGAAGAACCTTCCTGGAGCGCGGAACCCCACCGATCTTCCGAAACGCTTCTGCCACCCCTTTATCGAAACGTCCTCATGGAGGAACACATTCCCAAGGGCCAGGACACGGTTGCAAAGGTTGCCGTGCAGGGACTTGCGATGTGCCGCCTGCCTACGGTGCAGGTCGGCAAACCTCGTTTGCGTGCCCTCCATCCCGTGTGAGACCTTCCAGGTCTTCGGCCCCTTCTTGATCCTGCCGTTCGAATTGTAGTTCTGCGGGTTGTTGGCTCGCTGCTGCCGGTCCAGGTGCCCCTGCAAGCGTCGGATCTCCCGCTGCTTCCGTTGCAGTTCCCGGCAAAATGGCTCGAGGAGCGCATGTTCTGCTCCCACGGCAGCGATGGTGGAAGGTCCGGCGTCCAACCCGACCGTCCCCGTTCCCAGTGGGTGCTTCGGGGAGCCGTCCGCGTTTAGCTTGCGGTAGAGCTCGCCCTCAAGGACGAGTTGCGCCCAGAAACGGTTCTGCCCGTTCACCTGGCGGCGTACCAGCCGCACGTACTTCACAGGGCAGGACAACCCGTGGACAACCACAGGGTCTCGTCCATCGATGACGGTGGGAAGGACGAGCCCCGTCCATTCGACGGCGCCGCCGCGCCAGCGGATGCCGGTCGCGTTGGACTTCCCCTCGAGGGTGTCCATCTGGTTCTTCCCCTTGAAGCGAACGCGCCGGGCCTGTTCCAGCGCCACGCGCTTCTGGGCACCGAAGGCGCGCGTGGCCAGCTTCTGCGCCGTGAAGGCGTCCAGGTGCGCCTCGAGCCAGCCGTGGCGGATCTCAAGGGCATACCTCTGCAGGTCGTAGTCGGAGAAACCATGGGCGCTCCAGGATTCGGAAATGACCTTAGCCCTGGCCTTGCGCTCCTCTTCGCTGCTGCGGGACATTTGCAGGGCGTCCCGATAGGCCCTGGACTGCCGCACCAAGTTCCAGCGCCGTCTAGCCTCACCCAGGCAGGCGTTGTAGATCTGCCTGCCGGCCTCGAGCCGGGCCAGGAGAACCCGCTGGGCCTTCCGATCCACGCGCAGCGACAGTTCAAGGACGAAGGAGAGGGCCTTCACCTTGCCCATCACCACTCACCCCCGTCGCTTCTGCTCCTCGATGTGGCGCTTCACCGTCTCGCTGCTGACGTCGCCTGCGGTGCTGACGAAGTAGGATCTGGTCCACAGGCTTCTTAACCGTCGGAGAGGGGGGAACTCCTGTCTCAACCTTCGCGAGGTATACCCCTTGATCTTGGCCAGCAGCATTGCAGGACTGTGGGACTGTGGGTGGAGAGAGCATTCAGGAAGAGATGGCAGTGATCTGGCATGACTTCCAGCGCCACGATACCACAGTCCAGGTCCTTGGCGACGTCGCCGATGATCTGTTTCAGCCTCTCAGCCACCTGGCCGACCAGCACTCGCCGTCTGTACCGAGAACAGAAAACGAAGTGGTAGTGGATCAACGAGACTGGGGTTGCCGTACGCCGGTACTCTTGTCCCACAGGAAGAGTATACCTTGGCTGTTCGAACCTTGGAACCCGGAACGCGCTTCATCCCACCCCTGAAGGGGTGGGCTTTCGCGCTAGGCTGTTGTAACAAGCTTCCCCGTGGATCGCTTCCCGGGGACCCTCGCGGCCGAGGCGGGACACGTGACCAGACGGGGGCCGTCTGCCGAAGGTCTTGTGCCACCGCACCGTGCATCACGTTCGACCAGGGAATGGTCTGTCCTGCGGCTGACGACAACGACGTTTGGGGAGTGCCGACACGCGATGATGGGTCGGACGACCGCGACCTGAGGGCCGACGGACCCAACTTCGTTGACAAGACAGGGACTCGCGGAGAGAGCCCCGAATATTCCGCCGAGACGCATCGCGACCCATCGGCATCCCCAGCAGTCCCCGAGCGGCAAGCGAACCCGAGGGCTGTATCTCGACACTTGCAGACAAGGAGGCGACGGGTTGGAGAGTCCAGACCTGGCGAAGAAGGCCGCAGCGCGGATCGGCCGCAATACGCTGGGAGATTTACTGTCGCGATCAGCGCGGCGGGACCCACACAAGGTAGCCGTCATCTACCGCAGCACCACCCTCGACTACGCGGCGTGGAACCAACGGGTCAACGGCATGGCTCACGGACTGCGGGCGATCGGTCTGCGGGCGCGGGACCACGTGGCCGTGGTCAGCCGCAATTCGCTCAGCTTTGCGACGCTCGTATTTGCCGTCGCTCGGTTGGGGGCGGTGTTGGTGCCGCTGAATTGGGCCTTGGCAGAAGGAGAACTGCACGATTTGCTGGTCCGCGGGGATGCCGTGGCGGTGGCCGCGCAAGCGGAATTCGTGGACCTCGTGGATGCGGCGGCCGCGGGGACTCGCGCGGTGCAGCTCAAACTCACGATGGATGGCGATGGAGACCCTGGCACCGACCTCTCGTCGTGGCGCTCGCTTGCGGACCTGACGACAGAGGACGACGAAGCGCTGGAGGCAGAGGTGACGGACGACGATGTGGCCCAGATTCTTTTCACCAGCGGAACGGAAGCGCGGCCCAAGGGCGTGATGCTGACCCACCGAGCCGTCATCGACGAGAGTGTCAGCATCATGCTCGCCGCCGATTTTAGGTCCGCCGATGTCGTGCTCCACGCGTTGCCGTTCTACCACAGTGCGCAGTTGAACGCCTTCTTGATCCCCTTTACCTATCTCGGGGCCACGTCGGTCATCTTGGACCGACTGACGCCGGACGCCATCTTGGATCACGTGCATCGGTATGGGGTGACGGAATTCTTTGGACCCCCAACGGTGTGGATCGCCTTGCTTCGATCCCCCCGATTCGACCCGGGCCAGCTGACCTCCCTGACCAAAGCGGTCACCGGGGCCGCCGTGACGCCACTGGAGATTTTGGCCGAATTGCAACGCCGACTGCCCTGGATGGGGGTGTACAACCTCTACGGACTGACCGAGGTCGGACCCTTTGCGCTGGGGCTGCCCCCGGAGCAGCAGGCCGTGCGGCCTGGATCGGTGGGACGCCCCGGAATCAACGTCGAGGTGGCCATTCTGCGCGAAGATGGGGCGATGGCCGATCCGGATGAAGAGGGCGAGATTGTGCTCAGGTGCAGTCACGCCACCCGCGGGTACTACCGCGATCCCGAGCACACGAACGCGCTGTTTGAAGGGGGATGGCTGCACACCGGAGATGTTGGCATTATGGATGCCGACGGATACGTGACGGTCGTGGACCGGAAGAAAGACGTCATCAAGAGCGGCGGGGTGAACATCTCCAGTCGGGAGGTGGAAGACGTGCTGTACCGGCATGCGGGGGTGGAGGAATGTGCGGTCATCGGAGTCCCGCACCCCTATTGGATAGAAGCGGTGGTGGCGGTCGTTAAGGCCCGCTTAGGCGCAAACCCCACGGATGAGGACCTCATCCAGTTCTGTCGGTCCCGGTTAGCGTCGTTCAAAGTGCCGAAGGCCATCGTGTTCCGGGAGGATCTCCCGAAGAATCCGAGCGGCAAGATCCTAAAGCGCCAGTTGCGGGGAGAGATCGAGCCGTTTGTCGAAGCCCCTGGAAATGCGCCGAACTGATTTTCGGCGCATCAACGCCCGCGGGTGGGCAAATTGCGCCCCTTCTCCCCAGGCCGCCGCGAGCATAAGGGCCCGGCCGGGCGGCGGGGGGACGCGCCACCGGAGCAGCGTGCTGTTCACGCGGTGCCGCACCCCGGGGGTGGTCGTGCACGGCCAGGGTGCGCTCCTGCAACAGATCCCCAACCGCTTCTATGGGCGCAGAAGGCACCCGGAAGGCCCGCAGCGCCCCGTCGGCCGCATCCCGCCGGTCACTCCGGACGCGGTCGATGGTTTGCCCAGGGCCGCATCCAGTAGCCCGCGACCTGTTTTGGCCCATTTGGGTGGAAGGGTAACGCACCACTCGCAAAATGGCACCGGGAAGTCTATCCCGCCCTTTGCAAGATCCTCTCCGGATCCACCGCGACCATGGAGTCTGGGGCAGCGGCCCGGGAACCGGGCCAAACAGGCCCAGTCTCGGCAAAATCGCCGTGTCGGGGCGGCATCTTTCCGCAACACGCGGCAGTCGCCGATGCGTGAGGGGGCCAAGCGTTCGGCCCCGAGCGCCGGCGCGGAGCGGGCCCGTCCTGAGCGAGCCACTCGAGATGTCGGCGCCCCTCCCCACCATGTCAGTGAGGAGGGGCGCCGTTTGAGGCGAGACTCGACGCGGTTGGTTGCCCGGCAACCACTCAGGCGCGAGGAATGCCGTTCAGCCAAAGGAGCGCCGCGGAGCGCTGCAGCCCATCGAGGCTAGCGCCGAGGGCGCCCACCGGGTGGTGGCTCAGCACAAACAGCGATGGCCCTGACGCATGGGTCCACAAATCATCGGCGGCGAGCTGAAGGGAAATGTCCGGGATCCCATACCACCCCACGGGTTTATGCGTGAGCAAGAACACCGCGTTAGCGAGCGGCACCTGGGCCGGACGAACCTCCACCACCGCCGTCATGCCCATTTCATCGTGCAGCGTGCAGAGGTATGGAAAGATCCCTGGCTTGGCAAAGGTGAGCTGGTACGACTGGTAAGGACCCAAGATTCCGGAACTGAAGAATCCGCTGCCATCGTAGACGGTCCCGCCAGCGGGATTGGCGGCTTGCGGCGACGGGAAAGAAGGGGCCGCCTGTCCTGCCGCCAGGAACGTGACCGTGTGGATTTCCTGGGAGTCAAGCTGCGTCCACTGCACCGCATCACCGGCGTGGACAACCGCAGGGCTGGGCTCATACCGCATAAGCGCGTACACCGGCATCGAGACGGTTCCGCAGGCGGTTAGCACCGGTGGCGACGACGCCGTTGTGGACCCTTGGGCCAGGACCGCCACGATCCATCCGGCCGAGGCCAGGCCGTCGACGGGGGACAGCGTGCCGTCTGATTGCGCCGTACCTTGGCCGTTGGCCGTCACGGAAGGCAAGGTGAAAACCACCGGGCCCACCGCCTGACAGCTTCCCGCCCTGATTTCGACGGCGTAGGCGCTCCCAGGCGCCAGGCCCGTCAGCGAGAGTGCCGTAGCGATGCTGCTTGGCCCTTGTGGAGTCAGCGTGGCCGTGCCGCCAGCGCCCGAATTGCTGACCGCGCCCAGTGACACCTGTACGTCAGCGGGCTCGGCTGCGTCCATAAACGCGTGGAGGGTGGCCACCCCGTTCGCCGCATACGTGACCATCGGATGAACTGCTGTCTGGGCGGTGTTGGCCGCCGTCAGGGTTGCCTGCCACTCAGCCTGCCCCTCTGCCGCATACTGGCTGGCGGTGGCGGGATAAGGGGTACCGGCAGGGTTGACGATTACGACGCCTTGCTGATTTGGGTGCAAGAGGCACCGGTAGGAGTACACCCCTGGCGTGGTGAACGTCAGATGGTACTGGTTGTGGCCCGGGATCGGCAGCAGCAACCCCGAGCTGAACACCCCCGTCCCGCTGTACACCGAGCCGCCCATCGGGGCCTCTGAGGCGGGGCTCCCCGGGGCTGGCGGCGTTGCGCCACTTAGAAATGTAACCGTGTGGGGCTCTGCGCCACCCAGGGTCCAGACGATGGTGTCCCCCGCGTCGATGGTAATGACGCCCGGGTAGTACTGCATGCCGTCCACCCGCATGTGCGGAGACCCGTTGCCGACCATTACCTGCCACGTCGTCGCGGACGTTCCCTGGGCCTCGGCCACAGATAAACCAGGCAGCGGGCTGCCCAGCCAGCCAAAGGTCATGATAATCAAGGATAGGGCTGCGTACAGCAAAATGCGCGACAGGCCCCTCCCGTGGGCACGACGCCCCATAGTGCAAACTCCCTCCTTCAAATTCCTGTAAGCGACTCGACGTTCCTCAAGGCTCGGTGCAACTCGCGTAGATGCCTGGCCTGCGAGGCCTTTCCCAGCCACTTCCCGATGTCGCGTCCTCAGTTTCACGCAGTGCGATCTTCGACACGGGACAGCGCGAAGCTGGCCTGGCCGTCGCTAACTGTCCCTCCCCCGGGGTTCGCTGCCGAGACAGGTTCGGTGTTGCCACCCATGAACCAGGCGGGCGCTACCCGGTTGTGCCCATCATAGGAGCGGCGCCGTTGCCAGAGCGTTCCCCAGCCGTCGGTCGGCGAGGCGCTCGGATTCGCTAGCCACCTTTCAACCTTTCCGCTGCACCGTGAATTGATGACGGAAATGCTAGAATGTACGCCATGCAGGCAGTGTGAGGGAGTGGCGCGGTGTCGGTGAAGGAAAGGACGCTGTCGTTCCCTGCGTCAGGGCTGTCGGTCCGACAGCCCGGGCAAGTGCGCCCTCGCGCACCTTTCTGAGCGAGTCCGCGGATGTCAGTAGGGGATGGCTTCGTGGGGCCAATTGAATTGGAGACCGGCGAGGCGCTCCGAGTGTCGGTCGGGACGACTAGGCTTGTGGCCCCCTCCTCCACGGCGGCTCAGAAGTTGGTGGTTCGCCTCGCCTGGGAGGGCCCCATGGCCCGCGACCGCGTGAGGAGATGGCTCTGGCCGCTCTCGGATGCACCCCAGGCGGCGACCAACTTGCGAAAACTGCTGCACCGCACTAAGCAAGATTGCCCGTGGGCCCTGGATGTATTTTACTGGGATGGCCCGATCCTGGCGGTGCGCCCCGGCATTCGTTTCTCCATCGACGCTCAGAAACGGCTTTCGGCCACCGGCCGGGACTGGGATGCCTGGTGGGATGATCCGCGTGAGCTCGCGGCAGCGATGACCTTCCTGCCGCGCGCGGGATCCGACCGGTGGTTGGAAGAGGTGCGTCGGGCACTGCGAGTGCGCGGGGAGGCGGTGATACACGCCTGGGAGCAGTCGGGACGCGGGGCCTGGGCTGCTTCTGCCGTGCGCCGCCTGCTGGACTTCTATCCAGCCGATGAGAGCCTGTCGCTGTGGCTCACCCGACTGTGTGTGGAGCAAGGCGCCTGGTCGGATGCGCGCCGTGAGCGGACGCGTCTCGCACTCTACCTGACGTCGGCCGGTGTGGGGCTCTCCGCGTCATATCAGGCGGCACTGGCCGCCATCATGAGTTCGTCGCCGCTGCAGTCGCCGCCGGTCGCAACGCCGTTCGTCGGTCGCGGCGACCAGCGGCGCGAGTTGCTGGACGCTTACGCGAGAGCCCGTCGCGACCACGCCGCGGCGGTGTGGATCGAGGGCGAGGCTGGAATCGGCAAGACGCGGCTGGTGGAGGAATTTTGCCGAGACGTGCTGGCCCGGTACGGGTCGGTGATACGCATTGCCTGCGAGCCCACGGATCGGGCGAGCCGATATGGCCCCCTGGTCCGGGCGCTTCGCGCCCGGCCGCTTCCCGATCTCGCCCCGCCCTGGCGGCTGGAGCTGGCGCGGATCCTGCCTGAGCTCCAGGAACCGTCCGATCCCCCGCCCGTT
>JAKARZ010000016.1 GCA_021828405.1 Bacillota bacterium
CCATCCCCAGCAACAGCGCCGTGGGGAGTACCAGCACCAGGGTCAGGTGATCCGGGTTCCAGAGATTCATGGGGTGCCTCCTCGCTGCCAATCTGCCGCACATGCAATAACCTTGCATCTGCAGTATATCGACATCAGAGGACGATGTCAAGCAGCAGCCGAGCTGGGCGGGGGTCTAGACGGGACATCATGAGGGGGGTCGATCGCGTGAGCTACGTCAGAAAGCAAACCTATCTCTCGTCCGCGCAGGAACAGGCGTTGCAACGCCTAGATAGCATGACAGCACCCGCCCTCACTAATCGCACGTGTCGCAGGCTACACTACCGACGCACAAGAACGCGAGAGCGGTGCAGAGCCGCATACGATGGGAGGCGGGTGCTGTCATGCTATCTAGCGCTTTCGTAGTTGGCCCGCTTCGGCCGCCGCCGCCGCCACCGCGTCCGGCCCTTCGCCGATCGCCGCCGCCATCACCGCCGCCACCGCGCCTTCCACCAGGGGCGCATCCGCGATCCAGAGTTTCCCTTCCAACTGGCCCACCTCCACCGCGGTCTCCAGCGCCACAATGGCCCCACCGAGGTCGCCGAGCGCCACCCCGCCATCCACGCCAGGCTCCGCCAGGAGGGCTCGGGCCCCCTCTATGACCATGGCGACGCTGACGCCCAGCGGGTTGCCGCCCCCGACGGCCACCACGGGCACGGCTCCATGACTCAGCTCATCCACCAACTCCTTCACGCCCTCCGCCAGCATCTTGGAGTGGGACGCCACCAGGACGCCGGTCATGGGTTTGCCACCGCGTCGGCCACCGCCTGCCAAAACAGGGCCGTGGACACCGAGCCCGGGTCGACGTGGCCCGCGCTGCGGGCACCCAAATATGACGCGCGACCACGGCGTGCCACCAGCGGCGCGGTCGCCTCCGCCCATGCGACCGCCTGCTCGGCGACGACTGCGACCGCCTGGTGCCCCGGCACGCCGTCCGCCACGCTTTTTTCCAGCAGGTCGAGCGCCGGCAGCCATACGTCCATCATCGTCTTGTCGCCCAGTTCCGCATGTCCGCGAGCCTTCATGGCGGTCGCCAGCTGGCGGGCAGCCGCCACGGCCGCCGTCGTATCGCAGTCATCGCTGTCGGGCAACGCCCCGGCCGCACGCAGGAGAGCACTGCCCCACAGAGCGCCCGACGCACCCCCGACCGTGGACAACAGCGCCATCCCCACCTGGCGGCAGGAGCCCGCCAGGTGGGTCGTGGCGCCATCGACACCGAGATCCGCCGCCACCTTCGCCAGTCCGCGGGCGAGATTGGTGCCGTGATCCGCGTCGCCGATGGCCGCGTCCAACCGGTTGAGCTCATCCCGGTGCTCCGTGACAAGCTCGCCAAACGTGAGCCAGATGCGCCGAAACTGATCGCTAGTCATGCACCACCCCCTGACGCAGGGCGGGGGTGTCGGCCGGCGCGGCGATGAGCGCGGCCAAGTGGTCGTCCATCTGCAACAGCGTGAGGGAGGCGCCCGCCATCTCCAGCGACGTCATGAACTCGCCCAGCCAGAGCACGTCCATGTGATGTCCCGCCTCCTGCGCCCACTGGTCGGCGCGGCGCGCCAGCACCGCGAGCTCCAGTAGCGGCGTCGCCCCCATGCCGTTCACCATCGCGGCAAGGTGGCTGCCCGGGGCGAGCTCCAGGTCGTCGGACAGGCGCGCGAGAATCATCGTGGCCAAGTCGTCCGCCGTTGCCACCGGCCGGCGCTCGGTCCCCGGCTCTCCGTGGATCCCGATTCCAAGCTCCATCTCCGCATCGCCCAGGGTGAACGTAGGCTCACCCGCCGCCGGCACGGTGCACGGGGCCAGCGCAAATCCCATCGAGCGCACATGGGCGATGGCGGCGCGCGCCGCCGCCTGCACCTCCTCCAGGGAGGCGCCCCGCTCGGCGGCCGCTCCGGCCGCCTTGTGCACAAAGACGGTGCCGGCAATCCCCCGCCGTCCGGTGGTGTAGAGAGACCCGTCGACGGCCACATCGTCGTTCACCACCACGGACTCCACTCGGATGCCGTCGGCTTGCGCCATTTCCTGTGCAATCTCGAAGTTCATTACGTCGCCGGTGTAGTTCTTGATGATGAGCAGCACCCCCGCGCCCCGGTCGGCGGCGCGGATGCCCGCCAGCACCTGGTCCGGCGTGGGGCTCGTAAACACTTCCCCGGCCACGGCGGCATCCAGCATGCCATAGCCCACGTAGCCTCCGTGGGCGGGCTCATGCCCGGATCCCCCCCCTGACACAAGGCCAACCAGTCCCGAGCGCTTGGGTCGCGCCCGCGTCAGCACATGGGTTCCCGTAACCCGCCTAAGGTACGTGGGAAACGCCGCTTGAAATCCCTCCAGCGCCTCGTCCACCACGTCCTCAACGCGGTTCAGCACCTTCTTCATCGTCATCCCTCCCCAACATCAATCCAGAGCCGCGTCGATGCCAGCCGCCGCTGACCTATTCCGCACCGGCCCACGAGCGCGAGCGCTCCACCGCCGCCTGCCACCGAGTGTAGCGCTGGTTCCGCTCCTCCTCCGCCATGGCGGGCGTAAACAGCGCCTCCCGGCTCCATGTGGATTGGATCACGCTTTCGTCGGGCCAATAGCCAACGGCCAGCCCGGCCAGGAACGCAGACCCGAGGGCCGTGGTTTCCGTCACTTCGGGCCGCTCCACCGTCTTTCCCAAGATGTCCGCCTGAAACTGGGCCAGGAACTGGTTGGCAATCGCTCCGCCGTCCACGCGCAGGGTTTCCAGCGTGCGCCCGCTGTCTTTGGCCATGGCGTCCAGCACATCCCGGCTCTGGAAGGCGATCGATTCGAGCGCGGCGCGAGCCACGTGGCTGCGCCCCGTGCCCCGAGTGATCCCCAGAAGCGTGCCGCGCGCGTAGCTGTCCCAATAGGGAGCCCCGAGCCCCACAAACGCCGGCACCAGGTACACCCCATCGGTGTCGGGTACCGACATCGCCAGACCCTCGGTCTCCTCCGCGCGCCCAATGATGCCGAGACCGTCCCGCAGCCACTGCACCACCGCGCCTGTGACAAAGATGGACCCCTCAAGCGCGTACGTGGTTTTCCCGCCGATGCGCCAAGCCACGGTCGTTACCAGGCCATGGCGCGACGCCACCGGCTCGGCCCCCGTGTTCATTAGCACGAAGCTTCCGGTACCGTACGTGTTTTTCGCCATCCCCGGCTCCAGGCAGGCCTGGCCAAACAGAGCCGCCTGCTGGTCGCCGGCAATGCCTGCGATGGGAATCGGGCTGCCAAACCACGACGCGTCGCTTTCGCCCGCCACACCCGATGAGTCCACCACCTCGGGGCAGACCGCCCGCGGGACGTTCAGGGCCTTCAGCAGTTCGTCGTCCCAGTCCAGGGTGTGGATGTTGTACATCAGCGTCCGCGAGGCGTTCGACACGTCGGTGACATGTCGACGCCCTCCCGTGAGCTTGTGAATGAGCCAACTGTCCACGGTGCCAAAGGCGATTTCGCCTTTCTCCGCGCGTGCGCGGGCCCCGGCCGTGTTGTCCAAGATCCAGGCCACCTTCGTACCCGAGAAGTATGCATCGACCACCAGGCCCGTCCGCTCGCGAAACAGCGGCTCCAGCCCCGCGGCCTTCAGTTCGTCGCATCGGCCGGCGGTGCGCCGGCACTGCCACACGATGGCATTGCCAATGGCCCGCCCCGTGTTGCGGTCCCACAGCACGGTCGTTTCCCGCTGGTTGGTGATGCCAATCGCGGCGATGTCCTCGCCGGTCTTGTGAGCTGCCGCCAGGCAGTCCTGCACGGCCCCCCACTGCGACGCCCAGATTTGCTCGGGGTCGTGCTCCACCCAGCCCGCGCGCGGATAAATCTGCGGAAACTCCCGCTGGCCGACGGCCACGGGCCGCGCGTGATGGTCAAACAAAATCGCCCGCGAGCTGGTTGTCCCCTGATCCAATGCCAGGATGTACTGCGCTGCCATCAACGATCCCTCCCTACGAACGTGTTGATCGTTCCTCGATATGTCTCGTCACATTGCTGCCGCCCACCCTTGCCCACCAGGCGGCGGACAACTCCGTCCGCCGCCGCTCTGTCCGCTACTGTGCCGGGGTCTCCCCCACGCTCTGCGGCGCAGACGCCTCAGCCTTCGCCTTGGCCGCATCGAGCGTGTGTCCGATGAAGAAGTCATAGACGAAGGGTGCGATGCCTGCCCCCACCAGCGGCCCGAGGACCGGGACCCACCAGTACCCGAACGGCCCGGGAAGCGCGTTCTTGCCCCAGCCGGCCAGATAGGTAAAAAGCCGCGGGCCGAAGTCACGAGCTGGGTTGATCGCGTAGCCGGCGCCGACGCCGAACGACATCCCGATGGCTGCTACAGCCAACCCAATTATGAAAGGCCCCACGTTCCCCTGGACGCCCAGGTTCCGGCTGTCAATAATCGCCAACACAAACAGTACCAGAAAGAACGTGCCAATCACCTGATCGAGGAACGGCCCAAACATGTTTCCTTGGAAGTACTTTGCTGGGAACGTTGCAAAGATGCTGAACGTGGTGAGCCCGCCGGACGCGGCCCGCGTCACGTGATGCGCCAGGTTCCACGCGTTGATGGCGTGATAGTAGTCCGCATACACAATGGCGGCGCCCATGAAGGCGCCGACTGTCTGCGCAATCCAGTACGGGATCACCTTCTTCCAGGGGAAGTTGCGCCGCAGGGCCATCGCAAAGGTGACGGCCGGGTTGATGTGCGCCCCTGTGACGCCCCCGGCCACGTAGATGGCCATCACGACGGCCATGCACCAACCCCACGTAATAAGCAACCAACCCCCCGCGCCCTGGAAAATCACCAGGGTGCGCCCCGATTCCGTCAGTCCCACCACCGCCACCGAGCCTGCTCCGAACGCCAACAGCACGAACGTTCCGAGAAACTCCGCCAGCAGTTCTCCCCAAACTGTGGCTCGCCAACCGGTTTTCCCTCTCATGTCGACCACTCCCTCCAAAAACCACAAGTCCTCCGAAACGCAGGACCCTTAGGCGGCATCCAAGGCCGCCCACGCTCGTCTCGCGCGGCGGTGCACGGCTCGGGCGTGCCAGGGAGTCAGCGGATCTGCATCTTGCAGCGGAGGTGCTCTCATGAAAAGAACACGATAAACCGCTGCAGGTGCGGTCTCCGTGTTCTCCAACCTGACAAGACCCTTCTTCGACGTTACCACCCGGTTTTCCTTCCGAATTTCCTCCCCAACTCGGCAGAATTTTTTTACACCGGCGGCGCGTCGCCAAGGTCCGCCGCAGGAAACAGGATGCGCGCCATTCGAACCTCGAGCGCCGTCACGACATCGGCGGTCGCCTCGCCAAAATCCACCACCACCCGGTCGTTCTGGCGCACGCCCAGGCTCAGCACCTGCAGAACGCTTTTCGCGTTGGCCGCCTTCTCCCCGTGCTCGATGCGCACAGAGCCGGGCACCGCCTCGGCCATCGCCCGAACCAGGTCGGCCGCCGGACGCGCGTGGAGGCCCGCCGGGTCGATAACCCGGTACAGCCGCCGCATCAGCGCACCTCCCGCTGCGCCGGGCGCACCGTACGCGTCCACAGTCGGGGGGTACTGGTGGAAACGCCGGCCACCCCTGCCGCTACCATTTGGTCCACCTGCGCGCCGTCGGTGAGGAGCCCCCCGGCAATCACCGGGCACGACAGCGCACACACCACTTGGTGGGCCGCATCCGGAAGAATGCCGGGCAGCACCTCGACCGCGTCGGGCCGCGCCGACCGCGCCTGGGCCACCCCGGTGACAATCGAGAGGCTGTCCAGCAGGAACAGCCGCTGAATCGTGATCAGGCCAACCTTGCGCGCGGCCAGCACCGTGTGCGAATGCGTGGTGATGATGCCATCGGGCCCCGCATATTCCGCCAGGAACGCTAGGCCCTCCAAGTCGGGCGTAAGGCCGCGGAGCATGTCCACATGCACAAAGACCCGCCAGCCGCGCCGCTGCATCTGCCCCACCGGCTCTCCCACGGTGGCCAGCGTCCCTCCCAGCAGGAACACCCAGCGCGGCCCGGGCAAATCCGGCAGCACCCAACCTTCGCCCACGGAGCGCAGTGCCGGAATGATGCGGGGAATATCCAGTCGTCCCTTCGGTGCCTCCGATCTCGCCTCCATACCGACATCCGCCTCTCTTGTCTCTCGCGGTTGCCCGCCCAACCTTAGCCGTCGGCGCCTGATTCCCTCCGGTGCCCCTCGGCGCCGCGCGCGCTCGCCTGCCGCTCGTCCAGCCACCGCGCCGGGTGCTTGCAGGCGAGCCCCGTCATCTGGCTCAGATGCAGCGCGCACGTGCCGCTGTCCACCAGCATCACCCCGGGCCGGCCGCCAACCTGCTCGGCGGCCCCCCGCCCGAGGCGCTGGGCCACCGGGTGATGCTCCGCCTTGAACGCGTACGATCCTGCCGCCCCGCAGCATTCCAGGTCCAACCGCTCCACCACCCGGGCGCCAGCGCGCCGCACCAGCGCCAAGAGCATGCCTTCGCCCTGGCTGACTTTGGCACGGCAGGTGGTGTGAACAAAAACCGGGTCCCCGTCTCCCGGGGCGAGACCCCGCCAGAACTCCGAAGGCGCCTCGGCCAGCGCAAACGCCGTGAACGGCACCACCGGCGCCGGGGCGCCCAGCGTGAAATACCTGGGCCACTCGTCGCGCAGAGTGCCGTCGCAGGTGGCGTTCAGCGTCACGACCGCCTGCACCGAGCCTTTCGCCCCCAGTCGCTCGGCGGTAGCCGCCGCAATGCGCCAGGCCGCCGCCGGTTGGCCCGCCGCGTACGCCGCCGCGCCGCAGCACTGACTGGCCCGCGGCACCCGTTGGACGGCGTAGCCCCACTGGGCCAGCAGGCGCGCCGCCGCCTCGGCGGCCCCGCCATCGTAGGCGCGCGTAAAGCAATCCACAAACAGGGCCACGCCGCCGCGCGTGCCCGGGCCCTCGGGCCGCGCCGGCCAGCGGGAGGCCTGGGGGCGGGGGCGCCGTGCGTCGGCGGACAGCCCCACCCAGCGGGCGGGTGGCCCTGCGATTCCCGCCAAGGCCGGGGCGCGGGCCACCAGATGGGGGCGCGCCAACACCGCATCCCGGACAAGTGCCGCCGCCGACTTCACCCGCGTGGCTTTGTGCTGGGCGATCAGGTGCGCCACCGGCACACCGGCCGGGCAGGCCGCCTCGCACAGTTGGCAGAACGTACAGTCATCCACGTGGTCGGAGGCCGCCAGGCCCGGGTGCGCAAGCGCAGCGCGGTGCCACTCCGGCCCGAGGGCCTTCGGCCCGGGAAACCGCGGCTCCTCCCGGTAGACGGGGCAGGCGGCCACGCACAGGGAGCACTTGAGGCAAGCGTCGTCCGCGTCAAACATCCCGCACCCCCGATTCCGCCGCCCCGCCACCCGCCCGCGCGAGGGTGGGATCTGGCCCCCCAATCTCGGCCTGCCCGATGCGCGCGATCTCCGCCACCAGCCCCGGCGCCACACGCTCCACGGCGGCGGCGGCCGTCCACAGGCACACGGCTCCCCCATCCCCGTGGACGTCCGGGTCACAGCCCGCCAGCTGGCGGCCGGCCACCGCACCGTCGCTCGCTGTCAGTCCCCAGCTGAGGGCTGTCGCCGGGTCGTCGCCCTCCACCAAGCGGCCCAGAGGACGCCCGAGAATCGCGTCCCGGGCAGTGCCCTCCGCGCTCAGCCGAACTCCGCCGCCCAACACCCCGCCGGTGGCCAAGATCACCGGCCCCTCGCCCACGGCCCGTCCATCGGCCACCGCGACGCCGCCAGCCGACCGGATGGCTTCCACCGTACCGCGATGCAATTGCACCCCGGACGAAAGCAGCCACGCAAGCCACCGCGCCTCCAGCCGCATGCCGCCGATCCCGGGCGGCGCCAGGCCCACCTCCCGCACCGTCCGACCGAGGTGCCTCTCCAGTCGCTGCCGCAGGCGTTCGGTGTGCCGGAGCCCCAAAACTTGCGGCAGCACCACCAGCTCGTCGTCCGGGCCGCCGTCCAGCGCGCGGCCGAGTTGGTGCGCCAACCAGTCCCCCCCGGGCCCGGTGTCCAGGAAAGCGGCCCACCGCACCCCGCCCCACCCCGGGTGCCAGTCCGGGGGCGCCCCGAGCTTCATGGTCCGCACGGCTTCTGCACCCTGTAGCCCATCGGCCGCCAGCTCGGGTTCGAAATCTAAGAAGCCCTCCAGCCCGACCACGGCCACTGCCGGGGGAACCTGGTCCAGGGCCAGCTCCCAAGGAGGTGTCCAGAACACGGGCCGGCGGCGACCCATCGGGGTCACCGTCCACCGATTGCGCTCCGGCACACCCGCCTCCGCGCCCAGTTGTTGCGCCAGCGCCACCCAGAGACTCCACAGCCGCCTCCATCGCGCCAGCTCCGCCCCACCTGGAAAGTGCTCCTCCCCGTGATGCTCCCACCAGCGCCACGGGTTGTCCACCGCCACGGCCTGGTCCCAGCTCCGAAAGTCCAGGCGCCCCGACCACAGAGGCAGTGTGCCGGACGCGGACGATACCACGTGCACCGACCAGCCGGCGGCGGTCAAGAGCGTCGCGGCCATGAGTCCCGCGGGCCCACGCCCCACCACCGTGGCCGCCCTGGGCCTCATGAGAGCGGCTCCCCCAGGCTCTCGGCCCGCACGGCGCGGTTTAGGGCCCACTCCCTGGCATTGGCCCCCCACAGCACGGCGGGGAAGCCGCGGTCTCGCTCGGTACGCAGAGCCGCCACCTCCGTCGCGACCCGCCCAGCGGACGCTCTTCGGCGCCGCATGCCGGCCGCTCGGTGGATGCAAAAGGTTCCCTGGCAGGGCCCCATGGCCAGCCAGGTACGCGTGCGCCAATCCGGCATGGGCCGACCGGCCTCGGCGTCCAGGGCGGCCTCGGTCACACCCTCGCACTCACAGACCACGAGATCGCGGGAGCGAGCCGCCGCCGGCCTCGGCCCCTCCAGCACTTGCGTTTGCGTACGCGAGGGGGCCGTGACACCCAGGTAGCCGACCACGTGATCCGCCGTGTGCTCCGCCATCGCGCGAAAGGTGGAAAACTTGCCCCCGACCACCGCGATGACGCCGGCGTCGCGGCCGCTGTCGATCACCGTAAAGTCGCGCGTCACCCATCGGGACGGCAAACCCCCGTCCGCGCGCGCGGGCTGGTACAGCGGGCGCACACCGGTGAAGGCCCGCAGCACCCGCCAGCTTCCCATGGAAGGAAACATCGTGCGCCCCAATTCCATGAGGCGCAGCACCTCCCCCCGCGCCACCGCCGGTGGCTCGGGGTCCTGCTGGCGCACATCGGTCGTTCCGAAGATGACCACCGACTGGTGGGGAACCAAGATGTCCCCGTCGCCCGGGGGAGCCAGCCGGTTCACCACCACCGGGGTGTGACGGTTCGCGAAGATCAGCATGAGCCCGCCGCCGAGCTGGAGCGGAATGGGGTCTCCGTAAAGCTCGGACACCTGACCCGCCCAGGGGCCCGCAGCATTTACCAGCAGGTCGCAGGCAATCTGCCGCCGGCCCCCCGGTCCCTCAACCTCCACCCCCACCACCCGGCCCGCGGCCATCGCCACCTTGTCGACGCGGGTGCGGGTAAGCACGACGCCGCCGTGCTCGGCGATGTTTCGGCTCAGGAGATGCAGCAGGCGAAAGCCTTCGAGCACGGCGTCGGCCACGCGGAACACACGACGGAGGTCTTGGCGCACCTCCGGCACGAGGCGCCGGAGCTGCCCGGGCGCCTCCTCTTGAACCGGCAAGCCCACCGCGCGGCATCCTGCCACCCACTCGTCGGCAAAGCCGGCGTCCTCCTCGGCGCTTTCAATAAAATAGCCGCCGGTGTCCTCCACGGCCGAAGGCGCAATCCGACGGATAATTTGGTTTTCCTTCCAGCACTCGCGTGCCGCGGCCTGGTCTCGCACCACGTAGCGGCCGCCGCTGTGCAGCAGTCCGTGAAAGCGGCCCGATGTGCCGCGCCCGAGGTCGCCTGCGTCGACCACCGTGACCGGCACGCCGCGCAACACCAAATCCCACGCCACGCCGAGGCCGGTGGCTCCAGCGCCCACCACCACCACCACAGGCAACCCTCCCCCAGATGCAGTAGAGAACCGGCAGCGCCCAAGCGCCTGCGGGTTCTCCAGTTCTGTACCCGACGGTTCTATGGAGTTGGACTCCAGCCGCCACCGCTTCGCGGGTCGCCGGTGGGCGCCAGCCAGAAGTTGACCCAATACTACCACATCTCGCGAAGCCGTTCACCCAACCAGGCAGACGAGTACACTGAAAAGTCGTACGCCAGTGGAGGTGAAACAGTGGACCAACCCATGAACATACAAGGAACCGGGATTGCCCCCGGCCAAGCGGCGGGCCCTTTGGCCCGCCCGAGCATCGGCGCGCTCTCCGCGGAGGACGCCGCACCAAGCCTCGATGAGGCGCGCGCCAAGGTGGTTGACCAATTGGAGCAATTGGCCCGCGGCGCAGGAGACGCGAGTCACGCGGACATCGTGCGAGCCCAGTGCGCCATGCTCGCGGACCCCGAGTGGGAAGGCGCGATCCGGGCACGCATGGCCGACGGCACCCCCGCGGCCGCCGCCGTGGAGGAGACCGGCAGCACCTTTGCCGCCGCGCTCGCGTCTCTCGATGACGAGTATCTGCGGGCGCGAGCGGAGGACATCCGGGAAGTGGCGCACCTCTGGGCGCGCGCGCTCTTGGGCGCGGCGGCCTCGAAGCCGCCGCCAGGGTCGGTGGTGGCCCAGGACCACCTGACGGTGAGCGACCTCTTGGCCGGGGCGCATGCGGCCGCCTACGTCGTGCGGGAGGGCAGCGCCACCATGCACGCGGCGCTCATTGCACAGAACCTGGCGATTCCGGTGGTGGTGACAGACGCGTCACCGCTGGCGGAGGTGCCCAGCGGCACGATGGTCTACGTCGATGGCGACAGCGGCCGAGTGACGGTGGGCGCCGCCAGCCCGACCGGACAGCGCCGCGCGCGGATTCGCCAGGAGCCCGTCACCTGGTCTGACGGCCGCGTGATCGAGGTGCGCGCCAACATCGGCAGCGCCCGGGAGGCTCGGGCGGCCCAGGAGCAAGGGGCCGACGGCGTGGGGCTGTTTCGCACCGAGCTGTTCTTCGAGGCGTCGGGCGGCATCCCTTCTCTTGAAGACCAGATCGCGGAGTACCAGGCGGCCGTCCGCCATGTCGGCGGACCCACCTGCTTTCGGACCTTTGACCTCGGCGCCGACAAGCCGCTCGCGGGCTTGACGCCGGAGGCCGAGGACAACCCGGCCCTGGGGCAGCGCGGCATGCGCCTCTACGCGTCCCACGAGGCCGTGTTCCGGGACCAGTTGGCGGCCCTCCGTGCGGCGGCGGCGGCCGGGCCGGTCGAAGTCATGTTCCCGATGGTCAGCACGCTCGCCGACTGGCGCTACTGCCGCGACGCCTTGAGCTCCATGGCCACCGGCGCCCCCCCTCGGGCGGTCGGCGTCATGATGGAAGTGCCCAGCCTGCTCTTTCTGATTCCCGAGCTGGCCCGGGCGGGGGTTGATTTCCTCTCGTTTGGCACCAACGACCTGACCCAATACCTGAACGCGGTGGACCGCGGCCAGGGGGGACTCACCCGATCCGTGAGTCCGCTGGCGGTGGCGCGAGCCGTGGCGCACGCGGCGGGACAAGCTCGTGCGCACCACCTCCGCCTAGCCGTCTGTGGGAGTTTGGCGGCCCAGCCCGGGTGGGCGACCCTCTTTGCCGCGCTGGGGGTGGACGAGTTGAGCGTCCCCGTGCCGCGCATCCCGGTCGTCAAGGCGGCCCTGGCCAGCCGATCCACTTCGGGCGCCAACCTGCTCACGGCTCTCGACGCACACAGCGACGAGCAATTTTTGGAGCTACTTGATCCCCTCTGACCCCGACGCGGTGCGAAGAGCCGTGACATCGCGCCCGGATCCCTTATAATCATTGGCATGGATAAGTCTTTCACCCCGCATCGGCGCGACGGCACGGCCGTGGCGACCCGGCTCGCCGCCGAGATCCACGATCGCATTGGCGTTGAGGGCTTGGCGGCCGGAGACTTCCTGGGCCGCGAGCGGGATCTGGTGGCTTGGAGTGGCCGGAGCCGGGGCACGGTGCGCGAAGCGTTGCGTGTGCTGTCTGAGCAGGGGCTGATTGTTACCCGGCCCGGACCGGCGGGCGGCGTGTTCGTGTCCGCCCCCGGCCCTGGCGGCGTCGTCAAGTCCCTGGGCATCCTGCTGACATCCACTCCGGTGTCGCTGGCGGCGCTGCTCGAAGCGCGCACGGAGATCGAGGCGGCGGCGGTGGCGCTGGCAGCTGTGCGCCGCACCGCTGGCGATGTGGCCGCGCTGGGGGAGTCCTGCGATCGCTTTGCGGAATTCTCCACGGCCCGGGACCATCGGCGCGAGGTGGAGGAGAATCTCCTGTTCCACAGCGCCATGGTGGCGGCCAGCGGCAATCCCGTGCTGGCGGCGCTGTACGCCGCCCTGCACGACTTGGTGCGCCGGTCCACGATGGAGCCCGCCTACGGACCCGAGGCGGCCGCCGGCGTGCTGGCCGCTCATCGGCGTATTCTGGCGGCCGTGGAGCAAGGAGATGCCGCCGCGGCCGTGCGGCGGCTCCGGCGGCATCTCGATGCGTTCTTGGCCTATCTCCGCGAGAGCAACCAGTATGACCCGATGCAGCGGCGCTTTCGCCTGTGAGCGCGGCCCCCGTCCATCGGCGCCAGGCGACACGATGCAAGACGACAAGGAGGACCCGCATGACGCCCGAACACGAGGCCGTATACCAGGCCGCACTGCAATTCACCCGCCGCGTCGTAGAACCTGTCGCCGAAGCCATGGACCGGGATGATGCGCTGCCGCGCACCGCATGGGATGAGGCGGCGTCGCTAGGATACATGGGGGCGGGGGTGCCGGAGCGGTACGGCGGGTCCGGGGGCGATCTGCTCACCAGCGCGCTGGTCGCGCGCGCCCTGTCGCACGCGTCCCCCGCCTTTGCCCTGTCGTACGGAGCGCACCTGAATCTTTGCACGCACGCCATTTGGCACAATGGCACCGAGGCCCAGCGCACACGCTACCTGCCCCCCCTGGCCCGGGGCTCCCTGATTGGGGCGCTGGCCCTAACCGAGCCCGAGGCCGGCTCGGACGCGACCGGCATACACACCACGGCCCGCGCCGACGGCAGCGGATACCGCCTCCGCGGCAGCAAGACGTTTATCACCAACGCCCCCGTCGCGGGTCTGTGGGTGGTTTACGCCAAAACCGCTCCTGAGGCCGGCGGCCAGGGCATCAGCGCGTTCATCGTGGAGCGGGACTGGGCCGGCGTGAGCACCGGCCCGCCCTTCGCCAAGCTGGGAATGCGCGGGTCGCCCACCGGCGCCGTATTTTTCGACGATGTCTACGTCCCCCGAGAAAACGTGCTGGGTGAGGAAAACCAGGGGGTGCGGCTCATGATGCGCGGCCTGGACCGGGAACGAGCCTTCTACGCCCTCGCCGGGGTCGGCATTGCCGAGGAGTCCCTCGAGCGAGCCCTCGCCCATGCCCAGTCTCGCCGCCAGTTCGGCCAGCGTCTGGTCGAATTTGAGCTGGTGGCCGCCAAACTGGCCGACATGTACGTCCAGACACGGGCGGCGCACCTGATGGCCCTGGATGCCATCACTCAGCTAGAGGCCGGGCACCGCGCCAGTCGCGAAGCGGCGGCCGCGTTGCTGGCGGCTGGTCAGGCCGCTCGATTCGCCGCGGATGAAGCGGTCCAGATCCTTGGGGGATCCGGATTTCTGGCCGGCTCCGTGGTCGAACGTCTGTACCGCGACGCCAAGCTATTCGACATCGGCGCGGGCACGAAGGAAATTCGCCGCCTTCTCCTGGCCCGGGAGCTAGCCGGCACGCGCTGAGCAGCCCAAAACGCGAAAAAGGAGATGGATTGATGCCCCACCCCACCGATCTGGAACTCAACCTGCTCCGCCGGTTCAATGTGGGTGACCTGCTGCAGCGAAGTGCGCGCCGGGTGCCAACAGCCGTCGCGCTCCGGTTCGACGGGCGCGACGTCCGCTACGACGAGCTGGCCGACATGGCCGCGCGCGTCAGCCGCGCTCTGCTGCAGGCCGGTGTCGGCCCCCAGGACGTCGTGGCCGCCCTGGGCCTCAACTCACCGGAATATGTGGCGCTCTGGTTCGGTGCCGCCAGCATCGGGGCGGTGCTGCTGCCGCTGAACGCCCTACTCCGCGGCCGCGAGCTCACGGGGGCGCTTGCCCGCGCCCGGGCGCGGGCTCTGATGGTGGACGGCGCCTTGTGGCCTCTGCTGGCCGGAGAGTCCGACTCGCTCGATGGCATCCCGGTCCGGTGGTTTGTCGGCGATCCCTCCGCCACCCCGCCAAGATTCACCCCCATGGGCAAGGCGCTGGCCGCGGCGGATGGCGGGTGCCCAGCGGTCATGGTCCCCAGTGAGTCGCCTTGCACGCTGCTGTTCACCAGCGGGACGGAGGCTCAGCCCAAGGGGGTTGTGGGCACGCACCTGAACTGGCATGCCGCGCTGCTCTCTGCGCTGTCCGACCTGGAAATCGGCCGGCGGCAGCGGATGCTGCTGGCGCTGCCGCTTTTCCATGTGGCGGGTTTGTACGTAATGCTCGCCACGATGGCCACCGGGGCCACCGGCATCCTGGTGCGGCGCATCGAGCCCACTGCCGTGCTGGACGCCATCGAGCAGGAGCGGGCAAGCTACCTGGTCCTGCCGGCGACCGCCTACGTGGGGCTGCTTGCGCAGCCCAACCTGGAGCGGCGCGACCTCAGTTCGCTTGCGCGCGCCATCGTGTTCCAGTATCTTCCTGGCTCCGCCATACGGCGCCTGCGAAAATTGGCTCCTCAGGTGGAGTGGATGGGCTACTGGGGTCAGTCGGAGCTGACGCCGCTCGGGGCCAGCACGTGGTCGGCCGAGGTTTTTGACCGCGCCACCCGGCCAGACCCCATCGGCCACCCACACCTGCCGCTGGAGGTCCGCCTGGTAGACGAGGACGACCGGAACGTCCCACCGGGCCAGGTGGGCGAGGTGGTGGTCCGGGGCCCGGCCGTCATGGCTGGCTACTTTGAGGACCCCGAAGGCACCGCCCACACATTTCGCGGGGGCTGGCACCACACGGGAGACCTGGCCGCCGCCGACGACGACGGATTTCTCTACTTCGTGGACCGCCGGAAGGACATCATCAAAAGCGGCGGGGAAAACGTGTCGTCCCAGGAAGTTGAAGAAGTGGTGGCCCGGCATCCCGGTGTCGAGGCGGTCAGCGTCATCGGCCTGCCTGACCCGTATTGGGTGGAAGCCGTGGTGGCGGTGGTGGTGGCGGCGCCCGGTCACCCTGGCGACCTCGGCCCCTCGATTCTCGAGCACTGCCGGCGGGAGCTGGCTTCGTTCAAGGTGCCCAAGCAGGTCCATGTCGTCGACGAGCTGCCCAAAAGCCCGGCGGGGAAGGTGCTGAAGCGTGTGCTGCAGCAGCGCTTTGGGGGTGCCGAGTGAGCCTCGTGGAGCAGGAAACCCAAGGACCCGTGCGCCTGGTGTATTTGAACCGCCCCCGCAAGCGGAACGCCCTGTCGGCCGAGCTGGCGGACGCGGTGGAGCGTGCGCTGGCGGTCGCCGACGCCGATCCCGCGATCCGCGCCGTCGTGCTGGCGGCCCGGGGTCCGGCGTTCTGCGCCGGCGGGGACCTGGCGGAGTTCCGCCACTTGTCCCGACTGAGCCCCCAGGCGCTGTATGACCAGGGTCGCGCGGGTGTGGGTCTGTTTGGCCTGCCCGCGGCCCTCGGCACGCCAGTCGTGGCGGCCGCCCACGGCTACGTGCTGGGCGGGGGCCTGGGCCTTTTGCTGGTGGCCCATCTGGCGGTGGCCGCCGAGGGCACCCGCTTTGGCTTGCCGGAGATGGAGCGCGGCCTTTTCCCCTACACGGTGTTCCCCCTGCTGGAGCGGGCGGTGGGAGAGCGGCGGGCGCTGGCCCTGGCGCTGTCCGCTCGCTCGCTCGAGGCCGACGAGGCCCTGGCCTGGGGACTGGTGGATGAGGTGGTGCCCGAGAGCCAGGTGCTGGCCCGGGCACTGGCCCTCGCGCACCGCCTCGCGACGGTCAGCCCGCTGGTTGTCCGCACCGGGCTGGAGGCGGCGCGCGCGGGCGCGGGGCCGTTGAGGACGCACATGGACCACCTGGTGCTGCTGCGCAACCTGGCGCTGTCTGAACCCGATCTGCAGGCGCACGCCGCCCGGTTTGCTTTGGACCAAGAACCCGCGGGAGATCCGTCATGACCGCCGTGCGTGTGGGCGGCGGGCTCGGATTTTACGGCGACAGCTACCGTCCGGCCTTGGACGTCATCGAGACGGGCCGGGTGCAGTATGTGGCGTTCGATCACCTGGCCGAGCTGACGCTGGCCATTCTGGCCAAGGACCGCCGCCGCGATCCGTCGCTGGGCTACGCCCGAGATTTGCTGCCGCTGCTGCGCGATCTCTGGCCCGCCGCTCTCCGCAGGGGCGTGCGCCTGATTTCCAATGCTGGCGGCCTCAACCCGATGGCGGCTGGCGCGGCGGCGGCGCAGGTGGCTCACGATCTCGGCCTCGCCGCCCGCATCGGCGTGGTCCACGGCGACGACCTCCTCGGGCGCCTGGACCTGGTCGCCTGGGACGACCCGGCTGTCACCTCGATGCCGGTCTTTGCCAACGCCTACGTGGGAGCGGCGCCCATTCAATCCGCGCTGGACCAGGGAGCCGACCTCGTGATCACGGGGCGAGTAGCCGACAGCGCTCTGTTTCTCGGCGCCATCGCCCATGCGCTGCACTGGGACCTGTCGGGCGCCGGACCCACGGACTGGAGCCGCCTGGCGCTGGGTGCGGTGGCCGGCCACCTGCTGGAGTGCTCCGGCCAGGTGACGGGGGGCAACCACAGCGGCGACTGGCAGTCGATCCCCGACCTGGACCGCATCGGCTATCCCATCGCCGAATTGTCGGATGCCGGCTCGCTCCGGATCACCAAGGTGCCCGGGAGCGGGGGCCGCGTGACCCGGGACACCGTGCGCGAGCAGTTGCTCTACGAGGTGCACGACCCGAGCCACTACCTGACTCCGGATGTGACGGTGGACCTGAGTGAGGCGTCGCTGGCCGAGGTGGGGCCCGACACGGTAGAGGTGCGGGGCGTGCGGGGGCATCCCCGGCCCGAGGCGTACAAGGTGATGGCGGGCTGCCCCGACGGATTCTTGGGGCAGGGACTCATTGGGTTTTCGTGGCCCGATGCCCTAGAGAAGGCGGAGGCGGCCGCCGCCATCTTGGTCCGGCAGGCGCAGGCGCTGGGCCTTTCCCCGACGGCGCCCGGCGCCGAGTACCTCGGCGTGTCCAGCTTTCACGGCCCCCTCGCCACGGCACCGGATCGAGGCCGCCTGAACGAGGTGTACCTGCGGATGACGCTGCGCACCGCCACCCGAGGCGCGGCCGATGCCTTTGCCCGCCTCTTTCCCCCGCTGGCGCTATCCGGCCCGCCCACGGCCAGCGGCCTCTTGGGGGTCGACCGGGTGCGGGAGCTGTCGCGGTTGCAGACCGGCCTCATTCCCCGGCCGCTGCTGGATAGGGGGATCAGGGTGGACGTCCGGCCAGCCCCTGCGTTTTTGGCGGGCAACTCCGAGAGACGAGGAGGCAGCAAACAATGACAAGGCAGTCGACGAGGCCGCTGGTCCACCTGGCAACGTGTCGGGCGGGGGATAAGGGCAACATCCTGGATCTGAGCCTCATGGCCCCGAACGAGGCTGTCTACGCCCTGCTGCGCCAGCACGTTACCGCAGACGCGGTTCGCGGCCACCTCGCTCCGTGGGCGGCAGGCCCCGTGACCCGCTACGAGCTGCCACGCCTCAACGCGCTCAAGTTCGTGGTCGAGGCGGCTCTGGACGGCGGGGCCGCCCGCTCGGCGCGCGCGGACAACTTAGGCAAAACATTGGGGGCGGCCTTGCTGCGGCTCGAGATTCCGTGGCCCGCTTCCCCACCGGACAACGTATGGAGAGAGGAGGGACAACCCCATGCCTGACGAAACGTGGCGCCAGGCGCGCGAGCGCATTCTCCAGGGAGGGCGGCCCAGCTATCACCTCCGTCTCCAGCAGGAGGGCAAATCGTTCGTGCGCGAGCGCCTGGCCAAACTGTTTGGCCCGGGCGACATTGAGTGGGAGGACGGGCTCTATGCAGAAGCCCAGAGGCCGGACCTGCCCGCCGACGCCGTGGTGACGGGCGTCGGCCGCCTGGCTGGCAGCGGCCAGTGGGTGGCGTTTATGGCCAATGATGCCACCGTGAAGGCCGGGTCGATGGGCCCGAAATCCATCGAGAAGATCCTGCGCATCCAGGACACCGCCGAGCGGCTGCGGGTGCCGATCCTCTACTTGGTGGACTCGGCGGGAGCTCGCATCGACGATCAGGTACGGAGCTTCCCGGGCCGGCAGCACGGCGGCCGGATCTTCTACCGGCAGGTGCAGCTCTCCGGCGTCATCCCGCAGGTGGCGGTGCTTTTCGGCCCATCCCCGGCAGGCTCCGCGTACATTCCCGCGTTCAGCGATCTCGTGATCATGGTGGATGGACACGCCAGTGCGTACCTGGGATCCCCGCGGATGGCCGCCATGGCCATCGGCGAGCACGTCACGGCGGAAGACATGGGCGGTGCCCGGATGCACTGCAGCATCAGCGGGCTCGGCGATGTGCTGGCGGAGAGCGAGGATCACGCGCTCGACCTCGTGCGCCAATATCTCAGCTATCTTCCCGCCCACTTTCAGGAGGCCCCGCCGGCGAGGGACCCTGCGCCCCCGGCGGCGGGTCCCTCCGCCGCCAGCATCGTGCCGTCGGGCCGCGAGCCGTTTGACATGCGCACCCTCATCGCCGCGCTGGTGGATGCCGATTCGTTCTACGAGGTGAAGGCCCTGTTTGCGCCGGAGCTGGTCACGGGCTTTGCCCGGCTGGATGGACGCGTGATCGGCATTGTGGCCAACCAGCCGCTTGTCAAGGGGGGCACGCTGCTCGTGGATTCCGCCGACAAGGGTGCCCGGTTCATCTGGCTCGCCAACGCGTTCAACGTGCCGCTGTTGTTCTTGGCAGATGTGCCGGGCTTCATGATCGGGTCGGTCGTGGAGCGGCAGGGGATCATTCGCCACGGGGCCAAAATGATTGCCGCGGTTTCCGAGGCCACGGTACCCAAGGTGGCGGTGATGGTGCGCAAGTGCTACGGGGCCGGCCTCTACGCAATGGCCGGCCCGGCCTTCGGCTCGGACGCGGTGCTCGCGCTGCCTGGCGCCGAAGTGGCGGTGATGGGGCCGGAGGCGGCCGTGAACGCCGTGTACTATCGCGACATCGAAGCGCTGGCCGACCCCAGGGCGCGTGCCCAGTTTGTCCAGGAGCGGCGCGACGCGTACCGCCGCGACATCGATATCTTGCGCCTGGCGTCAGAGCTGGTGGTGGACGACATCGTGGCCCCGGACGACCTGCGCCGGGCCCTCATCGGGCGCTTCGCCGGATACAGCGGCAAGCGGCGCGATTGGCCGACCAAACACAACGCCGTCCATCCCGTCTGATGCCGCCGCCCCGTGCGGCGGCCCGGTCCCGCGTCGCACGCTTTAGGGAGGGATGCCGTGTGAACCTTGCCGCCCGCTTTCAGGGCGCCGTCCGCCAGTTCCCCGACCGCCCGGCGCTGTCTGATGCGTCAGGCACGCTCACGTACCAGGAATGGGACCACAAGGCTCAAGCGGTGGCCGCCTTTCTCATCGAGGGCGGCGTCGCGCCGGGAGACCGGGTCGCCGCATTTCTGCCCAACAGCGCCGATTATCTGGTGCTTCTCTACGGTGTACTGTGGGCGGGCGGCGTGCTGGTGCCGCTCAACTACTGCTTCGGCGACGGGGAGCTCACCTTTGCGCTGCAGGACAGCAACAGCCGCGTCTTGGTCATCGAGGCGCGCGACCTCCCGCGGATCGATCCCCTGCTGGCGGCCACGCCGGTCCGCCAGGTGCTGGTCCGCGGCGGCACCGCGAGCGCTCTCTCGGCGGGGCGCGTGCCCGTCGCGGCCCTGGCCGACGTGCTCGCCGCCGCGCCGGCCGCGCCGCGCCTCGCCCACCGCCATGATGAGGACGACTGCCTCTTGATGTACACCAGCGGCACCCCCGGGCGCCCCAAGGGTGTCCATCGACATGGGGTCCCACGCCTGGCAGTTGTCCTGGCGCGACCGTCTGCTCGGGGCCCTGCCCCTGTTTCACGTCGGCGGTCTGCAGTGCACCACGCTGCCGGCCCTCGCGGTGGGGGCCCACACCCATCTGCTGGCCCGCTGGGACGCGCGGGAATGGATCGCGGCGCTCGATGTCTTTCAGCCCACTTTCTCGGCCCTCGTGACGACCATGCTCATCGACACGAGTCGGCACCTGGAACAGGGCACCCGCTTCTCCAGGCCCGTGTCGCTGCGGTTCGTGGTGTTCGGGGGGTCAGCCACCCCGGTTGAGGCGGCGGACCGCCTTGAAGAGCGGCTGAGCGCTCCCATAATTGAACTGTACGGCCAGACAGAAACCACGGGACTCATCACCACCTACGACGCCGGCGAGCCCCGGGTGCACGGATCCATGGGGCGAATCCGCACGGAAGTCGCCGAGGGGGCGGTGCTGAGCCCGGACGGCGTAGCCCAACCCCTCCAGCCGGGGATCACGGGAGAACTGGCGGTCGCGGGCGACATCGTGACGCCGGGGTACTGGGGCGCTCCCGCGGAGGCGGCCGCGCGCCATTCGAGCCGCTTTCTGCGCACGGGGGACATCGTGCGGGTCGAGCCGGACGGATACCTGACTTACCTGGACCGGTCAGATACCATGATCGTGACCGGCGGGGAGAACGTCTACCCCTCCGAGGTCGAGGCCGCGCTGTTGCGACACCCGGCCGTGGTGGAGGCGGCGGTTATTGGAACCCCTCACGATCGGCTGGTGGAGCAGGGGACGGCGGTGCTGGTGACGGGGGGTCGCCCCGATCACCCTGGAGACGCTGCGGGGATTTCTGCTGGCCAACACGTCCCTCTCAGCCGTGAAGCACCCGCGCCGTCTCGAACTGACAGACGAACTGCCCAAAACCGGCAGTGGCAAGGTGGACCGGACCGCCTTAAAGCAACGATACGGGCGCTGACGAAGCGGACCCGCCGGGATCCCAAGCGAGATCCCGACGGGTCCGCAACATCGGGGGCGTCTCCCTACGGGGTGTTGGACCTCCCGCGGCGCCGGCCCCCGGGCTTCCTCATCGGCGTCAAGACACCAAGCGCGACAAACCCGCCCACGGCGATTTCCCCTAGCCCCAAGGCGATGCTGGCCATGCTGAGGTTCACGACGCCCAAGCTCACGGTGCCGAAGCCCAGCACCCCCAGCACCAACCCCGCCACCAGGCGGATGAAAGCGGCGGCGGGCGGCCTACCCACGGGGCGCCTCGTGTTCCCGGAGCGCCCGCGCCCGGCCGCCGGGATGGGTCCGATAGTATTCCTTCCAGATGAGCCGGTGAATTCCAACGTAGCGCGGCACCCGATTCCACAGCGGAATCCAGGGCGTGAACGCCAAGAACGCCCAAAACACAAACCCAATCGTCAGCGCAATCGCATCCGCGGCGGCAGAATTGGCGACGGCGGGCCACTGATAGATCCAAGTGGGTATCGTCATCCACCAGGCCGCCGGGTAGCCGTTGACCGCCGGGTGAATAATGCCCCAGTTGGGTCCCGCCAGCGACTGCGTGGCCGGATCTTTTTGCAGAGGGGCTCCCTGCAGGAACAGCAGGTCGTTCTGCGTGTTGAAATGCGTGAACACCGCAGGGTTCCGCGTGAGCGCCCCCGACATGAGCCCGCTTTTCCCGAGGTCCAGCGCCGCATTGAGCAGCACCGGCAGTGGCCCGTACTGTCCGCCGGGCATCACCACGTGGCCGTTCTGCACCGTCGCCCGACCAAGGCCGGTGGTCGCCGCCTTCTCCCACTGCGCCTGCTGGGACGCCGAGGCGTGCAGAAACTCGTTCAGGGCCGGGCTAATCGCCGGATTGATGGACGCGGCCATGCCGAGCGGCTTCAGTACAAAGTCCGTCGCCGCGTTGACGGGATGCAACACCCCCGCCCATGACTGCAGAAAACTTTCCACGTTGCCCGTGCCGTGATTGTACGGGGGGCCGTAGTTCGCAATTTGCCCCTGGCCATCCAGCGCTCGCAACACTACCTGCTCAAAGGTCACCGGGTGCGCGTTCGCATACGATTGGATCGTCAGCGGCTGCTTCTCCGGATAACTGAACAGAATCGATGCCAGAAGCACCAGTCCTATGACGATGACCAGCGTGCCCAGCAGATGCTTTACGAAGTCCTCCGGCACCTGGCGGTAGTCAGACGCCACATCCGGCCGCGTCACGCGTCATCCCCCCTTGCTAGCGCAGGCGTGTCGGCCTCGGGATACGGCGGCACGACACTCTTCATACGAACCAGCGTGATGTGCAGCCCCACGATCACCGCGAGCGTCAGCGGCAGCACCACCACGTGCATGCCAAACATCTGGCCGGCGTTCGTCAGATTCACCCAGCCGAGC
The DNA here is from genome assembly GCA_021828405.1 of Bacillota bacterium. The sequence goes on from JAKARZ010000016.1 coordinate 22,553, forward strand.
CCCAGCGCGTTCAAGCCGTCTTTGGCCTGAACGGCGTTCCACTGCGAATACAGGTCCCCGTTAATCAGAAAGCCCGTGAAGGCCGTCGGAATAGCCACCAGCAGCGCGATGGCTCCCAATAGCCACGTGAGGCCCCGGCCTCCGCGCCACGCGCCGGTGAAGAACACCCGCCACAGGTGCAACATCATGAAGAAGAAGAACGCCTGCACCGACCAGAAGTGCGTGGCCGCGACGAAGTGCACGGCACCGTTGTAGGACCAGCTCGCCGGCCCATTCATCGCCAGCACAATGCCCGAGATCACCAGCACTGCAAAACTGGACGCGGTGAGCGACCCCAGCATGTACATGAAGCCCTGGGCGTACTCCGGCAGTTCCGTCGGCAACCAAGTCTCGGCCGACATGACACCCGAGAGCAGCCGCTTTGAGGTTACCGTCCAGTTCGCCACCGCAAACACTCCCTTCCTCCACCTGAGAACCATCCTGACAGGTCAGCACCGCCGGTGCTCACTCGCGATGCCGTGTGGGCCACAGCACCCCAACCAGGAATGTCACCAAGAATAGCCCCTCGACAATAAAGTTGCCCGAACTGGGGGACATGCAGCTCACCTCCCATCCGTCGCCACCCATCCCCCCCGCCGACCGGGGGGGTGCGCGTCTGCCGTCAGCTTGCAACAGGGCGAGACCGCACCGCCATGATCCATGGGAGTGAGTTGCCCGCCCACGCGGCACCCACACGAAGGGTCTCTGTGCCGTGACACGCGCACCCTTTGGCCCCCGCGGAGCCGCCACTCGCCGCGACGTCACCGCCCGTTTGGTGCGATGCGGTGGCACACATCACCCGCTCCCGGGGATACGGCGGGCGGATCTCCCTCGTCGACGCGTTGCGCACCACCTGCGCCTACGCGACCACGGAAGCCACTTGCCCGAAAAGCCGTGGCCCCGGCCCGCGTGGCCCTACCGGCACCCGCACACAGCCGAACCCTGTGACCGTCCACGACCGACATCACCCATCTCACCACCACCGGCGACACGACCATCGCCGATCACGGTGACGTGGTCAATGGCCCCGCGGACACGTGTCGCTGCGCTGCTGAACCCGGAGAGGATCCCGGCCGTGCATCGCCGATGCAGGCGGCGGCGTCCCACCCTTCGGATCCGGCATTCGGCTCCTGGTCGTTCAGAGAAGGCAGGCTGTCTATACGCCTCGCGCCAGTGGCGGCGACGCCGTGCGTGCGTCTGACGCGGCGGACCTCAGCAACATCGCTGGCAGCAGGGCCAATCCCATCACAGCGGCCGCCCATTCCACCGCCGGTACGAGCCCGGCCGCTTCCGCCATCAGTCCGATGACCCATCCGCCCAGCGCTCCCACCGTGTTCCCAAGTCCCATGGTGAGGCCGGCGCCCATGGCGGCGTGCCCCGGAAACAACTGCTGGCCATAAACCAGAATGACCGCACCCGCCCCATTGATGGCAAAGCCCCACAGCGCCACCTCGGCAAACAGCCAAGGGCCGGCCCCAAAATTCGCGGCCCAGCTGAGCGCCGCTCCGGCGGCTCCCACAACTGACACCGCCAGCACCACGCGTGCCCCCCACCGATCCGACAACCCCCCGCCCAACAGGTTGCCGACCGCACCGGCCCCGTATACGATCATGATGAGGAGCCCGGTGTCAGCCAGCGAGCCCCCCCGTTGCTGCCACAGCAGAGGCAAGAGCGTCAACAGGCTCATGGCTGCCCAGTTACGCAACACGATCACCGCGACCAACGCGCGTCCATGACGCCACACGTCCCGCCAGTTGGTCGCCCGCGCTGCACGCCGTGTCGTCCGACGCGTCAGTGGGCGGGCGGATCCATACAGCAACCCCGCCGCCAGCAGCCCGGGTAGCGCCAGGGTGGTCACGCCCCAGCGTCCGCCCCACTCCCATGCCGCCACCACCGCCAACGGCGCCAGCGCGTGGCCCACCAGACCGCTCACCATCCACGCGCTCATACGCTGCCCGCGATGGTCTATCCCCTGCGCCGCGACCAAAGCCGCCATGTGCGGGTGAAAGGCGGCGTTGCCGAGCCCCCCCAACATAAGGGCTAGGGCGAACACGCCATAGGAGGGTGCCCACGCCAGCCCCACGGCACTGCCGAGGCTGCCGGCTATCAAGCCGCCAACAATGAACCAGGGACCGCCACGGCGGTCGGACCACGCCCCCAGCAGCGGTTGCGTGGCCTGTGTGCTCAAGGCGAGGAGCCCCACCAGCAGACCCGCTTGAGCTATGTTGAAGTGCCAGCGGGTCATCAGGACGGGCAGCAGCGGCAGGTACAGGGTGGGATAAGCGTCGTTGATCGCGTGGGCGACGGCCCACACCGCCTGCGGCGCGCGGGGCGCGGGGCGCCCCAGCGCCCCGATGCCCGCTACCACCACTGCGACCACCATTGGCGTTCGAAGGCCAGTTTGGCCGCGTGCCAGTGCCGACCGCTCCGATACGCCCGAACGGCAGGGGTCGGCTCGGCGAAGAACTGCCCCCGGGCGAATCCCGCCTGGCCCCGCCCCATTTCGATGAAGCATTCGCCGCGCCCGTCAAAGCCGGCCCCCGATCCTCGCCCGGCCAATTGGTCGACGATGCGGTCCGCCACCACCTCCCCTTCGGCAAACGCAAACACACCCGCCTTGGGGAGGGGCTTACCCATCGTCAGCCCGATGCCCACCACGTCGCCAAGGGCGTACACGCCGGGGTGCGCTGTTTCCAGCGTGTGGCGGTCCGCGGACACCCATCCGCCCGACGGCGCCAGCCCCGCCGACACAGTGACCTCAGGCGCCCGATGGGGCGGCACGTACGCGAGGAGGTCATAGCCAACGGGCGGATGCCCTGCGAACTCAAGCTGCCGCCGATCCCCCGCGACGCGCTCCAGCCGCTCGCTCGGGTGGTATGCGATATCGCGGTGGGCAAGCGCCTCCTCCACCACCTGGCTCACTGCCGGCCCCGCCACCGCCATCGGCGCGGGCTCGGCCGCCCAAAGCTCCACCGACACACGCGACCGCCGACCGCGTTTGCGTAGATAGCCGTCAATCAGCATCGCCGCTTCATAAGGTGCGGCCGGACACTTGAAGGGGATCGCAGGGACCGCCACCACCACGCGCCCCGCTTCCAAGACCTGCAGCGCCGTCCACGCCGCCTCCGCGCCAGGAATGGTGTAGAAGTTTCCGGGTTCGGCGCCGAGCCCGGAAATCCCGTCGGGATCCAGCGCTGCGCCGAGCGCCACCACCAGCGCGTCCCCGGTCCACGTCTGCCCGCCCGCCTCGATGGTCCTGGCTTTCGGGTCGATGGCCGTGACCGATGCCTGCACCACCTCCACGCGTGAACTGCGGAGTGCTCTAAACGGCCGTGCGACGTCGCTGGCCCGCCGCGTGCCTGTCATCACCCACAGAAGCGAGGGCCAAAACGTGTGCACGGGCGCGTGGTCAAACACCACGACCCGATCTCCCTCCGGCAGCCTTCTCGCCAAGCGGTGTGCGCAAGCCAATCCTCCTACGCCGCCGCCCGCGACCAGTACGGTGTGCATCCTATCCCTCCTGCTCCCTCACTCGGGGGCGATTCCCGGTTCCGCCAAGCGGACGGCCTAGTAGATCAGCACTTGGTCAGCGGCCAGTGTCCAGGCGGCCAGTTCCTCCATGGAACTCCGGTGGGCACCGGGCACGAGCGCATCAGCCGCCAGCGCGCGCGCGTCCATGCAGGACCCGCACACCCCCACGACCACACCGGCCTGGTGCGCCCGCCGCAGCATGCGCTCCACGTTGTAGTACCCGTTGGGCGTCTCTTGCCCTCGGCGCGCGGCGGCCACGCCGTCACCCAGAAGAAACACCTGCACAACATTGGCCGCCGACGCGACCGCGTTGACATGCCGCAGCGCATCGTAGGTCCGTTCGGAGCCGTACGGCGCCTCGTTGACCACAAACAACACTTGCTTGTTCAATGGATGCCACTCCCTCCCATTTTCGTCGACCCCGAGTCGGCGTCATCCGCGTCCAGCGCACGACCCTGCGCCCGCCACTCCCCTGCTCCCTCCGTGAGGCGCACCACGTTGTAGCCCGCGGCCTTGAGGTGCTGCGCCGCCCGCATCGATAGAACGCAGTACGGGCCCCGACAATACGCCGCAATGAGCGCGCCCTCGGGCAGTGGCCGGTCCGCAGCGGTCAGTTCATCCAGCGGCATCGACCAGGCGCCAGGCCAGTGGCCGGCCGCGTACTCGTCACGGGGGCGCACGTCTATTAAGACGACGTCATCGCCGCGACGAACGCGCGCCTCCAGTCCCGCCATGTCCACGGCTTCCAGCGACCCGATATCCGCCAGAAAGGCCTCGGTCACCGCCCGCATTTCTGCATAGCGCCGCTCGGCCATCGTGCGCATCTGCACCAGAAACGTGGAGACGGTCTCGTCCGCCAACCGATAGGTGACGTAGGTGCCATGGCGGTGGGCCGTCACCAGGCGGGCCTGTCGCAGATGCTGCAGGTGCTGGGACACACTGCCGACCGCCCGGTCCATGCGGCGCGCCAGCACCTCCACCGTCATGGGTGCCTGGGAGAGCAACTCAAGAATCTCGATCCTCTGGGGATGACCCGTCGCCTTGCCGAGTCGAGCGACCTGCTCGTAGATGCCGGACTTGAACGCGCGGTCGTCCATCGTTTGCCTCCTCTATTATTCTACTGAGCAGTATAACACTAGATCTGCCTAGGCGCACTCGCCCCCGCCATTTCCGCATCCCGTCAGCGGGCCGTGCCCGGAGCGGAGCCGCCCGGGCGGGACCACGGCGACCGGTTGCCGCCTTACAACGGCATCGCCCCCCCAGCGTTAATCCGGCAGGCTCGGCGAAGAGGGTGGCACCATGCGATTCGGTTAGCAGCATCGCAGTGCGCCGGCAGGGTTGCCGGCGGCCCTGGTGCTGTCGGGTTGTGCCGTGCCGGCCGCCAGGTCGGCCGGGACAGGCATCACGTGATCCCCAAGCTCCGGTCGCCCCGGGACGATAGTCACCGGGCGCGGGTACGTGCCGTCGATGACGGCCCAGCCCCAAGGCCCCTCACCGTGGGGCCAGATTGCGTTTGGCGGTTTTGCCGCCGGGCTTGTCGCCAATACCCACGCCACCTGGTCCGCGAAGTATCCGGGTCACGTCACCGCGGTCTTTCGCGTGCCGGAAACGGCATGGCTGACGGCACAGGGCGAACACCAGCTCGCGCCCGGCGTGTACCCGGTGGCGCTTCGGTGCTTCGGCTACCGGGAACCAAGCCTCAGCAGCCGCGCTGCCTGAGCGGGCCGAACCAGTTCCAGGCAACGTTCACCCTCATGGGGCCGGTGCCGCCCGCGCCCTCCCACGCGACGGTCACCTTGCCTCCAACCCGCGCCGTGCCCGGCGAGCATGTGACCGTGGCGGGCTGGGCTCCGCTCACCCGCCTCTTCGGGCAACCTTAGGCTACTCCCTGATATGGGGCCACGACGACAACCCGACGGGTGTTGTGCAGCAGGCGATGAACGGCCGCCTGTCCGGCAGCTTCGAGGTGCCGGCCTCTCTGGGTGGGGCCCCGGTGCCTGTCGGTTCGGTCGGACTGACTTGGCCCCCATAGCTCCGTCTCCTGGGGTGGCGGTGGCCCACACCGAGCTTCAAGTGCTGGCCGGCCTCCAGTGGACCCAGGTGCGCTCGCGCCCGATCCAAATCACCAACCAACCCGATTCCATCGTGGTGGGACCGCAGGGAGCCATGGCGGCGGCGAGCGGTTTCCTGTGGCTGACCGATTCGGCCGGTGCGGCGCGTCAGGGGGCTCCCCGGCATTGCCACCAGAGCGTAGCAGCTGGGCTATTCGACAGGCCCCACCCCGCAGGTCCCTGGTGTGAAGGGGGCGACGGCTTTCCTCTCGAGCCTCCTCATCACCGTGGATGCCACCGCCGCGCGCGCGGGCGGGAATGCACCGTTTTTCCACATCCCCTTCACATCCACCAATCTAGGGACCACGTGGCGGGCGGTGTCGGCACCTCCGGCGGGTCGTGACCAACGCCACGACGAATGGGGGGATCACGTGGAATCCGGCGGCGCTTACGTGCCCCGTATCCGGCGCCTGCCTCCTGATGAGGCCAGGAGAGCCGTTCAGCCCTGGCATCGGGGCCAACGTGCTGCAGCCCATCTGGCGCCAGAGGCCGTATCACTGGCTCCAGTCGGCGCAGGGCGACATCACCGACTCCACGCTGCAGCTCGTGAGCCTGGCCGATGGCGCGGCCCTGCTCATCGACGGGGCCGGTCCCTACCCCGTCCGGATGACCGCCGACGGCGGGCGCACCTGGCAGAGCGTCGCCCTGCCCAATCCGCCCGGCGTAAGCTCCCAGGGAGGCCGTGTGTATCAGGCTCTGGTCTTGCTGCCCAGCGGCGCACTGGTGGGCGGCACCGTGTCGGCGGCGGGACCCATCGCTTGGCACCTCTTGCCGCCTGGCGCCAGCGGCTGGCAGGCCATTCCCTCGTCAATCCTGCCCGCCGATGCCCACGGCTTGACGGTCGCGGGTGGACGGCTTTGGTGGTACACGCCCGGCGCGGGTGCCACCAGCCCCCCGCGGTGCAGAGCGCGTCCCCCGGGACGGTGTGGCCCTATGGCTCCCGCAGGAACGCGTGCAGGATAGGAACCTGGCTCCCGTCGATCCGCCGTGTGGCGGTCACCAGCATGACAGGCTGCCGCTGCCAGATCGCCCGAAGCGCCGCCACCGCGGCCCGGTGCCCCTCGTCGGCCAGTTCCTGCCGGTAGCGCTCGGCGAATTCGCCCCAGCGGGCGGGATCATGGGCGTACCAGGTTCGGAGCGCACCCGTGGGTGCCACGTCTTTGAGCCACGTGTCCCACGGCGCCGCGGCCTTGGACACGCCGCGTGGCCACAGACGGTCCACTAGCACGCGGTGTACGCCCGCTGCCACCGGATCCCCTACCCGGCCCATCAAGAGGTCTGGCCATCCGTCCGGCATGATGCACCTCCCGTGTCGCTGGTCGCTCCCGCCGTCAGAGTATCACCGCTCGGAGCGCTCTCTGTGACCAAGCGCACGATCCGGCCGGATGATTAGACGCAATCCAGCCTCGACAGCGCATAGGCGGGTGCTGTTTGTGAGCATCGGCACCATGCGTCGGACGCATCGGACTACAATGCGTCCGCGTCACCTCCCTGCGGGTCGCGGAAGGAGCGATCCTCATGCCGAAAACGCCCAACCAGCCCGGCACCCTCGGCTGCCAGATGGGCAAGCCATCGACCGGCGCCGCGCCTCCCCTGACCATCCCCCTGCCTTTTCTGGCCACGGGGTGGGCTTTGGGCTGGTTGCCACCAATACGCACACCCTGGCTCACTCAGAATTTTCCGCGCCAGCCGTGCTGGCCACCATGCACACGTTCACCCTGGGCTTTCTGACCAGCACCGTGATGGGAATGCTTTACCAGTGAGTCCCGGTGATCACCAGGCGGGATCCTCAGCTGCGGCCAGCCCATCTGGCCCTTCATGGTGTGGACGGCCGCGTCACAAGTGCCGACGCCCGGGCGATGCCCCATCTGGCCGAGCTGTGGCCGTCCGAAGCCAGTCGCGCCATTCCCTGGCTCACGGCAGGAGCCATTGGGCCCCTGGCCCTGGGATTGCCGCTGGCCTCGCCTCTGGCCCTTCAGGCGAGAGCGGTCGTACTAGCGGCGGTGTAGTTGTGGGTCGGAACGATGGGCGTTCGCATGTGGCTGGCCGCTCGACACCGGCGCCATCCACCCGGTTCGCGCCTGAGTCGACACCCAGACCGTGAGCTCGCGGCCGCTCGCGCGGCGTCACCCTGTTTCACGCGTCGGGCCCGGCTCGCGATGGAGATCCCCCCGACGGCTCGCAAGCGCAAACCAGCGCATGGTGCCCTCCAAGGCAGGGCCACTCAACGCCTCGGCCGGGATCGCGTCCACATCACTCGGCGAGGCTACGACCACGAGGTGCCCATCCACTCGGAGGGTGGGGCGGGCCATCTCCCACAACTTGTCCACAAGCAGATGGTCAGGTGCCAGCACCAGCAGCTCGTCGAACGTTGGCAGGGCATGGCGAGCCAGGAGGTCCCAGTAGTTGCCCACCCAGATCGCGTCGGCCGGCACCACACCGGCGGCCATGGCCACAGCGACAACATCGCCCCGCAGCTCCACCCCGTGCGCGCAGCCCGCCCCGAGGTCCCGCAGAATGCGGACTTCCAACCCTGCGTGACACCCCAAAGTGCAAAACGTGCGCCCGTGCAGTTCTTCGCTGGACCGATAGCCCGCCGCGAGCAGCGCCGTGGCCACCCGCGCATGCACCAACCCGGGCACCAGGGCTGGCAGGCCGTGGTGCCCGCGTGTCGATAGAGCCGCATCCGCCCGGCGAGCGGCGCAGCGCCACGCTCGCCGGTGACCCTCCGCCGACGGAAAGGCTCGATACAGAACTTCTAAACTCTGCCAGTCGCCGTGGGGGTCGGGGCTGCCGGCCGCATGCGCCGTCATGGTGCGCTCCCCATGCGGACATTTCCTCCGCAGTCATCGCGCGCCGGAACCGCGGCAGCCGCATGAGCTTGTCCTTCTGCGCGCGGGTGGACATCAAGCCGCGGCGATCCGAGCGCCGCCCTGCCGTCCCCGCCAAGCCGCCCGGCATGCCGGTGGGCAAAAGAGGCGCCGTCGGGCATCCGCTCCGTGGTCAGTGACTCCCCAAGCGCGTCGCGGTCCACGAGGACCTCCCCCCGGCCCAGTGGCACCACTCCGTTAACCATGGCCGCCCCCTCGGTGAACTGCGCCGCATACTCCTGATGCTCGCCCTGGGTCTGCTCGATGCGATCCAATTCCCGACGCCCCCCTCAATCGCAAGTTGGCCCTCCTCGGGTATCACAGGCGGAAATTTTGCGTGGAGGCGGTGATGGCGTGACCCCGCGATATCGGACAACCAGCACCCCCGCCGCCGACAATCCCAGTCGAGTCGGCGGCGTGCGGCCAGCGGCCCCGAATCGGTCGTGATTGCGCAGCACCCTCCAGCCCCTCAGTCCCCCTCGCCTACTGAGGGTCCACGCCTGATTCATTTACTCATAAAGTAGTCCCCCGTTCCTGAAGGGACGACCACCTGGAACGGCTGTGATCGCATGAGGACTCGTCCCGTCCAGGAAAAGCGCCTATCTGTCAAGCGAATGGCACCGCTCCTTCGGCCTTCATGCTTCAAATATACGGTTAACCTCGTCCTGACACTGCCATATGGGCCACCGACGGCGCTGCCTCCGGGATCTCGACAATCACCAACTCTGTGTGAAGGCTGTCCAGATAGGTATCCCGTCCCCTGACGGTGGTGGCCGACCCTTGCGCTGGACGGAGAACTCCAGCAATAGAGATTTCATCGCTTGCTGGGTCGTTAGGCAGCCACATTCTCCCGCCGATCCTTTCTCTTTTTGCCGTGGACGCCGCGATCCCCTACAGATGCAACGCTTGCTTTAAGGTGCGAGCAAGCCGCCGGCTCACCGGCAACTCATCGCCATTGTCCAGGCGGATAGTATAGGTGCCGTGGAAGAACGGGCGAATGTCTGCCACGTGCAACAAGTTGACGAGCCCACCCCGATGGCATCGCAGGAAGAGATCCGACGGCAGGCTCTGCTCCAATTCCTGCAGCGTCTCGCGCACCAAATACCGCTGGCCCCCCACTGCCACCATCTCGACATGTTTCTCCACGGTCTCGCAGTACAGAACGTCGGAAAGTGCCACGGGCACGGTGCGGTTCTCCACATGGCCTGCCACGAAACGCCGCTGCGGTTTGGGGGTGTCCTCGCCGGCCGCCGACTCTCGTCGACCACGCACGCGGCTCACTGCGGCCGCCAGCCGCTCCGGCACCACCGGCTTCAACAGGTAGTCCACCGCCTCGAGGCGAAAAGCCTCTACCGCATAGCCGTCGTACGCCGTAACAAACACGACGGCCGGCTCCGGAGTGGCGGCCCGCAGTCGCTCCGCCAGCACCATCCCGTCGGCGCCGGGCAGGGCCACGTCCAGAAACACCACGTCGTGCCCCACCGCCTCAATGAGCTCCAACGCTTCCGCAGTCGTGGCCGCCTCGCCCACGACCCGCACCCCGGGAATCTGCTTGAGCTGAAAGCGCAACTCCGCCCGCGCCGGTGCTTCGTCATCCACAATCAGGGCGCGCAGCACCCTCGGGCCGCCCGTCATGCCGATGGCCCGAGGGTGGCCAGCGGGAACGTGAGCCGCACCACCGTGCCCCGCCCTGGGCGGCTTTTCAAGCGCAACGCCGCGCGACCCAGCAACCGCTCGCGGACATTCCACAGGCCAAGCCCGAGACCCGTCCCGGTGCGCGGTTGGAACGCGTCATGGACCCGCACCGCGCTCATACCCACTCCGTTGTCGGCCACAAGAATGACGATGCCCCGGGCGCGCCGGCGCGCACGGATCACGACACGCCCCTCGATGCCGCCCGCAGCGTCGCGCGGCGCCACCCCATGGGTGACCGCGTTTTCCACCAAGGGCTCCAAGGTCAGTACGGGCACGGGCAGCGCGAGCAGGCTGGGGTCCACATCCACGGTGGCCTTGACGCGACTGCCGAAGCGCGCCCCTTCCAGGCGCAGATACAGATCCACGACCGCGAGGTCCTCGGCAAGCGTGGTCTGGTCGCGGTGGTCCGACAGCGTGGACCGCAGGAACTGCGCCAGCTCCGTCAAAAGGCGCCGCGCCGCCTCAGGATCCTGCCGACTGGTGGCAATCACCGTGTTCAAGATATTGAAGAGAAAGTGCGGCCGAATCTGGGCCTGTAGCGCGTCCAGGCGAGCCTCCGCCAACAGCTCCCGCTGGCGCTCCGACTCGGCCAGCGACAGTTCCAGGCTCAAAAGTTCCGACATGCCCTGCGCCAGACGCGTCGCATACGGCGGCATTTCTCCGGGGTCGGTCCGGTACAGCTTCACCGCGCCCACCACCCGGTGTCCCACGTGCAGAGGCGCCACGACGGCCGATTGAATAGGGGAGGGGCACTCGGGATCAGGGCAGTGCAACTCCTCCCGGTCGCGCACCAGCGCGAGCGTGCCTGTGTCAAGCACCCGGCGCGTGGCCTGGGTTTGCACAGGCGCGCCTGGCCGCATGTGGGGACAGCCGCCACCGGTATACGCCAAAATGCGGACGCGATCCGTAATGGCCACAGCCTCCACGTCAGCGATGCGGTAGATGATGCGCGCGATTTTCTGCGCCGTTTCCTCGGTAAGCCCTGGCGGCACCACGGCGCCGGCCCCCAAACCCGTGTCCGGCAAGCCGTCCGACAGACTCGTCGACACGCAATACCCCCGTTCTCCTGTGGGCTCCGTGTCTGTCCATTCTATGGCATGCCGTCATGTTTGGCATGATGAGGCTGAAACCGCTTATCCGCGCCAAACAGCCGCTCAACGAGCCGACCAACCGTTGAGCCCGAAGCTAGCGCTTGTGGACCCTCACCGGATTAGGATGAGCTAGCGCAGGGCAGCCATCACGCACCCCCACTAAGGAGGGCAGCCGTGGACGGCCACGAGAAAACCGTCGAGCAACGCGAGGAAGGTCAACAGGACGACCGGCCCTGGGATTGGTTTGAGGTAACGCGGAGCTGGTGGGACCAACGCGAGCGCGGCGAGCCCGACAGCGCGCGGTAAACCGCGGAGGGTCCGCACGCAAAGCCACGACCCGCACTCGCGGACTGTTGCGGGTGCGGGTTCCATGCCTAACCGTCATGGGTCGCGGGGTGGCGCACCCCATTTAATCCGAAGCCGGTTGGACCTCGACCAGCCCCACCCGGTATTCGAGATAATCACGCACGGTGCGGCCAATAAAGCATTTGTCTCGCGCCGCAGCCGCCGCGGCTTGATAATCCTTGAGCTTCGTGGCATCCCCGCCCACGATGGTGGGGTACACTGTGATGGTACTGAATCGAGTTGCCGCGGGATAATTGGACACGGTGCCTTCAGTCCGTATGCCGACCCGTGCGACGGGCAAACCCGCGCGTTGTACGACGCGAAACAGCGTCCCGCTGTAGCAGGACGTCACGGCAGCCAGCAATAGCTCTTCCGGACTGGTGCCTTCTCCCTTGCCCCCCATGGTGTCGGGCGCGCTGTACGGGATGCTCTGCCCGCCCAGCGACAGAACTCCCGTTCCCTCGCGCCCGCTGCCGCTCCACACCGCTGCTACTTGAAACGCCAATTCCGACATCATATAGCCCTCCCTCATGGCTCACCCCCGAATGCCAAACCCTTAAGCCAAATCCGGCCGGGAGGTTCCCACTGGGGCTCTGAAGCTTACCGCCAAGCGGTTCCAGTTGTTGATGGCGATCACGGCCAAGGTGACAAACCCCAGTTCGCGCTCGGCGAAGTAGGTTCGCGTCAGCTCATAGACGTCATCGGGGACTCCCTCGGGACACAGGGTGACCGCCTCAGCCCAAGCCAGGGCCGCGCGCTCCCGGTCGGTATAAAACGGAGCCTCCCGCCAGGCCGACAGCCCAAACAGGGGCTGGGGGCGCTCGCCGGCCGCCAAAGCATCTTTGGTCTGCATGTCCAGGCAGCAGGCGCACCGATTGGTCTGAGACACCCGCACTTTCACCAGCTCCACCAGTTCGGGATCCAGTCCGGCCTGTTTGACGGTCACGTCCATCTCATGGACGGCGCGACTCACTTCGGGCGCCACCCGCTTTAAGTCCACGCGCCTCATGACCACGGCTCCGGACCCCAGGCATACGCCTTCTGCAAGGTTTTCCCCCCACTCTCCTGGCATCCCGCGTCAGTCTTGGCCGGGCAACCCACCACGTGTCCCGACCGGGCACAGCCAACTCTGGCCGCCACGCGCTGCGTCTCATCCCGATGATAGCTCACGCCCAGCAGTCTCTCGTGGGCATTCGGCCATTCCACGGTGTCTGATGGTGCGCCACGGCTCTCCTTGCCGCCACACCAGCGATGCAGCCGCCCTGATGCTGGCCGTGCCCATGCGATTGTTTCTTGGCGACATACCCGTTGGCATCGCTAGCACGGTCACCTCGTCATTAGCAATGGCGGCGGGGAGCGGGGGCGGTGCGGTGCCAGAAAGCCCCTCGTCAGTCATGGTGCCAGTCGTGGCGTCAACGACGGCGCGGGCCCAGTCAACGTACTCGGGTGGAGCCCCGCTCGGCACTGGCCCCTGCAGGAGTCCCGGGTGGCGGAAGTGGACGGTGATGACCCACACGGGTCGCGTCGGATTGATGATGACGCTGGCGGCCAGTGCGGGAAGAGCGTGGTGCGCCGCTCCATACGTCGTCAGGATGGCCTCGGTGATCGTCCCTTGGGCAGCCCATCCCTTTTCCGCCGCGGCCTTGCTCAAGAGGGGCGTCCCGGCCGACACCGGCCGGTCCAGATTGGCGCCTGACCCTGCGGTCCGCCGCGCGGCCGCTTGGTTGCACACGCGATAGCACCGCATGCAGCGCGCCAGGCCCGGCACCGTGACCGCGCAATTCTGATGCCGAGCGACGCAACGTGCCAGCGCCTGTTGATTGACCCCATGAAAGACATCGGCGGCTCCCTGTGCGGCGGATGACCGGGACGGCCTCCCGTACTGGCCCAGCGGCGCCCCCATCAGGAACACGATGGCCAGGACCAGAGTCGCGCCAGCCACCCAGATGGGGCCGGCAGCGTGGCGGGACCATCCGTGCGCGCCCAACGTCACCGGTCCCTTCGCAACCACCCGACGGCCGCCGTGGCGCCAATCTCTGGCCCACGCGGCCTCACGATGAACCCCTGACCGGAGGGGAGGCATCTCCCCGGCGCATGCACCTAGAGTTTACCGCAGCGCGCCTGGTGGCTGTGGTGCGGTATTCTCAGCGGGGAGGGATCCACGATGACAACACCCGGCGCCTGGCTGGACGCGGTGCGGCGTGAGCGTCCACTCGTCATGAACATCACCAATTTCGTCGCCATGAACTTTGCGGCCAATGTGCTGCTGGCTGCCGGCGCGTCGCCGGTGATGAGCCACGCCCGCGAGGAGGTGGCCGACATGGCCGTTCAGGCCCGGGCGCTGGTGCTCAACATCGGGACACTGGAGCCCGCCTGGGTAGAAGCCATGCACCTGGCGGCCGAGGCCGCCGCCGCGCGTCACATTCCGGTGGTGCTGGACCCCGTGGGGGTGGGCGCGACCGCGTTCCGCACGCAGGTGGCCACTCAGCTCCTGGCCACAAGCCGCGTCACCGCGGTTCGGGGCAACGCGGGTGAGCTCGCCGCCCTCGCAGGGGCCCAGGGGACCGTGCATGGCGTGGATGCGTCCGGTGCCGCCTCGGTCGCGGACCTGTCGTCATGGGCTCGCACCCATCACCTGATCGCCATCGCCACCGGCGCGGTCGATGTGGCCACGGACGGAGCGGACACCCTAGAGGTGGCGAACGGCCATCCCTTGCTGGCCCGGGTGACGGCCACCGGCTGCAGTCTCTCCGCGCTGGTCGGGGCTTTCTTGGCCGTGGCCCCGCCGGCCGAGCGGCTCGATGCGGCCGCAGCCGCCCTCGCGGTGTTCGGGGTAGCGGGTGAATCCGCGGCCCGCCAGGCCAGCGGCCCGGGAACCTTTGTCCCTCTGCTACTAGATGCGCTGGCCGGCATGGAACCCGGGCCGCTCGACGAGGCCGCCCGCATCGCGCGGAGCGGCTAAGGCAGCGCCAGTGAGAAGGCGGCCCCGAGAAGGGGCCGCCTCCGAAGTTAGGTGCGAAAGGCGCTTTCGGCAAAAGGCGACGGGGCCGCGTCCGCCACCCGCGAGGCGGGGGGCGCCTTGGGCGGGACCACCCGCGCCGTAGCGAAGGTCCTCAGCGAGCGCTGCACTTCCACCATCACGCGTTCCCCCACCAGCGAGCCGGCACCTTCCACATCGATCACATAGCCCTCGATGCGCGCGATGCCGTCCTTGGGGTTGTTGGCGTGCCGCTCCTCCACCAGCACTTTAATCCGCTCGCCATCGTGGACCGGCAGCGCCGCTCGCTCTACCTGCTGGCGAGAGCCAAGCATCTTGATGCGCAGCTCCTCGGGGCCACAGTCCGCCGCCCCGCGCACAAACACGGCACGCCCCGTCGCCCGCTCCAAATCCTTCAGGTTGTTGCCCCCCGGACCGATCAGGTGGGCGGCGACGGGCGGCGCGGCCTCGGCCAGAATCGCCTCCGCCGCCGACTCCCGCAGGCGATCGGCAATTTGCTCGCGCAGCCGCGCGGCAATCACCTCTTCGGACAGGATGCGCGCCCGCCCGTCGCAGGTGGGGCACACGCGGGTCATCTGCGACAACAGGCTCTCGTGGACTTTCTTGCGGGTCACCTCCATGAGGCCGAGGCGCGTCAGGCCCAGTACCGCGACACGCGTGCGGTCCGCTTTCAGCGCCTGCTGAAACACGCGCACCAGTTCCGTCTGGTCGGCCTCGGTCTCCATGTCGATGAAGTCCACCACGACGATGCCGCTGATGTCCCGAAGGCGCAGCTGACGCGCAATCTCCACGGCCGCCTCGCGGTTGGTGACCATGACGGTATCGGCCAGATCCGTTGTCCCCACGTTCTTGCCCGTGTTTACGTCAATCACCGTGAGGGCCTCCGTCTCGTCCAGCACCAGATAGCCGCCGCACTTGAGCCACACGCGGCGCTTCAGCGAGCGGTCAAGCTCCGCCTCCACGCCGCGGGCCCGCAGTAGCGGCACGGCGTCGCCCCACAACTCGATGCGATCCTTGAGCTTCGGAGACAACGACGCCGCCATTTCCCGCGCCTTCTCGAATGCGCTCGGGTCGTCGATGACCAGCCGGTCCACCGACTCGTCCATGTGGTCGCGGATCGTGCGGGCCACCAGGCTCACCTCATGGTGCAAAAGGGTCGGGCCCCGCGCGGCCTTGGCCTTTTTGTTCACCCGCATGAGCAAGCGGCGCAGGTATGACAGGTCCCGCTGCAGTGTGCGGGCGGGCTGCCCCTCGGCCACCGTGCGCACGATGAGGCCCATGCCCCGGATCCGAATCTTCTCCGCAATTTGGCGCAGGCGGTCCCGCTCCTTCTCATCCGTCACGCGGCGGGAGATCCCCAGAATCTCCGAATGCGGGGTCAACACCAGATACCGGCCGGGCAGCGACAGATGCGTGGTCACCCGCGCCCCCTTGGTGCCAATCGGCTCCTTGACCACCTGCACCACGATCTCCTGGCCAACCTTCAGCACATCCTGAATGGCGCGCGGGCGGGATTTGTCAGGCGTTTCCAGGACAGCGTCGTCCACGTACAGGAACGCGTTTTTCTCCAAGCCGATGTTGACGAACGCCGCGCGCATGCCCGGAAGCACATTTTCCACGCGGCCCTTGTAAATGTTGCCGGCCGCGTGCTCCTCGTCTTCGTGGTCGATGAAAAACTCCACCAGCTGACCGTCTTCGATAACAGCCAAACGACTAAATCGGGGGCTAAAACTAACCAAAAGCTCCTTGAACGGCTTTGCGGCCGTGCGGGCCGGGGACCGGTCCTGAGTCTTGGGCGCCTCAGGGCTCCCGAGTCCTGCCTCCTGTGCCGCGGCCGCCTGCCCATCGTCCGGAGCCGTGCTCCGGTGCCTCTTACGCCGCGCCATGCGGACGCTCCTTTCGCATTGTGAATTGCGGACGGTCCCACCCATCCGCGGTTCGCTCCAGTGCGTGCCGTTTCGTTCCAATGGGCTGTCTTCTACTCCCCCCTTGGCTGGGTTTCTGCCGCACCCGATGTCCACTCCATCGCGGCTGGACCCATGATAAAAGTTTCACACCAGTTGGTCAATTGCGACGGACCCTGG
>JAKARZ010000067.1 GCA_021828405.1 Bacillota bacterium
CACCGATAGATCGTCCGCACGGTTACACCGAGGTATTTGGCGGTTTGTCCGGTAGAAAGCACCTTTTCCGTGTTCATGCTTCCATTATAGCCTCTTGTCAGGACTTGTCAAGCGGGAAAGGCACCTCATCAATCCTCGCCGGCCGCCGTGATGGCCTGCTGGGCCCGGTCCACTTCGGAGCGGCGCTCTTCCTCCGCAGCGCCAGGTGGTTGTAGCTTGACTTCCCACCTCCATTCCGTCGCGAACTTCCTGGGCAACGGGACCGGGGTAGCGCTCGGCCTGTGCCCAATGACCAAGGACGTGGCACGCACAGGGTTTTCGCGCAGGACCCGGAGAATCTGCGGCGTCCCCCTGGGCGTGGAGCCATCGTCGAACGTGAGCGCCAGCACCCGCTCGGTAACCGGCACCCGAATGACCCGCCTCACGGCCATCCCAGCGCCGCGCCAAGCCACCGCTTGAGCTCCGTTGCCCTGACGCGTCTCCTCCTGCGCCCGCACGCGGTGGGCTGCTGCGTTGTATAGGGACGCAGACGGCAGCGGGTGGCACACCGAGGGCCACCGCGTAGCCTACGGGCGTGGCGCAGCCAACGCACGGGCGCGCGGGTGGCCGTGAGACGAGGAGGGAGAGCGACAACGATGGTGCACCATGGAGAGGCCGCCATGCAGGGTTCGGTGGCCCATTGGGCAGACGAATTGGAAACAGCCGACCCCCAGGCTATCTGTGCCTGGGCCGTGTCAACGTTTGGCAGTCAGGTAGCCCTGGCATCGAGCTTCGGTGTAGAAGACATGTGCGTCCTGGACATGCTGGTGCGGGCTACCCCGACCCCTCGGGTGTTTTACCTGGACACGGGCGTGTTGTTTGCTGAAACGTACGCGCTGGTGGATGCCGTTGGGACCCGCTATGGGCTGATGCCGGAGCGCCGACGCCCCGCCCTCACGCTGGCGCTCCAAGCGGAACACTACGGCGACCGGCTCTGGGAGCGTGATCCCGATGCCTGCTGCCGCATGCGCAAGGTGGAGCCGCTCGGACAGGTGCTGAAGGGACTGGACGCCTGGATCACGGGGATTCGCCGGGACCAGACGCCGTTTCGGGCCGGCGCTCGGGTGGTGGAGGTCGACGCCAAGTTTGGCCTCATCAAGGTCAATCCGCTCGTCCGCTGGACCATAGGGCAGGTTTGGCGGTACGTGCGCCGGCACCGGGTTCCGTACAACCCCCTGCACGACCGGGGCTATCCCTCCATCGGGTGCGCCCCGTGCACCTGGGCCGTCGGACCCGGCGAAGACCCGCGTGCGGGGCGGTGGGCAAGCCTCGGCAAGACCGAATGCGGCATCCATCTCGGCGCCGCGCCGGTCTGACCCCGCCGCTACCGCGGACCCAGCGATTCCACCCACTCAGCCACCTCAGCCAGCGAAAACGGCTTTGTCCACAGCCGGTACGGACCGGTCTCGGCTACCGGGTGCCCCGTCATCACGGCCACCCGGGACCGGTCCAGTCCGGCCCTCACCAGGCGCTCGACGGCCTCGCGCCCATCGTCGTTGCCAATGTGCCAGTCCACGAGCGCCACATCGCAGCGCTTGGCCAGCAGGGCCACGTCCCACCGGCGCGCGCCCACCACCCGATGACCGCGCGCCTCCAGCATCATCGTCAGTAGACGCACGACACCGGGCTCATCATCCAGCACCAAGACGGTCACTCCGGCCACCCCGATCCGGTGAACGACTGTTCCAGTTCGATCCTTGCACGCACGGCGGTTGAATCTTACTGGGTGGGAGCGGCATTTACGTCCCCGCTGGCAACACAGCCCTCCTCCAGGGTACACCCAGCCCGCGCTCGTGGCTCCCCTCCGGATGCACGGGGCGATGGCGGCCGATAGTCCCACGCGACCGAGCCCTCACGCGAACGAACCCCGTTTGTCCCCGTGACCGACCGAGGGCCCGGGCCACCCGGCGGGTCAGGAGCGTCGCCTCGCGGGCCTGGCGGTCTCAGGATTACGGGCCGAGGCGGATGGGGCGGGCGTGCCGACGGTGCCAGCACACGTGAGGCAGGCTCCCCGGCCAGAGGCCATACGCCACTGCTCACGCAAGCCGACAGGGTCCCAGGAACGCGACCACCCGCAGAACCTGGCCGGCGCAGCGTCGGGTGCCCGGCACCGGCTCTCCCGGCCGCGCCCGCCCCGTCCGCCAGCCCGAGACCGGCTGCCACGACCACCCAGTGGGAACACGCCACCGCCCACGCTCCAGCCAACGGCGGCGGCAGGTGTCACCGCCCAATGCCGCGCCACCGGGAACGAAATGCCGAGCACGTCCTGTAAGCCAGGCGGTCCTACCCGACCCCCTCGATTGGCGGGGGGAGGCGGGGGGATGGAACCGCTAAGAGTCCGACTATTTTGCGATCGGGTCGGGAAAATTGCAGGACTTGCGTTGCTGATCGTCGAAGACCCAGGTAAGTATTTCAATCGTTGTCGGACCGCGATGGGCGGCAACCGTTACGTTTCGGGATCCGGTTCGCCCACACGGAACTTGGCCCGGGCGAGAGAGCACAGAGGACATTGTCGATGAAGTGAGGAGGGATCGTATTGACTGCGGACGAGGCACAAACCATGTATCGCACGATGAGTCTGATTCGCCGTTACGAGGACCAGATGGCGGAAATTTACTTGGAAGGTAAAACGCCACTGTTTTCGATCGCTGCGGGAACCGTGCCGGGAGAAATGCATTTGGCCGCCGGGCAGGAGCCGGTTGCCGTGGGGGTGTGTCGCCACTTGCGGACCGGAGATGCCGTGACCGCCACCCACCGCCCGCATCATGTCGCGATAGCCAAGGGTGTTGACTTGAAGCGCATGACCGCGGAAATTTTTGGGCGCGAAGACGGGCTGAGTGGGGGCAAGGGTGGTCACATGCATCTGTTCGATCCATCAGTGCACTTCAGTTGCTCAGGAATCGTGGGCGCAGGATTCGCTCCGGCGGTGGGAGCCGCCATGGCATTTCAGCGGGCAGGCGATGACCGGATCGCGGTGGCATTTGGAGGAGAAGGTGCCGCCAATCAAGGTACCTTCCACGAAAGCTTGAACCTGGCGGCGCTATGGCATCTTCCCGTGGTCTTCGTGATCGAGGACAACCATTATGCCATTTCGGTGCCCAAGGCGGGGTCGACGGCCATTGCCAAAAACAGCGACCGCGCCGCGGCATATGGAATCCCCGGAACGTACGTGCCTGGCAACGACGTGGTTGCGGTAGACCAAGTGGCCGGGGAAGCCATCGCGCGCGTGCGCGAGGGGGGCGGGCCCGCTTTGATCGAGGTGGAAACCAGTCGCCTGTACGGACATTTTCAAGGCGACGCCGAAGGGTATTTACTGGCTGGGGAAAAAGAGGAATGGCGACAGCAGGACCCGATTCTCCATTTTCGGCAGATGCTGTTGGAGCGAGGATGGCTTACGGCGGCGCAAGCGGCGGAGATCGAGGAGACGGTTGCGAGCGAGGTGGCCGAAGCGGTGAATTTTGCTCGGGAGTCGAAGACCCCCGATCCCATCACGGCGCTAACCGGCGTCTTTTCCTCGCCCACTTCTCCTGAGTCTCCTGAGTGAGTAGGTCTTGCCCCAGGATGAGCGGAGTGATTTTGCAAAGAGGAGGCTTGCATCTGATGGCAACGACGGTCACGGAACGGAAGCTTACCATGGCTCGAGCGATAAGCGAAGCCATTGACCAGGCAATGACGGCGGACCATCGCGTCTTGGTGATGGGAGAAGATGTGGCGACATACGGTGGCATTTTTGGAGCCACGAGCGGATTGTTTGAGAAATGGGGCGCGACCCGGGTGATTGACACCCCGATTTCGGAGAGTGCCTTTATCGGTGCCGCCATCGGGGCATCGGCGGAAGGTATGCGGCCCATTGTGGAGTTGATGTTTGTGGATTTCTTTGGGGTTGCGATGGATCAAATATACAATCATCTAGCTAAAAATCATTACATGTCGGGAGGATCCGTGAAACATCCGGTGGTGTTGATGACGGCGGTGGGAGGCGGGTACAGTGATGCGGCCCAGCACAGCCAGGTCTTGACCGGACTGTTTGCGCACATCCCCGGTCTGAAAGTCGTGATGCCCTCAAACGCCTTCGACGCGAAGGGGCTCCTGCTTGAAGCGATTGCTGATGATAATCCGGTGCTGTTCGCTTTTCACAAGGGCTTGATGGGCCTGGGGTGGATGCCGTCGGACGACCAGGCCGCCGTGGGAGTCCCCGCCAATCCCTATCGCATTCCGTTCGGTCAGGCCGCCTTAGCCCGCCCGGGACGGGACGCCACGATTGTCACGATTGGTGCGATGGTGCACCGGGCTGTGCGGGCCGCGGAGGCGCTTCGGGACCGGATTGACGCGGAAGTGATCGACCTACGCACGCTGGTGCCTATCGACCGCGCGGCCATCGTGGATTCGGTGCGCCGGACCCACCGCCTGTTGGTGGTAGACGAGGACTATCGATCCTTTGGCATGAGCGGAGAGGTGGCGGCCATTGCGGCGGAAGAGGCGCTCGATTACCTGGAAGCTCCCATCCGGCGTCTCGCGGTTCCCGATGTCCCCATTCCGTACAGCCGGGTATTGGAGCAAGCCGTGATTCCCTCAGCCGACGCGATTGAGTCGGTCCTGGCCACCTGGGCAAGCGGTGTTTAGCCGACGATGGACATTGTGGTGCACTTTTCCGGCCACGGTGATGCCAACGCGGTCTTGACCCACTGGTTTTACGACGAGGGCGCGGCAGTGGATGTCAACACGGTGGTGGCCGAAGCCATGGTGGACAAGGCGTCCTTCGAAATTGTTTCGCCGGTAGCAGGCGTTCTTCGGCACAAAGTGAGCGAAGGGGAGGCATTCGGCTCCGACGAGGTACTCGGAAGCGTAACGGATGAGGAGACTGACGAACCGGCGCCATCGTTTGTACCCGCGCCCCCGATGGTTCGACGCCGGGCGGCGGAACGCGGATGGGACTTGGCCAAAGTGGCGAGCGCGTTTCCCGGAGAGCCTCTGACCCTCAGCTTATTGGACCGTTATCAAGCGGGCCAAACGGCACGGGTGGCCGAGGCGTCGGTCGGCATGTCCCTCCAGCCTCTGTCGCCGTTCCGCCGGGCTTTGATCCGCACCTTGACGGACGAGGCGGCTTTGCCTTACACGTTGCATCGGAAGATTCAGTTGACGCGATGGGTGGAGGGCGCGGGTGGCCGCTGGCTGGCGTTGATGGCTCGGGCTGTGCAGAGAGCCTTGGAGGAGGCGTCTAGGCTCCATGGGTACATCGACGGCGAAGGGTTTCACCCGGCTGACTCCTTGCGTTTGGGGATTGCGGTGGCGACCGATCATGGGCTAGACCGCGCCGTGATTGTGCCGGCGCCGGAGCGGGGGGGAGACTGGGAGAGAGCGCTACAGGCCGTTCGCACGCGCCGAGAGGTGGGGGAAGCGGTCTCCTCTCCAGGGATCAGTCCCACGTTTACGGTGTCTAACTTGGGTCCGTGGGGCATAGAGTACTTTACGCCGCGCCTGTCGCGTGGAGAGGTGGCAATTTTGGGTGTCGGCGCGTCGGAAGAGGACTCTTTGGGGCAGGTGTTGCCGCTGTCGCTCACGGTCGATCATCGCTGGGTGGACGGGGTCGACGCCGCCAAGTTTCTTGTGGGACTAGCCGAGGCAGCCGCTGACACCGCGTCCAACCCCACCGAATGGGCGTAGAGGAGGTTCTGGCGCGAACGCGGGCCGACCCAAGCTGGTGGGGGACCCTCCCGGTGCGGGGCGGATATCTCCCGCCGCGTGACCACCTGGATGCGCCACACCTCCACCCTGCGGTTGACATAGGCCCCATAGGTCCCGGTGTCGTTGCCTCCAGCGCCGTCGACTTGTTGCGGTCGTCTCCCCACAACACCTCCGCTGCACCGCCGTGAGCCAATCGCCGCACGCACGCGAACGCCATTGCTCTCCGCGCTGCCGATCTCCGGCTGTCTAACGGGGACGGGTTGAACCGCTCGCCGTGCGTGGTAACCAGAAGCCGCTCAGCGGTTGGGTGCGGGGCATGTTTCGTCTGCTCGCACTCAAGATCCACCAGGAGTTGTCGGGTGCGGCGTTCCGCTGCGTCGTGGCCGCACAGGTCTTCTCCCGTGTGGGACACGACGCATCGCCCATGCGTCCGCACATGCCGGGCGTAGTAGTCCCTGTGGCCCGTGCACCGGGCGAGATCCGACCCGTCCGGCTGGATGGCCTCGAGACTCCCAGCCTTCGACGTCGGAAAGTCGGATTGCAAGCAGATCCGATCGCCGATCCACATTGGGGCCGGGAGGTTGCCGTTATCCGGCGCCCGGCACGGGGCGAAGCGGCCGGTCCCCGACGGTCGATGCACAGTTCTCCCGCCGCGATGCCGGTCGTGCGGTCTCGGTCAGACCTGCCCAGCGCCCATGACGGCGAGCCCGGTCCCTGGCCGTTCTCCCGAGAGCGTCCGGTCAAGGTCTCTTCCGCTTCCCCATGACCGACGCGGAAGGTGAAGGGTCCACGGCGGTAGGACCATGCAAGCGGACGCACCCCGTAGGCTCGCCGTCGACCACCCGTTTCCTCCGCTCCTGGCCGCGCCCGGCCATCAGCCACTGTGGCGCAGGGCATCAATGGGGTGCAGATGGGATGCCTTGATGGCAGGGTACATGCCAAACACCAGCCCCACCAGGGTGCTGAACACGAAAGCCAGCACCACCGAGGACGGGGTGAAGACCGCCGGGGTTTTCAGGATGAGCGGAGCCAAGTGCACCAGCACCAGGCCCACGCCGACGCCCAGCGCGCCCCCGGTGAGACTCATCACCATCGCCTCCAGCAGGAACTGCAGCACCACATCCTCGGGCACCGCGCCCACGGCGCGGCGCACCCCGATCTCCCGGGTACGCTCCGTGACGGACACCAGCATGATGTTCATGATCCCGATCCCCCCCACCACCAGCGAGATGAGCGCGGTGCCCGCCAGAAGGTTGGTGAAGGTCGCTCGGGTGGCGGACAGGGTCGCCAGCACCTGGTCCTCGGAGGCCACGGTAACCGACGTGGAGGATCCAAACCTGTTGGTGTAGAGGTTTGTCAGCAGATCCTGCGCCTGTGAAGCGGCGGTGGGGGAGACGGCTCCCACCAGCACGGCCGACAAATTCTGCGTGCTCAGTAGAAACTGCGCCACGGGCAACGGGATGAACACCGAATTGTCCTGACTGATGCCCGGTCCCTGACCCACCGGCTGCAGCACCCCCACCACGGTGAAGCGCTGGCCCAGCAGGGAGACGTGTGCGCCCACGGAATCGCCCGCGCCGAAGAGGGCCTGACTCACGTTGGCGCCCAACACCACCGCGTGGCGGTTCAGCGTGATGTCGGCGGGCGCGAGGAATCGTCCCGCCGCCAAGTGGATGGCCCCCAACGCTTGATACCCGGGCGTGGTGCCCACCACCGGGGCGGACAATGTGTTGGTCCCCACCGACAGCTGGCCGCCACTGTTCAGCAACGGCACCACCACCCGCGCCACCGGCGTGTTGTCGCGAATGAAAGCCACCTGCCGCGTCGTGAACGGGGTCCCGGGTCCGGGCGTGACAAACAACACATTGGTGCCCAGCGTTTCAATGCGGGACGCCACGGCTTGGGATGCGCCGTTGCCAATCGCCACCAGCGTAATCACCGCCGCCACCCCGATAATGACCCCCAGCATCGTGAGCAGGGCGCGCAGCTTGCTGCTCCACATCCCCGCCCAAGCCGTCCGGAGGCTGTCAACCCACGTCACGCGCCACCTCCGTCCACCGCGGGCAGCATCCGGCCATCCCGCATCTGCAGCACCAATTGACAGCGGGCGGTCACCTCGGCGGAATGCGTCACGATCACGATGGTGCGCCCCTGCCGGTGCAGTGTCGCGAGCAGGTCCAGGATCTCCTGGCCCGTCTCAACATCCAGGTTGCCGGTGGGTTCATCGGCCAGCAGCAGGGGCGGGTCCCCCACCAACGCCCGCGCAATCGCCACGCGCTGCTGCTGCCCCCCGGAAAGCTCCGCGGGGCGGTGATGGCTCCGATTGGCGAGGCCCATCGCCTCCAGCACCGCCTGGGCCCGCTGGCGGCGCACCCGCGGCGGGACCCGGCGGTACACCAGCGGCAACTCCACATTGCCCAGCGCCGACATGCTGGGCAGCAGATTGAACGCCTGAAACACAAACCCGATCGTCCGATTGCGCTCCCGCGACCACTCCACCACGCCGAAGTCACTCACGTCGCGGCCATTCAGCCAGTATCGGCCCGCGGTGGGCCCATCGAGGCCCCCAAGCAAGTTCAGCAGCGTAGTTTTGCCTGAGCCCGACTGCCCCATGATGGCCGCGAGCGAGCCGGTGGGAATCTCAAAGCTCACCTCGTGCAGGGCGTGCACGGTGCCGCCCGCCATGGGGTACTCCTTGGTCAGGCGCTCCACCCGGATCATGGTTTGCCCCCGCCGCCGCGGCCCCCGCGGCCCTTGCCGGCGCCGCCCCGCACGGTGCGGCCCTTGGTGCGAAGCTTCTTCGCACCCGTCCCCGACGTCGGCTGGGCAATGATCACCTGCGCCCCCACCGCGAGGTGGGGTGACGTCACCGCAGCCGTCGCCGTGGACTCCAGCAGCACCTTCACCGGAACCACCGTCACCTGGCTACCCTTCAGCACCCTCACGACCGTGTGGCCGCCTCGCGTGCCCAGCGCCGCGAGCGGCACCACCAGTTGGCCCTGCACCGACCGGAGTGCGATCACGACGTTGGCACTGAGCCCGTAGTACGCCACGTTGGGCATGCTGGGCAGCGACACCTGCACCGGAAACGACGACACGCCGTTGGCATACGTGCCCACCGACGCTACACTGCTGACCGTCCCGGAAAATTTCTGCCCGGGGTACGCGGGCAGCGTTACCACGACGGGCTGCCCGGTGTGCAGCAGGGACAGCTCCGTCTCGGGCACCGGCACCGTGACTTGGCGGTCAAGCGAGTCCACCGCGACCACCTTCCCCGTTGCGCCGGACGACGAGGCAAACACCACCTCGCCGGCAAAGGGCGCCGTGGCGTCCAGTGCCGCCACGGCTTGGCGCAGCGACGCCACGGTGCTCAGATCACCCGATACGGTGGACTGAGCCACCGCCAGCGCGGCCGCCTGGCTGGCGCTGCCACCCGCCGCCTCGGCGCTGGTCACCGCGATGCGGTCCTGAATCACGGTGGCCTGGTCCGCCGCCAGCTTCGCCAGCAGCGACGGATCGCTGATGGTGGCGAGCGGCTGGCCCGCACTGACCTGTGCCCCTGAGGACACATGCACCGACCCCACCGTGCCCGCCGCGGGGCTGGTGTAGGTGGTGCCGCCCTCCGTCGCCAGCGGCTGGCTGGC
>JAKARZ010000068.1 GCA_021828405.1 Bacillota bacterium
GGTCCCACCGCCCTAGCGCCCCACGGCCTGCCGGAACGGGGCGCGATCCTGCAATCCCCATCGCTCTCGCCGAGGCGATGGGGATTGCCCCGCCTCCCCCCCCTGGCCCCGGCGACAATTCCCCACCCCCCCTGGGGAATTTTCATGACCAAATTGGGGATTACCTCTTGACCAAACACAGCTCTACACTATGGCGGGGTCATCGCCACCAGCGCGGACGGGCCATCAGGCGCGACGCCCCCCGTCGGCGCCACGGTGGTTCAGGACGCCCCCGACCCGGCGGCGATCGCCACGGTCGCCAACCGCGGCCGCTGCCATGCCTCATAGGGACGATCCCCGACGGGAACACGGTTTCGACGGGGCAGCACCGCCGCCGCGCCAGGCGGTCGCGGCGGCCCGGGGCCCACAGCACCCACCGGGCGCGCGTGCCCGGCCAGGCCCGGGGCCATCCACACGGCGGACACGGCCGCCAGGTGGTGAGGGTCTCTGTCCCATACGTGGCGTAGGCGGCGACAACGGCCGCAAAATCGGGCAGGCGGATCACGGTGGGGACACCGGCCGACGTCGGGGGGGACACAAGGCAGCCGGGGTCTCTTTGGGCCCTCCTTCAGGATCCGGCTACCGTAAGCGAACCACGGTGACCTTCGGCCTGGCAACGCTACAAGGAGGGTTCGCCGCCGACCCCCTTGCCAGGTCGGGTCCGGCCGTGGCCAACGACCGTGGGATTGTCCTCCCCGATTCCGGCCAAACAGTGTGGGATTCTACAACAATCTTCGCTCACACGCAGGGGGCCCCACCCTGTCATCTGCCTCTCCCGGTCCATCGTAGTCCGCTTCGCTTCGCTTACGCCCTGGTATCCCTGTCCCTTGTGCCTCATACGGTCTTGCAGGGGGGACCGGCATGGACTGGAAGGTTATGCTCACGACATTGGGCTTGATTTTTGTCGCTGAGCTCAGGGATAAGACACCACGCACAGAACAACCATGACACGGTCCTCATCGACCTGTTGCTGATGCAACGCGTGCCGCGGCACCACCCCTGTCACCCGGGCGGCACGCCGGCGCTTCGTGAGGGGTCGCCGATTCCGTGAGTGTCTTCGCACCGGGTGTGGGGCGCAGCATGCCCAAACTAATCCATGGCGGGACCCGGCTGTGTAACGCTTGAAGAACGGAACGACGGCGTGCCGGTACCGACGTCCGCTACGAGCCCCGCGTCTGCCTGGAGGACACGCGATGTTCCGATGTGTCCCCGCCCGCCGCTGGGTCGCGGCGGGGCGGGGGCCGTCGTGTGTGGCGGCTCGGAGACACCGTATGTCAAGCGGTAAGAAGCGAGGCATTTGGCGCCCCCTCTCAAGGGATGGGGGACGGGGGTTTGGGGTCACCGGACTCCCCCTCGCGGACGCCGCGGCCCGTCGACGGCGTGCCGGGCGGGCCATCGGCGGGACCACCCCCCGCCATGCAGCCGGTCAGCACGGCGGCGGCACTCTCGAGCGCTCCACGGTCACGGGGCACGGCGGTGCAGCGCGCCCCGTCGCGGAGCGCGTGGGCGGCAGTTTCCCACGTCCATGGCTCCGGGGTTAAGGGCGCGCTGCCCGGAGGCCCCACCGCCAAGGCGCCGTCAATTGCCGCCCAATCCACGTGGAGATGCGGAAATGCCGCGTCCACGCGCGCCCGGATGGTCCGGTGGACCGTATAGGCGCCGCCCAGGTTGGCCAGCACCACTTGCCGGGAGCGGCCGTCCTCGTAGACGGTGGCCAGGAGTTGGGCGCGCGTCCCGCGCCAGCGCAGAAATGCCATGCGGATCGCCCTCCTCTTCTCGGGGAACCTGCCATCTGGTGTCAGCGCCGAGGGGCCCGCAGGCCGTGCTGGCCGCCTCCCGCCCTGCTCGATGGCGGCGAGCGGTCGCGCGTCCCGTCAGGCGACCGGGACGGCCTCCGTCTGACGTCCGCTGGCGTGCAGGAACTGCGCGGCGTCGTAGAGGGTCCGCTCCCGCCACATGGCGTACAGAATGCGCAGCCAGATCATCGCGAGACACCGGAGCGTTTCCGCATGGGGTTTGCCCTGCCGGCGTTTGCTTTGGTAATACGCCCCGGCCCAGTCGTTCCATGGGAGGCTGCAGAAGGCGAATTGATGGAGCGCTTCCCGGAAGGCTTTACAGCATGCGCGGCGGCAATGCACCCCGTGGGACTTGCCGGATTGGCGCGTGACGGGTGCCACGCCGGCATAGGCCGCCACCGCGCGGGCACTCCCGAAGCGGGTGCGGCCCTCCCCGAACTCCGCTGCCATCCGGACCGCGAGACGCAGGCCCGCACCCCGCAGGCTGAGGAAGATCGCGCGGTCCGGATGGTCGCTAAAAAGCTCTTTCAGCCGCTGGTCATAGGCGCGAATCTGTCGGTACAGCGTGAGCAACGTCTCGGCCAAGGTCGTGATGAGCAGCCGCTTGGCCTGCACGACGGTCGGGTCGACGGGCAGGGGCTCCTGCGCCAGGGCCGCCCGGATCGCCGGCACCTTCCGGCCGGGGCTGCTATAGCCATGGTGCTTGAGGACCGCCACGAGCTCCGCATCGGGGGCGGCCCGGGCGGCATCCCGGGTGGGATAGGTCCGGAGGAACCCGAGTGTGGAGCGGGCCGTCAGATCCGGGAGGGCCGCGACCGCGGCGGGCAACGACGCCAACAGCGCCGCTCGCAATTGATGGGCCAGCATCGTTTGGGTTTTCTCGAGCTCCGCCAGATCCCGGGTCACGAGGCGCAGCTCCCGGGTGCGGGCGCTCTCGGGCACCAGGGGGCGATACGCGGCCCGATCGGTGCGCACGACGCCCGCCAAACAGCGGGCATCCAGGCGGTCGGTTTTCGTGCCGCCCAATGCCACCCGGTCGCGGTAGCGCTCAATGGCCTTGGGGTTAATGACGGCGCACTCAGCTGTTGTTAAACCCAGTCGAGCGGCAGGAGTGTACAAAACATATCGAGAGCCATCCCTGCGCGGTCAAATCGATGCCGTCGTGACCGGACGCGTTGGCTAACTTACATATCCACTCAGAGCCATCACTCAGTCGGAGTAATTGCGGCCTGGACGCGGCGTCGAATGACCGCAACCAGCGAATTGGCTCAAGAAGTAATGGCATCTCCGCGCGCGCCATGAAAAGAACAGTTATCCGACAACAGTTCGTTTCCTGCCTCAACTCTCTTCAATCGAAATCATTATGGCTGAGTAGAAATCGGGATAGAAGTGAGTCTGAATCATGCAGACAGCAGTAATATGCCTTAATCCGAATGACCTTAGCAGAGGCGGAGTCCTTACGGCGCTAAGGGCGACCAGCAGGGCGAAACCATGCGGGGCGTAGCTACTGTCACGTTCTGCATCACACTCGTACGCGATACACCGCCCTACGATGTCGGTGACGTTGCTGTGATAGCGTCTGTGTGGTGCTGTCAAAGCGGGTCTGAGTTCCTCCTCGTGCAAAATCCGAGGATGTTTCACCGGGTTGGTTGGTGTTACACTTACCCGACGTCTCTAACCCGAGGTCTTCCCGAACTGGGTTCATATGTTTGAGTTCGAACTTTGAACTCAGCGCTTGGTGGAAATTGCACTGCGGCGCGGCTCGGGAATATCCCGCCGACATCCGTCCGTCGCCCGCTTTCGCGATGCACCCGGTCCAGCGGGAACGTCGATGCGACCCGCCACCGATGGTCCGCAGGCAAGTGCCTCAACACGGACAGGGCGTACGCCGTATCCAGCCGCGCGGTGGCCGCCTGCAGCAATCAGCTTGGCACCGCCTCGGCGAACTAGTTCTGCGACACGAGGCACTCCGTTGATCCGCAGTGACAAAGGTCGTCCGCCCCAAGGGCACCTTCATCGCCTGCGCCAGCTTCGGCACGGTAGTTGGAAGATTCCCGAGCGCATGCCCCCGCCACTGTTGCAACAGGCCCCTGGGCATACGGCGTGGGTGGACTACTTAAGCCCTCGGTGTGCCTCGAGGATGACCCACGGGGCGCCAGTCA
Organism: Bacillota bacterium; assembly: GCA_021828405.1. Next base: position 3,998 of record JAKARZ010000068.1, read on the forward strand.
ACCCGCGATCGACGAAGATCCGCAGGCAGGGCGTCCCGAAGGCGGTGTCCGCGTCTAAATTGCAACGTGGAAAAGGCTCTGGCGCCAGCCGTATTTCGTCAAGCTTTTGGATGGTGTCGAGGCGGCAGAAAAGACAGGAGCACGCCGCGGTCCAGGCAGTGGACTCGTGGCGGGGTGGCTGATACCGAAGGATGTCCCGCTGGCGATCACCGTCGTCGTCGGGGAGGCGACCCCGATCATCATCCGCAGCCCGATGCCCGCCGTGTGGCACCTCCAGCGGACGCATCCCCAGCGCCGACTGGCGGACGGTGCCGGATCTGCCCGGGCGGACGGGTCCGGTCCAGTGGCTACGGCGCTGCCGGCGGGTCCGGTGCCCGAATCCCGCCTGTCCCCGGAACCTCGTGGGTGAGCGAGTGCGCGCCGCGTGGGGCGCGGCACGCCACCGGCGGATGACAGCCTTGTGGCCCCCTCTCACCACCTGGGGCTGGACCGCCCGGGCTGCCGATGTCGCCCGGGTGGCCCCCCAGCCGGGTCTCCCGATCCGTGCGGATACGGTGTTGCGTGCTGGGCAGGCGGCGGCGGATCCGCCAGTGGCGGACGTCCGAGTCGTCGGGATCGCCGAGGGGGCGCCCCGCGCGGGGCGGCCCGACGCGTCCCTCGTCGTCCCAACCATGTAGGCACACCGTGCGAGCTGTTTCGTAGCGACAGGTCTAATACTGTGTGGGACAACGTAGGTGCGGTGTACCTCCGTGCCACGGCCCGCTAGAACAAGGACGGCCAGGGCGTGCGCTATCTGCAGCTGGCTGAGAGCCTCCGGGAGCCCGGCAAACAGTATGGGGACTCCTGAGTCACCGGGCCCCTGTCGCGGCGCTCTCGTAGGATCTGCCATTTTGTGGTCAAAGCAGGGGCGCAGCCGGGTTGTGCCAAGCCTGTCCATCGTCGTTCGTCAAGCCGCGGTGACGGAACCCGCGCGCTCGTACCCAAGATCACTCTGCAGCGTATGTCAACGGCCGGTCCGGCGTCGTGAATCCTGGCCATAACCTGTTCCGAATCGTCGCACGGCGCGAGAGTCGGTCGAGAATGAGTGTCGCCAGTCCCGCATCACAGATGCGCCTCCCGGATGGGCGCGCTAGGTCGCCACGAGGGGGCCCAGTCCTGGCTGGCGTCGTGCCGAGACACCACAAGCCACTCGTGGTGCCGTACCATGAGTACTGCCCCCACCTAGCTTACAACTTCGGTGCGGTGTGAGACGGTACCGACCACGGGCGAGCGACTCCCCATCTCCCGGCTCAGGGTTCCGCTGTTCCTAGGGGTCGGTGACGGACATGAGGCCTCTACGCTCCGCGAGACCGGGTCTGAACAGCTGCGGGTCGTCCACCCGATCGCGGGCTGCGGCTGCGTGCGAGCACCACGTTTGCTCCGAGGTCAGCGGCACGACCCGCGAAATGACCACGGGACCGGGGCCACCATCTCCGTAAACTCGTCGAGGCGTGACGAACGTACGAGAAAGGGCGATGGTGTGTGCCAAAGCGGGGCTTGTGTGCTGTCGCTTGGCGCGGACGACGGCCGCAACTTGCCGCGTACCGTGGTGCTCCACCGCCGTACCGTGTCTGGCAGGGTTCGGCCTGCTCTGGAGGAGGTGGAGGATCGATGCCTCGGTTCCGTCGGCGCTGGCTGGCGCTGCTGCAGCAATGGGTGCGGGGGCGCTCCGGCAACGTGTTCATCGAAAATGGCATATAGATCATCATCGTGATCATCGCATCTCTGGGGTACTGAGCGGGGACGTCGACATGCCAAAATATGCGCAGCATTTGCGGGCCCCTAAAATCCCTAGAATTGCCCTGCCGGGGCACCGACGCGGTGTGGTGAACCATCTCCTACAATCCCTAGCAATCGGGGTACTTGGTTGCGGATGCGGGTCACCTCCACAATCGTGGTGTAAAAGTGGGTTTCCTCGAGCAACAACGGAACCAGATCCAGGGTAACGAAGCATGAAACGGCAGGCAGACGGGAGGCCGGCCCGCGCAACGCGGGCGCCCGCCTCCGGCGGCGGTGGGGCGTGCCTTACTCTCCGGGGAGGTGGATCTCCGGTACTGCGGCGGGGCCGAAGCACGCCCGCCCGCGTCTTCGGGGAAGGCGTCCCGTGGGGGCTCTCGCGTGTAGTCACTACACCGTCCCACCAGCAACGCCGTCGGCGGGGTCCCCCGCAGGGGCGCCATTGACTCCTGGCTGAAGTACCGCCGGGCGGCGGCCGCCGACTAGTCCTGCTGTTCCACGAGCACCGCACCCAACAGGCGCAGACTGGCGACGCGGTTCGGGAAGATGCCCACCACATCCGCGCGTCGACCGACTTCGCGGTTCAAGCGCTCCAGCGGGTTCGTCGAGTCGATCTGCCGCCAGTGCGCCGCCGGGAAGTGCGTAAACGCGAGCACATCGTGGGCCATGTCGCGCAACTCGTCCGCGGCGCTCGTTGTGGAAACGTCAGACGGGAGACGACCGGGTCTTGGGTTACGAGACGGTCGGCGCGTCGCTGGATGTGGTTGGTAGGTCCTGACGAAACAGATGAATGACGGCGCCGACGATCGTTGCCAAGACAAAGAGACCGCCCGCGAATCCGAGCGCCCCCGCCACGGCTAGATCTCGGGCGGCCGGAACCGCTAAGCCCGCGCCCATAAGTTGGGCGGCGCCGACGGTCATCGAGTAGGCTGCGGAAGCCCGGGCACGCATCGCGACGGGGAACAGACCTCGATAAAGCGCCATGGCCGTGGGCATGACTGCCGTCTCCGCGAGACCCACGAGCGCGGACAAACCCACATCCAACAGAGCACTGCGGCTGACGGCAAGGCCCAACACCCCGATAACGAGGCCGAGGAGGCCGTATCCGATGAGACGGCGCGGGGCCACGGGTAAGCGGACTGCAATCAGGCCACCGAGAAAGATGGCACAGAGGGTTTGAGCTGCTCCAAAAACGAGGTACCACCACAGGGGCACACCGAGTACCCGAGCGGGGATGAGTACATCCACCACATTCACGACGTTGAACGCCACGGTCGTCACCGCCATTACCACCAAGATGTGCATGGCGAGCGTAGATCGGGCCACAGCCTCCCATCCCTCCAACAGACGGCGTCCGTAACCGGAGATGACACCCACACCCTGGACAGGAACTGCTGCTAGGTTGGGAGGGATCCGGCGGGTCGCGGCAGCAGACAGCGCAAACACTACGCCGCCTAGCCACAGCGCGCCGGACACAGGGCCGAACACGGCGACAATGCCGCCTATCCCCATGCCGGCCAGTTGCATGGCCGTTGTTCCCGAGTAGATGAGAGCTGTGAGCCGCAGCTGGGTGTCGCCGTCGACGACCTCGCTTAGCATGGTGCGATAAGCAGGCAAGTAAACCGTGTGAAACCCGGTGACAAGGAAGCCGGCAACGGCGAGACCCCATGTCCCCGGAAACAACGTTGCCGCGACGAGCCCCGCAGCTTTCCCGAGTTGGGCGACACCCATAGCTGTCCGTTTGTTGGCCCGCTCGACGAGTGGCGCGACGAATGGCCCGACGAAGGTTGCGGGCACAGCCATGCCTGCCACTAAAATGCTTAGACCGATCACACGATCGTTCCCCAAACGGGCCATCCCCACGATGAGCGCCATGAGCGCTAAATACAACCCGAGGACCTGGCCCAACTGGGTCAGGCCGAGTTCGAACGCACCGGGCCACCCCAACAGCCCGCGCCAAGCCGCGTACGCCTCACGCCCTTGATGCGCGAACGCTTTCCACACGCGGGGCGCGTTAACCTTCATCAGGTGTCCTCCTTGGCACCTCACATGGCACGCCAGGCGAACCGTGCGGACCTGTCGAGGAGCGTAGCGCACATGGGATCCATCGGGCAGCGAGGCGTGAATGGCGGGACCAGACTCTTCCTCCACGGCTGGGGCTCCGAACGTCCGCCCAGCGGGAGGGAGTCAGCACCGCAACCAATGCTCCTCAGACTCAGGGCCAACCAGGGGGACAGCGAGTGCTGCCCCCCTTCCCCGCCGCACCAGGAAAACCACGCGACCAAACCGGGGGTGCCGGTGGGGTACGCCTTGATCGCCCCAGAACCCAGCCACCCCGAAGGATACTACCACTCTGAAGCGTGATGGAGTGCCATGATATTGCCCCCCTTCGTTGTAGTGACCCCACCATACATTCCGGGTACGTCGCTTGCTACCGGTCAGCGTTCCACAGGCGTTCCACAAGCGTAGCCCCCGGACGCGAATCACGCTTTCGGAGCTGAGCGGCCCGAACCAGGACCGTGGTGTCCCTTCCTCCGAAGACGCCGAAGGTCCGCAGAAGGATAGGCTACGCCGCGCAGGACCTGATGAACCGCCCAGGCGTCGTTCGCCCACATGTTTTCCCCGGGGCTTTCATAACCCAAAGTTGACGACATCGCTCGTCTGGGAATCGTTGTGTCCCACGCTATTCGGGCATGCGAGTCCAACGTTCCCTGACCGCCGAGCAGGGAGATAAGGAACGGGAGCGACCCTGTGTCATCCCCGCTCTCGAATCAGCGCGCGTGGCTCGACGGCTTACACCCTGCAGGCGCACTGTAGCAGTACGGCCGCGATCGCGCGGCAGATCACGATCAGCGGTGCCTGCCCGGCGGCGTCCCCCACGCCATGAAGCCGTCAACGAAACCCTCTCACGGCCCTGGCACAGCGGCTACCGGTCGATCGGGATGTTGGGGCGGTGGGAGAGCCCCAGGGCAAACTTCACCAGGTCGTCGCCAAACGCACCCTCCATCGCCTGATGGTCCCACCACCCTGGGCGCAACCAAGAGGCACAGTGGAGGTAGGTTGAAATCGTGAACACCCTGAATGCGGCGTTCCGCGCGATCCTAATATCCCTACAATTCCTAGAATTCAGGAGGTCGGCTCTTCCAGATCGCTCTCGGGCGCCGTGCGGAGACACACTTCGACACGCCGCGGGGGAAAGGAGCGAATCTCTTGAATCACGCCGCTGGACCTGTGGATGTGTGCGCGGCAGCTATGGTCCTAAGCGTCCGCACGTTCTAGCCGACTTCTTGTCAGTCGCTATGCATGCGGTTTAGCGCTCCGCGCTGGAGGGATGGACTCGTCACCCAGGACTAGCCGCGGTCCCGTCTCCATAGTGTCTTGGGGGGCGATACCACTGGACTGGAAGGTCATGCTGAGTACCTTTGGCCTCATTTTCGTGGCAGAGTTGGGGGATAAGACGCAACTGAGCACCATGATGCTGGCCGCCCAGAGCCAGTCCACCACGGCGGTGTTCATAGGCGCCGCCCTGGCACTCACGCTGTCGGCACTCTTGGGTGTGGTGTTTGGCGAAGCGCTCACCC
>JAKARZ010000017.1 GCA_021828405.1 Bacillota bacterium
CCGCGCAGCTAGCCCGATTCGGCGGCGGTGGTGATGGCACGGCAACTTTTCGGGGCCGGATGGCGTTCTCTGCAGGAACGGGATCATCACATGGCCATACCGTGGCTGGCTGGAAGGGAGAGAGGTCGCTATGCTACCACTTCTGGGATGGCGTGGCCGGGTCGCGGTGGCGGTGGCCACGGTGGCGCTGGCGGGATGCGGAGCCGTCCCGTGGGCGACACCGTCCAAGCAACCACACCCTATCGTACGCAAGCCGGCCGTGAGCCGCTCGGACCGAAGCACCAAGAAACCCTCGGGGTCGGGGACGCCGACCGCGTGCCCCGCATGGCTCGTGGACGATGTGAAAGTGGCGGCGGCGGCCAAGTTACCGGTCCCCACGGAACAGCTCCAGGGTTTTGAGGCCGGACATGTGGGAGAGACTGCCGTTAAGGCGTGGCTAGGAGGCTCGTCCCAGGAGTCGGTGGACGAGCTGCTGCAGGGTTGGGTCATTCAAGGCCTCTCCGCTCAGCGCGGCGCCGAGGCGCTCGCGCTGTTTACCTATACGGGCCGACACATCTTCCCTGTGGGGAGCCTAGGCACCGCAGGCACGGCCCTCACGCTGAGCGTGCCATCGCCGACATCGGGCGAGCGAGCGTGGATCGCACAAGATGGGTTGCCGCCTCCGCCGACATCGGGTCCGCTCCAACTTATGGTTACGGTCGACACCGTGGTTCCCCCAGGCGGACTGGCGGCGGAGCTTGGCGCCTTCCTGGTGGCGGCCCATGGGAACCTCGGCAGCCTGGCGGACATGTACCCCGTGGCCGCGTCGGCCCCCACCGGCTATGTCACCTATGCGGGAACCGCCAATCCGGGGGACTACGGCAACCTGCTCCAGGGGGGCTGCACCGGGGAGCCGGTGGCCACCACCGCGCCGGACCTGGTGTCCGGGGCCGTCGTGCAGATGCCCTATTGGAGCAGCACGGAGGCCAACGCCATTTCGATCGGATTCGCACCCGGCCATGTGGTGGTGGAGAGCGAGCATGCCGCCATGATGCAGGTGGCATGGTATGCCGAACCGGCGATCACGGTACCGCCCCCCGCTTGAGGAACGCGCCGGGCTCTTGCGGCAGAGTTGGGGCGAGCGTGGCACGAGATGGTCATGACGTCCGCCGAGCCCGCCGCGACGGAAGCTTACACCCGCCGGCAGTTCAAGTGCCTACGCTCCGTCGTCGGACCGGGCGGACTGTTCGGGAAAAGTCCGGTGCTGAGGTCGTGCCACCGCGCCGATACCCGCCGCATTCCTGAAGCTGCTGGCGGCGCCGCCTGGGAGCGCGGCCACGAGCACGCCTTCGGCGTCAATGTCATGCCGGATGCAGTGGCGTCGAGCCGTGCCGCCATCGCCGAATCGGCGAGAGACGCTGCCGAGCGGACTCCTCGGGGTTCCCGAGCCCCAGTGGCGCTTTGAAACCAGGGGTGTAATCAACCGGGGTTGGACTCGCCCGCCCGCATGTGAGACGCCCACCTGCGGAGCACCTTCGCGTGGCCCGGCAGCCGCTCCATAATCTCCCGTGCCACGTCTTCTTGGTATGTGTGGCTCGTCAGGTTCCGGTCATCCACCATCACCAGCGCTGCTTCCGCCTGCCCCTCGTCTAAGAAGCCGGCGCTGTGGCTGGCCCGCACCCAGGCTTTCGGCGAGGCCGCAGCGACGCCCTCCTGTGACAGCAGCACAGCACGCGCCGCCTTCCACACAGCTTCAAACGTGTGCTCGAAGCGCTGAATCGCGGCATCGCGCTCAATGTCGGTAGTGGGGGGCAGCGCCAGCAACCACTCCAGCGAACTCAGCGCTCGGTCGGCGGTGTGAATCGCGGTCACCGCTCGGTCCACAAGATCCCCTCCTGTCTCACCACGTCACGCAGCGCGGTGCCCGCCCGGTGCAGATCGACCAGGTCCACGTTATAGGGCACGAGAGACTCCTCTAACGCCTCGCGAATCTCCGCCAGCAGGATCGGGGAGGTGGGGCCAGGGCCATCAATGGCGACGTCGATGTCGGAAAACCGCTGGGCGGTGTGCCGAGCAAACGATCCAAACAAGTACACGCGGCACGGAGTGCCCGCCAACTTGCCCAAGACAATGCGGCGCACGGCCGCTGTGGGATCTCGGGTGGCGGCTCGCGGGACGTCCACCTCATCACCCCCTCCAGCAACCATTAGTGCGGATCTGCCGGCACATCGGGCAAACGCGCTCAGCTCCCGATCAGGCGCGGCACCAACTTCCGGTGGGAGAAACTTGGGCGTCCGCTCCGGCGGGACTCGAGACGATGGGGCGGGCACCGGGCCAACCGAGTCTCGTGGTGGCGGCAGGACTCGCCTCTCCGACCCTCGGGCCGCGCCCTTGGTCGGCTGCATTCTGCTTCCCCCCCCTTGCGAATGGCGAGTAAGCCTCGGGGTTGACGTCATGCCAGATGCGGTGGTCTTCGGGGTGCACGCGGACGACCCTGCGGCGGCCTAATCGGCGAGCTGACGCGACGGGGTGGATGCATCGGCGTTGAGCGCCATCGCCCGCTTCTGGGCACAGCGGCGCCGCTCCCGCGCCACAAGTTCCATCAGCGGCTGATTCTAGTGGTCGCCCCGCGCGGCCAGCACCCGTGGCACGCGATGGGCCCCGCCACCACACGCGAGATCCACCACCTTCATGTTTTCAGCGCTGATTCAGGACCTGCAGACCGCTCTCTGCCGACGGCCCGCTCTAGGCATCCGATTCTTTGTCCAAGAGCCCGGCGGCCAGGCACTCCGCCGCGCCCGACGTGAAGCGAGCGCCCCGAAGGACGGTCGCGGCCCCAACCCACCCTTCCAGGCGGCGGCCGTCCACGCGCATCGCTCCGTCGTGCCAGCGCCTGGCCTCCGCCGGCCCCACGGGGGAAAACGTGGGTTACGGTGACCAGCGCCACCTCGCGCACCACCAGGGTCGGCCACGTTCCTCCGCATGGCCTCCCAGCACCACCTCAACGCCGGCGAGGCGCTCCGTGACTTGGAACACCCCAAGCCATCGCAAGAGCTCCTGCCACGAGTGGATGACCCGGTTTTTCATCCCCAGCCGGTTGGAGACCACCGCTTGGACAACTGGGGGGTCAGACTCTCGGGGCCGGTTGCGAAAAACAAGTCCACATAGGCCGTGTGGCAACCGGCGCGGTCCAGTTCCGAGAGCACCACCTTGCCCACGCGGGCTTTTCCGGTCCGCCGTGGCCCCGCCACGTCGAAGCGCCGGCGGCTGACGAGTTCCACCGCCCGGCAAGGAACGCTTCGCGGTCCACCACGTCGTCTGCCCCGGGCGGCGTGCCGACCGGAAACCAGGGCACCGTGGGCCTAAGTCACTTCCCGGCACTACACTGCATGTAGTGTTATACGACAAGAACTGTAGTGTCGCCACGACGCGATGTCGCGGTATCCCAATGGTGGTGGAAAGTGCTGACCGGTCCCCACGCCGCCCGATGCCGGCTAATTGAGGGCCCTGCGGAGGAATCCGTCAAACATCGGCACCGTGAAGTCGATCTGGCCCCAGCGAGGAGCGAAGCAGAGACCCCGGTGAATCAGGCTATCCCGCACCGATCCCACCTGTTGCACTGTCCGTCGCATGGCCTTGGCCACCTGGGCGGTGGCGTGTGGCCCCGGCCCCAAGTGGGCCATCGCGCGTAGATAGGCCCGCTCACTGTCCGTTGTGCGGTCGAAACGCACGCGAAAAAAGCTTCCGTCCAACTCCGCCTCCGCCACGGGGATGGCCTGCATGACGTCCTCAAGGCCAATGTGGCTGGGACCCGGTGCTACATCCCAGCTGGTCTTGCCAAACTCCTGGAGAAAGTACGGGTATCCCTCCGACGCCTCTGCCACGCGCAGAATGGCCTCATCCGCCCAATCCACCCCCTCGTCCCATGCGGGCCGGGACAGGGCTTCCGCAATATCGGGCGGCGACAGCGCACCGATGTCCACAAAAGTAAACATGCGCTCCACATATGAACGCACCTCGCCCAACAGGCCCGGAAGCGACGGCAGACCCGCCCCCGCCACCTGGATCGGCAGGGATACCTGCTCCACACGGTGCATGCCCACGATGAGGGCGGCGAGGTCCTGGGGAGCCAGGTACTGCAGTTCGTCCAGCGTGATGAGGACGCCGGCCGAAAGCGCTCGGGCGGCTTCTCCGGTCTCGCGGAGCAGTCCCGCCAAATCGATGGCCAAATCGCCCGAATCGGCCGGACCGGGAACAGCGGCCACTTCCAAGGTGAACTCGGGTCCCTGAGGCAGACGCACCGAGAAGGCCTTTAAAACGCCCAACGCTCGCTGCACCTGGGCTCTGGCTGCTCGGGCAATGGGCTGACGCTGGCGAGCTTCGAGTTGCAGCAGCACTCGCCGTACAGCCGATGCGACCTCGCGTGCAAAGTCCATCCCGTCGCCCGCCTCAATGTGTTCGTGCACATACCCAAAGCCCACCGCGCGTGACGCGAACTCCGCCAACAACACGGTCTTGCCCACGCCGCGCCGGCCGGTCAGCATGATGCCTTTGGCCGACCGGCCGATGAGCCGTCGTTGCAGCGCGACGTCCATATCCTCCAATGGCTGCTGCCGACCCACCAGCGCCGGCGGAGGAGCACCGGCCCCTGGGCTGTACGGGTTCTTCACGCGGTTCACGAGCCAAAGTATAACCAGTTGTCGGGAGTATAGCCAGTTCCCGATACTTTCCTAACGGAGCTATAACTTTTTTGGCGGCCAGTAGATCTGTGGAATCCCACGCTATCTGACCGGGATCGGGCGGGATTGTCTCATGGTCGCTGACCGCGACCGAATCGGCCTCTGGATCGCAGCCTGACGCGAAACCTCCTTATCGGGTTGCCGGGCCCCCGGCCGCCGTCGTTCGCTCGAGGCTTTGGATCCCGAAGGAGCGTAAAGTAAGACCCCGGCTGCCTTGCGTCCGTCCAGACGTCAGCCGGTATCCCCACCGTGACCAGCCTAACAGTTCCCCATGCGGCTGAGCTGCACCCCGCCCCATGAAAAACAGGACTCCGGACCGTCGACGCGAAGGAGCAGAAGCGCTCCCGTGAGGAGGTCGGTTTCTCTGTGGTCTTGCGAGGCCCGTAACAGTTTGACCCGGCGCGCCGTGGGTATCTCGCCTTGTCGCGGCCCCTCGGGGCTAGCACGCGGAACAGTTCTCCACGGCCCTGGCGGGCCCCCACCAGGAATGAAAAGACGGGCCGGCGAATCGTCGCGTCCCTGCGCCTGGCGGAGGTCGTGGCATCTGTGGGCCTGCGAGCCCAACGAACCGTTGGACCGGCGCCCCGGGGAGGGCACCACCCGTTGTGGGGACCGCCCAGAGCGGTGACCCCGTGCGTCAGACGCCGGCACACAACGCTAGGGGCAGAAGGAGGGGACCACGATGGCGATCGTATGGGATCGGTGCGCCGGCATCGATCGGGGGACGAAGAGTCTGGGGGTCGCCTCAGGGTGGGGCTGGACAAAACCGTGCGGACGTATGGCACCCCCACCCGCGAGCTGACCGCGTTGCGGGATTGGCTGACCGCCCCCCGCTGCCAGGCCGTGGCGATGGAGGCGACCGGCTCGTCCGGGAAGCCCGTGGGGAATGTCCTGGAACACGCGAGACCCACCATCGTCCATGCGCATCGCCCCGTCGTGCCGCAAGCGTCGCCGCATGATGGGGGGAAGTCAGTCATGGTGGATTCCTCCGTCGGGGACCGCGATTGCGCGGCGCCCCGGGCACTGGGGCTCACTGGCCAGGTGTCGCAAGAGCCTGTAGTCCCGCTGGTGATGCTCGAGGCTCAGATGGCGAGTGAGGCGGCGGGTCGGTGCCGCGGGCGCTTCACGGCAGGCCGGGCGAGCCCGCCGTTCCTCTGATAGACTCAGGCCATGAGCACAAACATACTGACGCCCGGCGAGCTGAGCCAGCTCCGCGAGATTTCCGCCATCGCCGTCCACCCCACCGACGGCCGCATCCTGTACGTGGAGGCGGGCTTTGACGGCGACACCCGCACCAGTTGCCTGATGGCGCTCGGCACCGACAACACGATAGAGCGGCGGCTTGCGCAGCACACCGTCGCGAGTCCGGTGTGGAGTCCGGACGGGATGTGGCTCTACTTTCTCATGCGCCAGGACGAGCACCAGCACGTGATGGGCTGGGATGGCCGCCATGCGCCTGTCTCCTTGGCCCGTTTTGCCGGGGCGGTGCGGCGGCTGGAGGTATCTCCCGATGGGACGCGCCTCGTGTTGGAGCACTTGCCCGCCGCGGACGGGTCCACCCGGCCGCGGGTGCTGACCCACGAGCGGTTTGAGGCCAATGGGCTCGGTTTCTTGGGCGACCGCACGTGGCAAGTGCATGTTGTCGGCGTGGCGGATGGGTCGACCCATCAGGTGGGGTCGGCCGCGTGGCACCACTTCGCACCCACCTGGTCTCCTGACGGCCGCTCGCTGGCGCTGGTGACCACCCGCCGCCGGGACTGGGATCTGGAGTGGGTGTGGGACGTGTACACGGTTGAGCTGGCCGACGACCAGTGGGTGAAGCTCACCAATTCGGATGGAGTGGCGGCGCTGCCGACGTGGTCGCGCGACGGGCGGCGACTGGTGTTCTATCACAATCATTCGGCCATCACGGGATCGACGCAGGATTATCACCTGATGGCGGTCGACTGCGACCGTCCGGGTGCCGTGGACTGTTGGACTCATGCGCTGGACCGTGGGGCATACGTGGCGGAGCCGCCCGGCGCTGGCGGCACGCGCCCCACCGAGTTGGCGGACGGTCGCTTTGTGTGGCAGTCCAACTGGGGTGGGGTCACCAAGCTGGTGGCCACCGCGCCCTGCGGCCCCAGCACCGTCATGCTTGAGGGGGTCAGCACCCTGGCGCTGGCGGCCAACCGGATGGATGGCGCGGGGCTGGTGCTCCTTCCCGATCGCCCCGCGGAGCTTGGGCGGGTGAATCTGGCGGAAGGGCGGGCCACCCGGGTGACCGACCTGAACCCGTGGCTTCGCACCGTGGGGAGCCCTGCGGCGCCGCGTCTGGTGGCGCTTGGGTCCCCCGACGGTCCGGTGGAGGGCTGGGTGTGGGAGCGGGAGGGACTCGCGGAGCCCGCCCCTCTCCTGATGCAGATGCACGGGGGCCCGCATGGGGCGGCCGGCCCGTACTTCAACTTCACCACGGCGATGCTGGTGAGCCACGGCTATCGCGTGGCGGCGGTGAACTTTCGCGGGAGCGGCGGCTACGGCCAATCGTTTGCCGACCTCATCTTAGGGGATTGGGGCACGCGGGAAGGGGAGGACACCGTACGCCTCATCGATCAGCTGGTGGAGGAGGGCGTGGCCCAGGCCGACCGGGTGGGCGTGTTTGGGGGCAGCTACGGCGGGTTCATGACCAACTGGCTCATCACCCGGTACCCGGACCGGTTTCAGGCGGCCGTGACCATGTCGACCATCTCCAATCTCGTGTCGTTGGCGTACGGCGATGACCACTGGGAGTCGCTGGCCGGCGACATGGGCGGCTGGCCCTACGAAATCCCCGAGTACTATCGGGACCACTCCCCCCTGGCGCGGGTGGCGGACATCAAGGCGCCCCTCCTGATTCTCCACGGGGATGAAGACCGCACGTGTCCGCCGATGGAGGCGGCCATGCTCTTTTCCGCCCTCCGCACGCAGCGGAAGCCGGTGACGTGGGTGCGGTACCCCGGGGAGAGCCACGGATTTTTGGGCCAGGGCCGACTGGAGACGCGCATTGACGCCAACGAGCGCATCCTGGGGTGGTTTGCGCAGCACCTGGCCACGTGAAGTTGGCAAGTGGCGATGCAATCGCCGTGGAAGGCCCACGCCTCAAAAAACTCGTCAGAGCCCTCGAGCGGGCGGCCAGGCCGGGGAACCTGCACGCAGTCCTGAGGGTGGTCATGGCCGCGGGAGATATCCGTCAAATGGCGTGCCGCCGCCGGCTCCGGGGGATATAGCTTGTGCCCATCGGGACTTTGCGCACGTGAGCAAGGCTCGTCTCGCCGGCAAAAGCGCGAGCGTGGATTACATTGCCAGGGCGCCTTCGGCGGTTGATATAGGCCGCCGATGGATTGCTGGGTGTGAGGCAAGGCCGATAATGCGAGCGACACTAGGATCCGTGGTCCGGGCAATCGGAATCGACCGCGACGGGAGAGAGACAACATGGCGCACGTGGTGACCTCGGCCTGCATCGACGAGCGCACGTTTGAGCCCGAGTGCGAGCGTGCGTGTGAGGAGATGGCCATTCGCCGCGGCCGCTTCACCCGGCTCATCGACCCCGACACCTGCATGGACTGCGGCCGCTGCGAGCCGGTCTGCCCGGTGGGGGCCATCTTTTCCGCCGCGCGGGCGCCCGTCCCCGAGTATGAATGGATCGCCCGGAATCGGGCGTGGCGTCAGGAGGCGCTGTCGTAGGTGCGGCCGGGCCCAGAGGGGTCCTTAGTGCTTTGGGTGTGCCTCCCACACCAGGGTCGCTGCACGGCATGTCATCCCCAGGCGGCGCTCGCACGCGGTCGGGAAGGGGCAGGAACGCATCGCTTCAGGATTCCTGACTCCGGCGCGGCACCACCCGGAGCCCATAGGCTTGCTGCACGGCCTCCGCGACGGTGGCTACCAGGCAAATCTCAAGGTGGTCGCGCAACTCAGGCGGGGCATCGTCCACCTGGCGTCGATTCTCTTCCGGGACGATCACGCGGCGGCGCCCATGCCGCAGCGCCGCGTACAGCTTGGGAATGAGCCCGCCCACCGGGAGAATCTGGCCATGGAGCGCCACCTCGCCGGTAACGGCCAGGGCAGGCAGCACGGCGCGGCCCGTCAGCGCGGACAGCATGGCCAACAAGAAAGCCAGGCCGGCCGACGACCCCTCGCGGTTCTGTTCGATCTGGACAAGGTGCACGGCTAATTGCGCGCTCTCCATGGACTCGACGGGGATGCGAAACTCGGTGCGGTGATCCCGCAGGTAGTGGTACGCCGCCTGGGCCGACTGTTGCATGGCGGGGCCATGGAACCCGGTGAGCGTGAGGCCGGCGGCGCCGGGCAGGAGCGAGGACTGGATCACCTGGACATCGCCCCCGATGGGGTCTCCTTCGCCATTGACCAATGCTAGCAGCGCCGTGATTTCGCCCACGTCGGGATGCTCGTTGAGCCGCTCGTCGTGCTGGTCCAGCGCCCGCGCGCGCACCAAGTCGGCCGCGGTGAGCGTGTCGACGCCGGCAAACTGCAGGACCTTGGGCGCGAATTCTCCCGGCGCCATGGACACCAGTTGGTGGTGCACTCGCTGGCGCAGTTCGGCGGCGAGTCCCAGCAGCAAGGGCGCCGACTCGTCGGGCACATCACCGTCGGGGAATAAGAGCTTGACGAGGCCGCTCAGGGTCTTGAACACGGCCCGCTGGTCGCGGGTGGTGGCGCCCTCAAGCGGGCGGGACGCCGTGAGCCCCCGCACGGCATCGTCGACGCCCCAGTCTCGCAGGTGACGCAGCAGCGCGCTCACGTAGTCGGCAGGCCAGCCAAAGTCGACCGCGAGGGTTTGCGGCGTGATTTTGGCCAGCTCCCATCCAGGCAGATAGGCATGAATGCGGTCGACGATGGCAGCGTCCTGGAGCGCGGGCGGAAACACCTGAAACAGGTGGTCGTAGTACGAGGCCGGCTGGCCGCCTTCGACGGCCAGATTGCCGAGCAGCACGATGGATGCGTCGGCGCTGTGGTCCTGGCCCCCACGGGAAAAGTGCCCGCTTTCCATGTAGTCCTTGAGAATCGAGACGGAGCCATAGTCGTCGTGCATCTGCAGCCCCGCGACCTCGTCAAAGACGACCGCGTCGGTGCGCGTAAGCATGCCGCGGCGGCCGGTGCGGAGGTTGACGAACAGGTCGGCCGGCGTGGCGCGGCCGCCGCTGACTACCAGGGCGGTTTGCGTCACATTCCGGTACAGATAGGTTTTGCCCGTGCCGCGCGGGCCCATCTCCACCAGGTTGTACTGCGGCTCCACCAGCGGGATAAGACGCGTCAGCAACAACAGCTTCACGCGCAAGGGGTTCCGGACGCCTTCGGCGAGCGTTGCCGGGCTGTACCCCATGGACACCAGCCACAGGTCGAGCCACTCCTCCAGGGAAAACTGCCGTCGGTACCTGACAAACACCCTGAGGTCGGCGTCGGTGGGGATGGGTTGGAAGTCCAGCACTTGCGCGGTGGGTTCCCCCCTTTGGCGCGGCGGTCGGTACGCGAGGTGGATGCGTCCCCAGAGCCCCCCTCCCAGCAGGCCGGGGGCATACTCAACCAGGGCATCCGGCACCTGGACGGCAATTCCCAACGGCTCTACCCGGCCGTCCAGTCGATCCTGTCGGAGGTTGGGCGTGGCGGACAGCTCGGCCAGCACCACGAGCTCGCCCTCCCGCATGAGCCGGTATTGCAGCGCTTCAATGCGGTCGCTCGCAGGGAAAAATTCGGCGACTCGTTGGCGGGCGGCGGCCAAGCCGTACGTAGCCACGAGATACTCCCCGACATAGCGGGGCAGTTGGGCAAACACCCCGCCCAGGTCGGGGATGCGCTCTACCACCAGATCCCCCATCACGGCGTGGGCCTTGGCTTTTAACGCCGCGAGCGCCACCCGGGCGTCCGCGGAATCCCCGCCCATCTCAGAAGATGGCCGGCCGGCTCACGCCGGTCGGCTGCTCAGCGGCCTCGTCGGGAAGTTCCGCGAGGCTCGTGCCTTGGGGATTCCACACCTCGATGGTGGGCGCGTGGCCGTACTGCATCCACAGGTCGAGCCACTGCACGGCGGCCCGGATGCGGGTGCGCACCGGGGCACCGGACTTGGCGAGGCGGCGGACCGCGGAGAGGTAGGCTTCGGGTTCGGGAGGCGCCCAGGCGTAGGCGGCCGCGTGCGCTTCTCGCACCATGAGCAGCAGCTGGTCAACCTCGTCCAGCGTCAGCGGGGGCAGCAGCTCGGCCTGGAGTAGGAACTGGATCCCGCGCCGGGCATCGGCAGCGTCGTCTGGGCTGTTCCGCTTGTCCAGCCACTCCGGCGCGGTACGAGGGTCCTGGCGGGCTTCTATCACTTCGGGGTAGTAGTTGGAGGCCAGTGCCGCCACCACCCACGTGTGCTCGAGGCTTTCGCCGCCGTGGATGAGGTGCGCCAGATTGGCATACGCCCGGGCGCGCTGCCCAATGCCCGTTTTGCCCAGCAGCTCCAGTTCATCGACAAGGAGGACCCAGCCGCGATAGCCAGCGAGGGCCACCAGCCGGTCCATCAGCCGAAAGTACCCGATCGCCTCGCGGCTGGGTGAAAACGGCGCGAACTTCACCGGGTGGGAAAACGCGTCGCGCAGGATCTTGCGCAGGGACCCGATGGGCCGGCCCGACAGTTCGCCCAACAGCTCGTCCCGCTGATCGACGACGTCCAAGCAGTACGCATCGAGCGCACAGCGCAGGCGCTCGGGCACATTCTCTAGGTTCGTGCGTGCCGGGCCGCGCTCGCGCACCCTGTTCAAGAGCGGCGCCAAGCCCGACACCGTGGAATCGGGGAGGCGGGTGGCGCCGGCCACCGCGGCATAGAACTTGTCCAGATTGGCGAGCGGCGTTTCGCGGCTCACGGAGACGGTGCTCACGACCCATCCGGCCCGCCGTGCCCGCACCGCCACCGCCTCCAGGAAGTGCGTTTTGCCGTCCCCGTAGCTGGCCCGGACCACGAGGGGCCGGGCCAGCCCGCCTTCCAGCACCTGGTCAACCTTCTCCAAGAGCCGCTCGCGCCCAATGGCCAGGCGCTCGGCCAAGGGAGCGGACGGCACACCGGAGCGAAGGCTCTCCAGCACGCGCTCGGCCTCGTAGCGTGCGTCAGTTGCCAAAGTGGCTCCCCCCTTCTCCCGTGTGGTCGGTGGGTCCGTCACTCGGGCCTTGTGCACGGACGACGCCGAGCGGCTCGTCGCAATCGTCAAGCGGCGCCTGGTGCGGGACCGGGGCCCCGAGGCTCGCCAGCATGGTCCGTCGCACCTGCGAAATCGAGCCGGCGTCCGGTGCGACGGTGGGGCTGCCTCCCGTGGCCGCGGCCCATGCGTCGGCGACCCGGCGCATGGCACCCGGGTCGGCCGCAAAGACGCTGTCCCAGTCGAGCCAGTCCAAGAAGCGATTCAGCTCCACCGAGGTGAGCTCCGTGGACACCCGATCCTTCAGCGCGGGATAGGACGAGATGCCGCGCTTTTCATCCTGAAACAGGGTCGGCCGCGCGGCCAGCACCAGCCACAGCCCGGGCAGCACGTCGCCATCGTCAATGAACTCGCGCAGCATCTCATAGGTTTCCTCGCGGCGGCCCGCGGTGTAATACACCGTGCCGCCGTCGCCCTTGGACGCCACCAGCTGGTCCAGCCGGTCCACGGTGATGAGGAGGCCGCCGCGGCCGGCCGCGCGGGCCAGCACGGCCCATCCTTGCAGAATGGCCCTGGCGTTCTGCCGGTTGAGCGCCTGGGTCAGGCCCAGCCGCCCCATGAGGGGCTTGCGCAGAGGCTCGCCCTTCAGCCAGGCATCGAGGGTCTCGGGGTCTGGGCTGGGCACGCCCAGAAGCTCACCAACTTTGAAGGACACGGCCACCTTGAGCGAAAGGTCCACGTCCACCGGAGATAGGGCCTGGTCCACCTGCTCGCGGATGTCGGCCATAGCTCGGACCCGAATGCGGCCGCGCTCGGCCACGAGCCAGTCCAAGAGGGTGGTGGACGGGGGAATGCTTGAGGTGTCGTACCCGAGGCGGCGAATGACGCCATCCCGGAGTCCTCGGAGAATCTGGAGCGTGTCCAGCTCGGTCAGGACCGCATGGCCAAATTCTTGAATGCCGCGCAGGGGCGTGGTGGCGGCATCGAGCGCTGCCGTCAAAAGCCCATCCTCGGATGCGGCCATCTCCAACATGCGGAGCGCGTGGGTTTTCCCCGAGCCTGCAGTGCCAACGATCCACTTCACCTTGCTGCCGCCCTGGGGGATGAAGCGCTGGGCGTAGTGCTCGCGGAGAAACGCGATCATGTCGGCGGGGTCCACGGACACCTGCCGCAGGAGCCGCAGCGCGGTGGGAGGCTCGCCCTCGGTGCGCCAAGCTTGGGGGTTCACTCTCTCACCACTTCGTAGGTACCCAAGAGGTCGGTCCCGCCGTGTCCGTCGGGCACCGACACGCCCTTGCCGTGACTCTTGTTCAGCACCAGCCGTCGTCCGTCCAGCGTCATGTTGGTGCGCCGCACCCGATACAGGTCAAAGGCAAACTGGCGCAGGGGATACGCGGCGGTGCCGGTGCGCACCGTCAGGAGCTCGTGCGCCCGGCGGAGCGGCGCCCCCTTCATGAGGTCCTTGGGCAGCACGTCATAAAGCGCGTAAAGGGCCTTCAAAAACTGCTGATCGTTGAATGCGGCGCGGTGCACCTTCTCCCACTCCGCGCGAACCAGCTTGGCCAGCACGGCGGGACGGAGCACATGGCTCGTGCGGTTGTTGATCGAGACAGCGCCTGCCGCCAGGTCAACCTTCACATAGAAAGGAAACACATCGTACTGGGGGTAGCGGCCGGCAACGGGCAGGTCCGCGAGTGACAAGGCCTGCTCAAACTCCGCAGCCCAGCGCGTCTCGTCGACATCGCTGGCCGCCAGGCACGCCCGCCGGGAGATGTCGCCGAAGTTGCCCACCTCGTGGGACAACTCATCGATAACCTCGGCCACCTCGTCGGAAAGCTTCCGGGCGCTGAATAGGTCCAATTCCTCCACGTGGCGTGGCAGCCGACCAAGGCGACCCACCCGCTTGGTGAGGGTGGCGATGCGGGCGGCCAGCGGCTTGGCCAGCATGTCAAAGTCGTCCGGGCCGATGGCCTCGGACTCGGTGTCCACCACCTGTTCGTGCCCGTCCTTCTCAATCACTTCGCCCATGATTCCAGCGTCCCGCATGTCCTTCATGTCTGCCACCGGTTCACCTCCACAACGCTTTGGATGACCTTCGGAAAAACGGGGGAAACGTTTCGGACGATCGTGCATGGGCTGTTCGACACGCCTCGCACGGCAGACTCCGCCATGGTCCCCTGTGCGCATCTCGACCGCTATCGCCATGGTACCAACATCAAGAACCTTCGTGTTGAGATTTGGTTTTCCTGCCACCGCGCAAAAGGCGCGTGCGCTGATGGAAAAGAGGATGGCCGCGGCGGCCAGCGGGTAAGCTTTACGAGGCGTCAGTCCCGAAACACAAAGCGGCACCGGACCCACAGTGCCGGGCGGTAAAGCGCTCCGCCACCTGAGCGGCTGCTGCTACACATCGTCGAGTGCCTTGGCCAACGCCTGAGGGTCCTGAGTTGGATCCATGGTGTTGGATGTTGCGATACCGGGACCAATTGGGACCAACCGCCTCTGAGCATCGGACCCTAACCCATCCTGCGCCGTAAGCGGATTCGCGATCGGCAGTGCGTGCCCATGTGGCCGCCCTTGGTCCGTGCAGCGACAATTGCCTACGCCTGAGTCGAAAACCCGTCCAGACGGACCCCGATGCGCCGCATCATCTCAACCGTGTTGATGGCCTGCACGTTCATGGCCGCGCAGACGTCAGGGATCTTGACCGTACTGCGGGAGGTCGGACTGGATACTTCCTGGGTGACCACGATGTGGCCTCGGGGCATGGCGAAGGCGATGACCCACCCGTCGGCCCCCGAGGAGAAAGTCGACTTGGCCGATTCCAAGTATTGGGGGTTGTTTGTGACCCAGGCGATGACGCGCCCGTAGGCTTCGGTCACCTCGGCCACATCGGTCGAGCGAAACAGGTCGCTGTGGTGGATGCGTGCCCATTGGAAGAGCTCGTCGCGGCCGGTGATCTCACGATCGACTGCGTCGAGACGGGCCAGGCAGCTGCGGCGGGCACAGTCAAGGAGCGCGTCCCAAAAGGCCGGCGTGACATCAAAGGGGTAATACTGCCGATGCGCCTGGACGAAGACACTCGTGTCAAGGATGTAAAAGGTATCGCTCATGGCCGTCCTCCCGCATGGTGGAGCGATTGCACAAACTGGTCGAAGGTTTGCCCGCTGAGGTCGGTGAGTCCCAACGCCTCGGTGTAGGGGATGGTCCCCTCCCGGGCAGCGGTGGCCACGAGACGCCCAAAGAGCGCACCCACCCGATACCGCTGCATGGCCGTGAAGTTGCCACCCGTGCTCTGACGAGGGGCTCGGTCCCGCTGCGATTGCTCGTTGTATAACTCAAAGAACTGGCTTCGACCAATGAGACTCAGATCCAGTGCCCGCCGCATCGCGACAATGCGACTCACTTTGAACTGGCGGGCGATAAGCCCGACCCAGTCTTCCTGATCCCGTACCTCGTTCCAGTAGGACTGAAGCAGACCTGCGGGGACGAGAAACTCGGCCGCGACATCATTGCAGGCTTTTTCGGTGGGATCGTCTGCCGGCAGTAGGTTCCGGAGGTCGAACGCGGCACTCTTCCCAAACGCCAGATGGGCCACTTCATGTGCGATCGTGAACAATTGGGCGCCCTTGGCATCGGCGCCGTTGACGAACAACAAGGGCGCCAGGTCGTCCGACATCGCAAAGCCGCGGAACTCCGACACGCTTAAGGGTCGTCGGGTGTTGTTGCCGACCACCCCGTTCACGACCACCATGACTCCATGAGTGTCGAGTACCGCGATCAGGTGGCGGAGGGCATCCGCCCAGGTCGCTTGAGCCCGCGCCCACCCGTCATCCAGGTCGAGCAAGGTCCGCAGGCGTCTCGCCGTGTCGCCGGGGAGTTCGCCCAGTTGGGCGGAGCCGACCAGTGGCACCGCGCGTTGGCCCTGCTCCCCGAGGTACTCTCGCGCCCAGGCTTGGCGCCGCTGCATGGCGAATACGGTGTCCAGGAGATTGGCAGTGGGGGACGGAGGGGCTAGACCGGCTGGGGTGCGGAAATACGGCAGCGGAAGTCTCTCCGCGTGGGGGACCTCCAAAAACAGGTATCCGAACGGCGTGAAGGTTGCCTGAGCAAACTTCCGCAACTGGGTCAGTGTTGGACGCTTCGTCCCGGAACGCCAGTCGTCCAGGTGCGCAAAGTGCTTTTGCAGGGCGGAGATGCTCTTCCCCGACCGGTCGATGGCCCAGTCCAGCGTTGCCGAAGTCACCGCGACTCTCGTCGACAAGATCGGCACCCCCTTATGGCGGCCAGAGCGGGGTGGTCAACGCACGTAGGTTCTGCGCCCATCATGGGAATCGAATCCTATTCTAGACGTATCGTCAAGATCACGCTGATCGGCCCTCAATAGCATCCCGTGCCGGGAGCTCCCGGGTGTCCCAGGCGCATCATCCCGCCGAGTGATGGCCGAGTGATGAAGGAGGCAAGGGAACTCCGGCCATTATCAGATGCGAGTTAGTCCGTAACAACGGTGCAACCGTCGCCCGATCCAGTCGGATAGGGGGCGGCATCCCACCGCGGTGCCGACTGGCCCCGGCGTCAGGGGCTCGGCGGCGGCCGCCAACCGGCGGGTGCGCTAGTTTTATTCCCAACTCACGGCTGTGCACCGCGTCCGCAGTCCCGCCGCGGCTGCGACCGTCCGATCATGCGTCGTGACGAACCCCTTTCCGCACCAAGCTGTCGGGCCCTTAAGACCCCGTCAAATACTCCGGGCCGAAACACGAAGGCGCGTGCGACGACCCGCCGGCCCTCCCGCCCGCACCCTGACGCGCTCTAGACGGGCGGGTAAATCACCCTAAGGTTGCTAAAGAATGCTCGATAGATGCCCCGATCCCATGTGAGCAGGCAAGACGCGGCAACGGACGCGTGGGCGCCGATGAGAAAGTCGGCCAGAATGTGCCGGGGCCCCCCAATGCGCGTGCCGCATTCAACGCAGAGGAACGTATCATTCGCCTGGCCGCAGGCTGGGCAGTGGTAGGAAGAGCCAGTCGCTCGTCGTCGGCCTAAGTATGTGCGCCACGCGCACGCCGCGATGTCCCAAATCTCGAAGGACAGCTCGGAGTCCAGTTCAATCCCCATGTCGCTGAGGAGGCGAGCCACGGCGTCGGCTGGGCCGACGCTGCAAAGCTCAGTGTAGACCATGCCGCTGGCGAGGACGGGGCCGACAGCGAGTGCATCCTTCAAAGATCGTACGGCGCTGGCAGCGCGAGGTCCCCCCAAAAAAATCTCCGACAGGATGTTGGTGTCCACCGCTGTGCCGTTCATGGGTCGACGGGCCCGCGCAAGTCCTCGACCAGATCTTCGCCGGTTCGGTAGGGGACCTTGTCCCGCCAGATGCCAATGAACTGTTCTATGGCTGGAATCTGGCGGATGGGCGCCACCGTTATGCGGCCGTGTGGATCCATGGAGAATTCCACGGTGGTTCCCGCCTTGATGCGTGTGGCGCGCATCAAGGCGGCTGGCAGCGTCACCTGGTTCTTGGCGCTCACGCGTCCCTGTCTGACCACGACGAAGCCTCCCAAGCACTATGGTAAAGCACCGTGACCAAGGAATCAAGGAACAATCGCGCCGGACACCCGTCCTCGTTCCTCTTGCCGCGGAAATGACTCGTCATCCAGGTTGCCCAGTCGATACTACGTCTCCCGCACCAGTCCCGGGCGCGTGGAATTGAACAGGGAGGCGATCGCGTCCCGAACCGGCCGCCCGCTCTTGATATTGGGAGCGATGACGGCGAAAAGCGACGTAGGCAGACTGCTCTAATAATACGGATACGACGATGCCTCTGGACGACGTCCTGGCCGTGACGGCCAAGCAGCACAAGCTCCTCGCGAGTCCGCTACGACTGCCCTTCCTACATGCCGTGGCCGAGGTGGAGGGGACCGCGGCGGAACTGGCGGACCGGTTGGAGGCAACGTGCACTACCACCTGAAGAAGCTCCTGACCGGGGCTTGGTGACCGTGGCGCACCGAGGTGGAGGCAGGACACGTGGAGCGGTGCTACCGAGCGGCGGCTACCCGGTTTCACCGCGTCGGCGGAGGACCGGGCGTCGTCGCGACACCTTGAAACTTGGGTGCACAGCACGCCGGAGGAACTTGATGTCCTCATGCACACGCTCGGACAGCTGCTGACCCGCTGGGAACAGAGCCGTTGTGAGGTGATCTGCATATCCTAGTGTCCTGAGTTAGAAATGCGCTTACAATAGTTTGCAAGGGCCGCGAGTATCTGGTCGGCCGTGTTGACCCAGACTTAGGGCCGGTGGCTTTGGCCGGCGCGCGTGGCACCACGGTGGCCGTGGTGGTGATATGGCGGTCTAAGCACACCGACTTCCAAGTGAGCACGACGCATCCGGGCTGCCCTGCCGCGCACGGGGATCCCGGCACTGATTCTGGGGCACGAGGCGTCGAGCGATACCACGGAGCCGCTCCCCCCGAGGAGCTGGCTGGCGGGGACTGGTGGAACAGATGGGCGTAGGTTGGCGACTGGAGAACGCCCCAGGCCGTTGGCGACGGGAAAATGGTCCACTGGTAACGATCGGGTGCGAGACCGCTCCTTCCCACAGGCCGTCGACATATTGGCCCGCTTTCAGCTGGCCGGCCGAAAACGCGGGCTGGTTCCCGCCTTGCCACGAAAACCGGCTGTAGGGAGCGATGCGAAAGGTGGTCAGCACGGGCCTGCGGCGAAGGGTGGCGTGACCGGTGCTGTTGTCTCCCACGAATTTGGTGCGCTGCAGCGTGACCAGGTTGCCCTGAACGCGGCGGATAATCCCGGAGAACCCATTCGGTTGACCCGCCATGGTGTGGGCAATGTGCTTGGGAGAGGCCGCAATGGCTTCTCCGACGAAGAGGTCCATTGAGTCGTGGGGTGCCTGCCAGTGCCTTGGCCCAACTCACTGCCCCGGGCCGATGGTGCCGTGCCCATCGCTGCGGCTCCCCACGCGAGCTTGCGTAGCGGCATGATGGTCTCCTCTCTCCCTTTTTTCCTCGATAACGCGGTCGGCGGACTCAACGTTTCGCGCGCGTGGATGCGTTAAGTCCCCCCGTGATTGGCTCCCCAAATCGGTGGCCAGCCCAGCAGACCGAATCGATGGGCCACGTCTTGGGTGCCCGCCCGGCGCTGAGGAAGCTTGGCTGTTGACTGGCCGAACGGGCGTCGTCTGTCGCCTGGCCTCGCTACTGCGGCGGCGGAGGAGAGATCAATCCGTCCGCCAGAAGCTGGGCGTGCTCATCCAGCACGGCGCGCAACACGCGGTCCACGACAGCCAGGTCGCCCGGCTCGACCCGGTCCACGAGCGCTTGGTTCAAGGACGCAGTCACGTCCACCACCGTGGCGGCGTACGCTTGGCCGGCGGGCGTCAGGATGACGTTCACCCGCCGCCGATCCTGGGCGTCGGGCTCGGTGGCGGCATAGCCGCGGTCCAGCAAGCCGTTTATGATCTTGCGACCCGCCTGCCGGGTTATGCCCAAGAGCGAGCCCACTTGCGTGATGGCCAGCGGCCCTGCCAACAGCCGCCGCATGACCCACGCGTCCGTGCGGCGATAGCCCAGATAGCCGCGATCACCTAAGGCCGCGGCCATCTGCGCCACCCAGGTTGCGTGCGCCAGTGCCAGCAAGTCCCCAAGTCGGTATGTGCCCGTTGACGTCCTGCCCATGACCTCACTATAGTCCTTGATAGGAAACTACGTTGCATATATGGAGGTGTGAGTGGATAAGTGGCCGCCGTGGTGGCGCTGGCCGGATTGGCTGGCACGGTGGGGAGTCTCCTGTACCTGCGCTTGACGCCCCGCTGTATCGCGGCGGGTACCGTGTCGCGACGTTGGCGTTTGCCCTGGCAGGCACGGCGCTGTTTTGGGCGGTGGTGCAGGTGGGGGTGCCCGGGCGCGACAGCATTGAGCTGGGGGCGCTGGGCTCTTTTGTGCTGGCTCGGGCGGCCATCAGCTGGTTTCCCATGGACGCGCCCGGCACGCCACGCACTCTGGTCGGCCGATGGCATGGGCTGTTGGCCGTCGCCGCCCTTGTCAGCATCGCGGTGGCCGCAGGAAACCTGGGTCATCGCGTGGCGCCGGCCGTGTTGGGCGGATTCGCCGACACGGCTCATCTGTTGGGCCCGGGGCTGGGTGCTGTGCCTGCTCTTCATGCTGATGCTGGGCCGGTGGTCCGCCGGGGCGCCTCGGAGCTTTGGAGCAGCCGAGCGCGCCTCTTATCTCCTGGCTATCGCCGGGAGCGTCCTGATGGCCCTCACCCTCCTGTCGGGCAGTCGCTGAGGTTGCCGAGCGCGCCGGCGGCTAGCCCCGGGCCGGGGTCGTTCCCCCGGGGCGGCATGCGCCTGACGTGGGTGATGCGCGGTGGCGTCCGCCGCGCCGCCACGGCCGGTCACGCTGGTGGGGCTGTGAAGGCGGTAGATATACCACGTATATCGGAGGATGGGCGTCGGCGAGAAGCGGGTGACCGCACAACCTGTCGTGGAGAGCGGCTTCAGGTCCCGGCGGCCGGGGATCGAAGCGGGAAGAGGAACCGAGGAGCCAAAACGGATGAAACGAACGGGTGCGCGCTTCGCCGAGTGTGGTATACTTGTGTATACACGTAAGGAGGGGCGTCCGATGGAAACAGTGCGTCTGCGGCGGGTTGGCAACTCCCTGGTGGTGACGCTGCCTTCCCGCATCTTAGATGCGGCACATTTGTCGGAGGACCAGACGGTGGCCCTGGAGGTGAGCGACGGAGAGGTGGTTATCCGGCCGTGGGATCCCGATGCCCAGGCGGCGTGGCTGACCTATGCCGAATTGGAACCGCGCTATCGCAATGCCAATCGCCGCTTGGCGGACTAGCGTGCGGTTTTTCAGCGTGCGCCTCGTGGCGGCCATCCACGACGACCAAATTCGACTATACGGAGGTTCCTATGGCGTTCGGGACTGGAGCGCGCTGGAGAGCACGGTCAGGCAACCCGCAGCCACATTTGACGGTGCATACGTTTATGGCGATGTCCTGGCGATGGCGGCGGCTCTGGGCCATGGGCTCATCACGTCTCACCCCTTTGTGGACGGCAACAAGAGGACGGGAGGGATGGCGATGCTGACGTTCGCGGCCGTCAACGGTGTCCGGTGTCCCATCCCCGAGCCCGCGTACTACGAGGCGATGATGGCTGTCGCTACGGGTGACATGAACCGGGGACAGTTGGACGCCACCTTGCGACGGTGGACTCCCTGATCGCACCTGTGAAGCCACGTGGCACCCGATGCGCAGACGGCCAGCTTCACAGTGTGGTCCAGACTGCCGTGGGCACAGTAGGCGTACGCCCCAGCCTCGTCAAAAAGCGCAAACAGGGCCACGACTACTGGGACGTCGTCGAGTCGCGCCGCGTCAACAGGCAGCCCCGCATTGTCTGGCAGCACTACCTGGGGACCGCGGAGGCCCTCGCCGCCCGGGTGCGGCAGACCCCCGGCCCGGTCGTCGTGGCCGACTCGGGGCCCTGGCGGCCCTCTGGTCCCTCGTGGAACGCCTCGACCTCGTGGGGATCATTGACCGGGTCGTGCCCCAGTGCGCCCGAGGGGTCTCCCTCGGGTACTATCTCGTCTTGGCTGCGCTGAACCAGGTGGTGGCCCCCCGGAGCCAAGCCCCGATCGGGGCCTGGTACGACCAGACGTGGTTGCGTCGGCACTGGGGCATCCCCGCCACGGCGTTTACGAGCCAAACCTTCTGGCGCGCCCTGGAGGCGGTCGACGCCGACGCGCTGGCCGCCATCGAAGATGCCGTGGCGGCCGCCGCCGTGAGCCGGTTCGAGGTGCCCGTCACCACCCTGGTCTACGATGCGACGAACGTCTTCACGGACCTGGCACGCCGACGCCCAGCCCGCTCGCCCAGCGGGGCCATAACAAGCAGAAGCGCCACGACCTCCACCAGGTGAACCTCGCCCTCTTGGCGACGGTGGCGGACCATGTCCCGTTGGTGCACACCACGTAGCCGGGGGACGTGCCCGACCCGACGGCGTTTGGGCAGGCGTTGGACCGGCTCGACCAGCGCTACCGTCAGCTCACGGCGCTCACGGGTGATCCCATCACCATGGTGTTCGACAAGGGCCATGGCAGCCATGTCACTATGACGGCGGTGTGGGGGCAGGGGTGGTCGGTGGTCAGCACCCTGGTGCCGCACCACCATCAGGAGAAAGCCGACCCATGTTCGACGGGCATAGGACGAGGAAAACAACTCGCCAAACCGGGTGGCTTGGCGCTCACGGGACACCTCCGGCACGATCCTGGCAGGGGAGCTCGCTACCTCGGGCTGGGGCTCGGTCATCAGCGTGGCCGCTACCGCCTTGGCCTTGTCAAGTTGGCCCGCAGCAGCCAGCCACCTCGGTGTTTCGGGCAGGGATCGCCGCAACGCCAGGACCGCCAGCGCCGGCAGTACGCCAACCCAGAACATCCACCGCCATGCATCCGGTCCGCCATAGGTAATGAAGAGGAATCCAACCAGGCCGGCCAGCACTCCACCCAGTCCCCACATCGCCAGCGGCGCGGCGAGCAGTCTGCCACGGGTCCGCTTGGGAGCCGTCTCCGCGATGAGCGCGTACGCCACGGGCAGGTCCGCCCCAATCCCCACCCCGATCAGGAACCGAAAGATGATGATCTCGGTCATGTTCTGCGAGAACCCCGCTCCCAGGGAACATATTACAAAGAAGAACAGGTCCCACAGCAAAATGCTGCGACGACCGAGTTTGTCCCCCATCCACCCGGCTACGATGGCTCCCAGAAACGATCCGACAAACGCCGACGCCGACAGCAAGCCCAAGGTAGCGGGACTGGGCTTGAACATCGGGACGATCAGGAGCAGGGCCCCACCGATAATCAACAGATCATACCCGTCCAGGAACTGGCCCATGGCGGACAACAAAGTGATCCGCCAGTGAATCTTGCTGAGCTGAGCGTCGTCGAGCGGTCCCATCGCAAGTCCCGGTGACGCCTCAGCGGCTGGCGTAGTCACAGCACGCACCTCCTACGCGAATTCAAAGAACCCTGTCCGACCAGCGCGGACGCATCCTCGATGGCCGAGGCGTGAGCCTAAGAAAGATATTGATGGCCCCGTGCCGAACCGCGAGCCGACCGTTTCTCTATTTGAAATCTAGAGAAAATATGGGCCGCCCCGCTGTGCGTATGGCAGGCTGTCCCAGCCGGTCCTTGGAATTCTCGCGCCCCGCCACGGGTACGACAGGGGCCGGGCGGCCCCATGAGACGCGGGTGCCGCGCACGCCGCAAGACCATCGAGCCATTTCGACTCGGACTGCTGGGCGGCGGACCGTGTGGTCGCACGCACAATTACAACCCCGACGTCTTGGATCGACGATGTCATCTAAGCTCCGCTGGCCCGGGGCAGGCTGCTGCGGGTCAGACACGCATGACGGTCGGGACCACGCGGACCACGGCGCCGCGCTATGCGGGCGGCCCACCTTTAGATCCCTCGGGCTCGCGGGAACCTGCGCATCCCGTCACCAAACCTCTTTTCCATCAGTACGTAGTCGCCGCGCCGCTGCCCGTGCTCAAGCACCGCAAGATCGGTCAGATGATGAAGTGCCCGGGTGACGGCGCCCCGAATTGCGCGGGTGGCCATAAGCAAGCAGTTCGTCCACGAGGCGTCCCAGCACGCGAGTTCGGCGCACCTGGCTCCACACCGTCTCATAGAAGCGCGTGAGCCGCGCCTGAGCATCACGTGTTCCGCATCAATCGCCGAGGCGCGATCGCGCGGAGATTTTCTTTCGAATTGGGCTTGTCTCGGGGCCACTCAGCGAACATGTGGTGCATAATGGGGTGGAGAGGGGCGCTGGTGGGCATGGGAGCCGGCACGGACATCCGGTTTACGGTGCCACTGTACACCGTGCGGCAGGTTGGCCAGTTCCTTCAGGTGCCGCCGTCGACCGTGGCGCACTGGCGCCCGTTGGTGCAGCGGGCCGGCGCGCCGCGTCGGGGGGATTCTGGTGTGACGTTCATTGGCTTGGCGGAAGCGGCTGTGCTTGCCGCTTTTCGGCATGCGGGCGTCTCCATGCAGCGCATTCGACCGGCGATCGCGGTCTTGAAAGAGACGACCGGATTGGAACATGCCTTGGTGGCGCGACGCCTCTTCACCGACGGAGTGGAGGTGCTGTATCGGTGGGGGAACGAGGAGGCCCCGGACTCCATCGCACGGCTCGTGACCGTTCGCAATGGTCAACAGGTGTTCACGGATGTGGTCAGAGACTACCTGAAGCTCATCACGTGGGGCGCCGATGGGTTTCCTACTATGCTGCGGTTGCCGGCATACCGCCACACGGAAGTGATCATCGATCCCCGCCGCTCGTTTGGTCAGCCGTTCTTCAGCAGGTCGGGCGTCAAGGTCGAGGATGTCCTGCACCGAATTTGGGCGGGGGAGGACTTCGACACGGTGGCGACTGACTACGGCTTGGCGCGGGCAGATGTCGAGGATGCCCTGCGTGTCGCATCCCGATCAGCTTCCTGACCTGTTCTTGGACCGCAGTTTGGGCCGCCACGTGGTGCCAGACATCCTTCGGGGCGCCGGGTTGCGCCTCACCACCTCGGCGGACAGGTATGGGGCTCAGCATGACCAGTTCGTCGACGATACCGAATGGCTGACAGAAGCGGGTCGCCGGGGTGAGGCGGTCTGGATGAAGGACGCACGCATTTTTCGCAACATCTTGGAACGGCAAGCGGTTCACAATGCGACTGTGCGTTGCTTCTGCTTGCGAGATGGCACATTAACCGGCCCCGAGATGGCCGCGCGGTTTCTCCACAATCTTGAACGCATCGCCGAGGCTTGTGCGGCGCCGGGACCTTTCTGCTACATCGTCTACGCGGACGGTATCCGCCTTGTGCCGAACCGGGGGAGCACTCTTACGGCAACGACATGATCGGTGCCGAGAGAGCAGGAACAAGGCGCCACGGGCGCGAAGTCTGTGGCCGAATCAAGTCGACTCGGCAATTCCGGAGGTGGCGAGGTGGTTACCTTACGATCCGACCGACGATACCAGCTGTTGCTTGCTCAAGGCGTTGTTTTCATCGACATGCTATTGGACAATTTGGCTTCTGTTCTTGACACTTCGTCGGATCGGTCTTCTATGAACTGCTTTGTAGAAGATAATGATTGGTAGGTGCCTCGTCAAATTGGCCATCTATACAGCGGAGTGACATTGAAAATGCTCTTGGTGTGCGCAGTTCAGGTTCTGGCCGGATTAGGTGAGTGGGACGGAGAGAGTGTGATCCCTCAGTGCACCGGTGAAGAATTGGTCCTGCGTGCATTCGTGGTAGCCACGGAAGAAGAGGATGGAGTTGACCTCGGCGACTTCCAAGACATCTTCTGTGAAGATGCCGATGTCGAGTATCTCTTTAATCCGGCGTTTGATGGGATTCAAGACTCCAGCCTCGGTCGCCAACTTGGTCTCGACCTTGACCTGGACCACTGGTTTTTGGGTTTCCACGGCAAGGACCCACATCCCTACCTTCGCCTGTAAAGTCGCGACGAAGGGGGCGACCGTTGGTGCCCCTGACCCTGACGCCGGACGAACGCCCCACATGGGAATGATAGGCCCGCAGCCCCACGACCCGGCAAGCCCTTGCGCTCCGGGTTCGGGCTGTGCTCCGTTGCGCGGGCGGCCGTCCCCAGCCACTACCGGCCCGCGTTGCGCGCCATCCTGGCGGCGCTGGACCTCCCGGCGACCATTTTCACGACCCTGCCGGTCCGTGCCGCGCCCCCACGAAATTCACTATGCGCGCCTCGTTGACGTGCGGAAGACGTGTTTCGAGATCTACCCGCCTGGTTCCAACCTTACGACCTGTCAAACAGGAAGTAATAGACAATGTGCTAGACGTCTTGGATAAGCTTACGGCGGCCACTCTGCCACGATCCCTTGGAGCCTGAAGGAGCGAAGCAGGAACTTCTTGTTGATGACGCGAAGATTCCCGCAAAACGAAGAGCCCATCGGCTCACGCGGAAGGGAAATCGGGATGAAGATCAGCACCATTCTGGACCACGTCGACTCAGAACAGATGGGATTGCCGCAGTTTCAACGGGGATACGTTTGGACACGTGAACAGGTGCGTAGCTTGTTCGACTCGCTGTACCACAAATATCCGGTGGGGAGTCTCCTGTTGTGGCGGCCGCCGGCGTCTCAGCAGATGCGGGGCGACCTGACGTTCAAGCCGTCGGTGGCCATGTTGCTGGACGGCCAACAGCGGGTCACGTCGCTCTATGCTGTGTTGCGGGGAAAGGTGCCGCCCTTTTTCGATGAGGATCCGAGACTGCTGGAAGGGCTCCGTTTTAATCTGAGGGATGAAACGTTTGAATTTTATCAGCCGGTGAAGATGCGCAACGACTCCCTGTGGTGCAGTGTCACCGCCCTGGCAGGGGAAGGGGACCTCACCAACTTCTTGCCGGATCCCTCTGTTCAAGACGTCAAAGTCTCGGTGGCACGCCTCGGCCGTGTTCTCCAGATTTTCGACCACGATATGCCCGCCGAGGAACTGCCCGCCAACTTAGCCCTCGACACGGTCGTGAACATCTTCAACCGGGTCAACAGTGGTGGCACCAAGCTGTCGAGCGGGGATCTCGCTTTGGCGACGGCAACGTCACGGGACCCAGGCCTGCGCGCCCACATGAGGGACGCCTTGGCAACGTGGCGTCAAGCCGGCTACGAGTTCGACATGGTGTGGCTACTCCGCTGCATCAACACCGTGGTAACAGGACGGTCACAGTTTCAGCATTTGGAGCGGCTCAACGCTGACACCGTGCGCGCAGGTTTTCACACGGCAGTCAAACATGTGGACACGGTGCTAAATGCCATCAACTTGCAGTTGGGCTTGGGCCACGACCAGGTTCTGTTCGGGCGCTACGCCATCCCTGTCATGGTGCGATACCTGGAGCGGCGGCCTGCCGCGCTGACCACCGTCGACCGCGAGCGCCTGCTCGGCTGGTATGTCATTGCCGCGATGCGGGGCAGGTTCTCAGGGTCTACGGAGACCGTCATGGATCAGGATTTGGCGACCATCGACGGCATGCCCGACCCGTTTCCGACGTTGCTTGAGCACTTGCGCCGTTCCCAGGGACGACTCCGGGTGGATGCCAGTGACTTTGGCTATACGGCGGGTAGTCGCTTCTACTCGGTACTGTATCTTCTGACGCGCGTTCATGGGGCGCTGGACTGGGGCAACGGGCTACCGCTCAAGGTGGGGCTTTTGGGCAAGCTCTCCCGGTTGGAGGTGCACCACATCTTTCCGAAGGCGCTGTTGCGCGACCATGGCGTGAACAAGAATGAGATGAATGCCGTCGCCAATTTCTGCCTTGTGACGCAGGCGGCCAACCTGAAAATCGGCAAGCAGGAGCCGGCCAACTATTTCGATGCCATTGAGCGAGCTCATCCGGGGGCGTTGGCCTCTCAATGGATCCCGCTAGACCGCGAGCTTTGGCAAGTGAGAAATTACAGCCTGTTTCTGGAGGCTCGGCGCCGACTGCTGGCGGGCGCCGCCAACCAGGTGCTGGTCGGCCTGCTCCATGACGACGGCGCCCTCTTAGAAGAGGAGTCACGTGGACTCTCCGGCTACCCCGATGTCGTGACCGAGGGCGATGCGGATCTTGGGGCACTGAACCTGCGCTTGGCCGAATTCGGGTTGGCCCAAGGCGCCGTCGAGTATTCCCTGGAGCACCCCGATACGCGTGAGCAGGTGGGCGTGCTGGACCTGGCATGGCCGGATGGGTTGCAGCCCGGGCTGACTGCGCCGGTGGCCATCGCGATCGGGGCGGACATGGCCACCATGGTCGTAGCCAACCGGTTGGGTTTCCGGTGTTTCTCCGACGTGCACGCATTTCAGGCGTATGTGGACAGCGAGGTGCTGGTGGCGACATCGACCGGCGACGGGTCGTAACAGGCAAACCCGCACACAGAGCGCCACAATGATCGGTGCAGAGCGGAGGATAAGACAATGACGACAGCGGCCATGCCAAAGGCACTGGAGAGCCCGTTCGCCGTTGGAACGCTGGTGGAGTTTCGGGGTCGAACGTGGATCGTCCGCGCCGTAGACGGTGCGTACGGGCTGCTGACCCTGCGGCCGCTCTCTGGATCTGAAGCCGAGACGATTCAGGCGTATTGGCCGCTGGCCGGCCCTCAGATGAAGCCGGCCGCCTGGGCACCTCCTACGCTGGCACACGCCGGCGACTTTGCTGGCGGGGCGCTTTTGGTTGACGCCGCCCGGCTGGGGATCCGTCACGGCGCGACTCCGCTCCGCGCCATGAGCCATGTGGCGGTGCGACCGCGCCCGTACCAGTTGGTGCCGCTCATCATGGCGTTGAAGCAGGACCCGGTGCGCCTCTTGGTTGCAGATGACGTGGGCGTGGGGAAAACCATTGAAGCGGGGCTCATTGCCGCCGAGCTGTTGGAGCGCGGACAGTTGAACCGCATCGCGGTGCTGTGTCCCCCTGCCCTGTGCGATCAGTGGCGCCGTGAGCTTGACGAGAAATTTCACATCGAGGCGGAGGTGGTGCGCAGCAGCACCATTTCGCGGCTGGAGCGCGGGGTTCCGGCCAGCGTCAGTGTGTTTCGCGCCTATCCGCATCTGGTGGTAAGCATTGACTTCATCAAAGGCGACCGCTGGCGCGAGGCTTTTGTGGCCAATTGTCCTGATTTTGTCATTGTCGACGAGGCGCACGGCGCCACCGATGCGGGACGTCAGAGCGGTCAGAGCCAGCAGCAGCGGCACGCTCTGGTGGCCGCGCTGGCTCGGCAGGCGTCCCGTCATCTGGTGCTGCTGACCGCCACACCGCACAGCGGCGTGGCGACATCATTCGCCTCGCTGATGGGTCTGCTGCACCCCGAGTTCGAGCAGGCGCTGGCCGACGAAGGTCGAATGCCTCCCGCGGTTCGCGAACGGTTGGCCCAGCATCTCGTACAGCGGCGCCGCGGCGATATTCGCCGGTGGCTCGGGTCGGACACCCCGCTCCCAACCCGTGCCCCCCAAGAGGTGCCCTACGACCTGGGGCCGGAATATCAGGCCCTGTATCAGGATGTGGTGCGGTTCACCCGGGATCTGGTGGGAGAGGCGGGGCTGAAAGCGCCTCGCCAGCGCATGCGGTATTGGGCCGCGCTCGCTTTGCTCAGGAGCGTGATGTCCAGTCCGGCCGCGGCTGTGGAGGCCCTCGGGCGCCGCGCCGACCGGCAACAGCGCGAGAACGAGCCTGTGGACGGGGACGGGCTCTCGGTCGACGCCATATCGGTGGAACTGCTGGACGCCATCCGACGACCCGAGATTCTGGATCCCGACGGGGATGACGTGACCCGCGATGAGCTGCCGGTCGATGCGGTGGAGGAAGGACTCGCGGACCAGACCGACGCGGTATGGCGGCGGCTCGTGGCCCTCAGGACGGCCGCCGAGGGTCTTACCGGGTTGAGGCTGGACAGGAAGCTGGCCGCTTTGGTCCGGGTGGTCGAAACGCTCCTGCAAGACGGCCGCCAGCCGATTGTCTTTTGCCGATTTGTGGCGACGGCCCAATATGTGGGCGAGCATTTGAAGGATGCGCTGCGGGCAACCTGGCCCAGTCTGGAGGTGGCCACGATTACCGGGGGCACGCCTGACGAGGAGCGCGCCCAGCGATTGCACGAGATCACGGAACATCGCCGCCACATCCTGGTCGCCACGGATTGCCTGTCTGAAGGTATTGATCTGCAGCACGGGTTTGACGCCGTGGTGCATTATGACCTGCCGTGGAATCCCAACCGGTTGGAGCAGCGCGAGGGGCGCATCGACCGGTATGGCCAGCGGCAGGCGGTGGTGCCCGCCGTGCTCCTGTATGGCCGGAACAACCCCATTGACGTGGCGGTCTTAAACGTCCTGATTCGGAAGGGCCGGGCCATCTTCGACCAGTTGGGCATCACGGTGCCGGTCCCCATGGAGAGCGAAGCGGTGCTGGATGCCCTGGTACAGTACTTCTTCCTGCAGCCGAGCCGGATGCAGCAAACGACTTTGGACCTGGGCGATTTGGGCGACGACCCGTCGGTGCGGTCTCTGCATGCGGATTGGGATCGGGCCAGCGACCGGGAGCGCCAGAGCCGCAGCCGGTTCGCGCAGCACGCCCTTCGTCCCGATGAAGTGCAGGCGGTGTGGGACGAGACCGAGGCCGTACTGGGGTCCCCACTGACCGTGGCGCGCTTCTTGGCGCGGGCGCTCGAACGGTGGGGACATCCCGTGGAGCGGACCGACACGCACCTGCGTCTGCCCGCTCGCGCGCTTCCCGGCCCTTCGGACGCCACGCAAGACTGGGTGCTGGCGGACACCGACCCCCACAGCCGAGGCGCGGACCTGGTGCTGGATCGCAGCCACCCCGACGTGATGTGGTGGGCGGAGCGCGTCCTGAATGCAGCGCTGGCCGGCGAGGATCTCGGTCGCGTGGCACGAACGGGGGCGGTGCTGACCGCGACCATATCTCGCCGCACCATCGTGGGGGTGGCCCGGCTTAGATATCGCGTTCAGGAGCGAGGCGGCCAGGAGCGCTACGCCGAGGAGGTGGTGGTGGCGAGCTACCAGCGAGGGCGCCCGACGAATTGGGTGCCCAATGACCCCGAGGTGTTCGGGTGGCTGGAGAATTTGGTGGCGTCCGGGAGCCTGGATTCCGTCCGGGAGCGGGACGAAGCCATCCAGTGGGCGCTCAGCACCGTGGCCGGGGATCACGAAGCCGTCCATGAGATGGCCGTCGACCGCAGTCGCGCCATCGAAGCCACTTATCGTCGTCTCGCCAATGTGGCCACCACTCCAGGCGCCTCACGCATCCAGGTCACGCCGCATGACCCGGATTGGTTGGGCATATACGTCCTGATTCCGGGAGGGATGAACTGATGCCCCGACCGAGGCGCCAAACCGCCCGGGTGGGTGCGCCCAAGGCGCGGGCCGCCCGTCACACGGGCCCTACACTCGGAGCGTATCCCCCGTCTTATCAGTCGTACCGGTCGGACGGAGGTCTCCTGCCCCCCGACATGCTGGCCGAGGTGGTGTCCGGTCGGCACGGCGGCCAGGCGCCCAAGGACTTTGGATGCCGTTCGGACCAGGCGCTCCGACAGGACATCGACGCGGCATGGGCGGAGGCGCGATCGTTCTGGGCGTCGCTGCAGCAGCATCTGGTCCGATGGCGGGGCTCGGCGGAGGGGGGAAGCGCCGACGAGAATTCCGAGCGTCGCCCGGCGCCCGCCCGCACCACATCTGTGACCCGCGACTTGTGGCTCGTCCCGCTGATGCGCATTCTGGGTTTTGATCTCGAGCGTCAGGCGCAGGGCGTTCAGACCGAGGACGGCCAAGCCTTCGTCATTTCCCATCTCGGGGTGAGTCCATCGGGTGTTCCGGTTCATCTCCTGGGCATGGACAGCAGTCTCACCCAGCGGGAAGTGGGCCGGATGCGGCAGAGCCCCTACTCCACGGTGCAGCAGTACCTGAACCACAGTGACCAGGTGTGGGGGATTGTCTCCAACGGCCGAGAACTGTGGGTGTTGCGCGAAACCCATCGCGTGGCGCGGCCAGCTTACATCGCCTGGGATCTGGAATCCATGATGGAGGGCGGCCGCTACGAAGACTTTCGGGCCCTGTATCGGCTGTGCCATGCGTCGCGCTTTCCTATGGCGGCGGACCTGGCCGCGCAGTCGTGGATCGAGAAGTACTGGGCTGAGGCGCAGGGGCAGGGGAGCCGCATCCGCGACCGGTTGCGCGACGGGGTGGAGGGAGCGCTCAGGACGCTGGGCATCGCTTTCTTGGCTCATCCCGACAACGAGGCGCTGCGTGAGGCTTTTCGGACCGGAGCCATCACCGGGGAGGGGTACTACCGCGAGCTCCTGCGTCTGATTTATCGGCTGCTGTTCCTGATGGTGGCCGAAGAGCGGCAGATGCTGCTCCCGCCGGATGATCTGGCCCTGCGGCATATTTACGACGCGGCCTTCAGTGTGGAGCGGCTCCGCACGCTCGCGGAGAAGCCCGGGTTTCATCCCGCCCCCGATGGCGCCGACCTGTGGCGGGGGCTGGTGGATACGTTCGAGCTGTTTTCGTACCAAGAAGGCCAGGCGGTCGACCCCCACTTTGCCGTGCCGCCCTTGAATGGAGAACTGTTCTCGCCGCGGGGCATGCCGCATCTTACCGACGCATCGCTGGACAATCGGTCCCTGATGGCGGCGCTGACTCCCTTGTCGCGCTTTGAGGCCGATGGCGAGGTGCGTCGGGTCAACTACGCCAGCCTGGACGTGGAGGAACTGGGCAGCGTTTACGAGAGCCTGCTGGAGTATGTGCCGGTGGTGAGTCCTGACGACGGGCGCTTCCAGTTCGTCCTGGGCGGTGGCACCGACCGCAAGTCCACGGGATCCTACTACACGCCCCAGGAGCTGGTGGGAGCGCTCATCGAAAGCGCGCTGGACCCCGTGATTCAAGAGCGGCGCCGCATGCCTGACCCCGAAAGGCGCCTGCTGGAGCTTTCCATCTGCGACCCGGCCTGTGGATCGGGCCACTTTCTGCTGGCCGCCGCCCGCCGTGTCGCCCGTGCCCTCGCTCAGGTGCGCACCAACGAGCCCGGAGACCCGGCGCCCGAGAAGTACCGCGAGGCGCTGCGCGATGTCATTGAGCACTCGGTGTACGGCGTGGACAAGAACCCGCTGGCCGTCGATCTGTGCAAGGTGGCACTTTGGATCGAGGGGCACAACGCGGGCCGCCCCCTGTCGTTTCTGGACCACCACATCAAGCGGGGGGACAGTTTGGTGGGTGTGGTCAACTCCGATCAGTTGCCCACGACCATCCCCGACGATGCGTACGCGGTCAAGACCGGCGACGACCCTGCCGTGGCCAAACAGGTGAAGAAGATGAACCGCGAGCAGACCAAAGGCGTCCAGCGCTTCGATGATTTGTTTGACCGATGGCCCGACCGTTGGCGCCTCGAGCACCTGGCCATCGGATACGAGGCGTTGGGCCGCATGTCGAGTGCGGAGGCGAGCGCGGTGCAGGAAAAGGAGCGCAGCTATCACAAGCTCCGCGACGAGAGCGCCGACTGGACCGCCGCCGCGCGGGCGGCGGACATGGCCACCGCACCGTTTTTCGCCACCCTGGACGCGTCCCACGTCGACCTGGTGCCCACCACCCGCGACCTGCAGACCGCGCTGCGCGACCAGGAGGTTCCCGGCCGCGTCGCAGCCTATGCACGCCAACTGGCCGAGAGGCAGCCGTTCTTTCACTGGTCGCTGGAGTTTCCCGACGTGTTTGCCCGCGGGGGTTTTGACGTGGTTCTGGGCAATCCGCCGTGGGAGCGGGTGAAGCTTCAGCACGAAGAGTGGTTCTCCGCGCGTCGGCGGGAAGTGTCCCTCGCCGCCAATAAGGCGGTGCGCACTCGGCTCATTCAGGAGCTGGCCGTGTCGCATCCGGAACTCTGGAATGAGTTTCGCGCTGCCAGTCATGAGTCCGAATCGCTGGCAGGCTATGCGCGCGG
The DNA here is from genome assembly GCA_021828405.1 of Bacillota bacterium. The sequence continues at coordinate 33,365 of JAKARZ010000017.1, forward strand.
CAGCGGACGCTACCCGCTCAGTCACGTCGGAGACGTCAACACCTACGCGCTGTTTCTGGAGCTTGGCCGCGAGGTCCTGAACGATCACGGCAGGCTTGGCATGGTGGTGCCCACCGCCATTGCCACCGACTACACGTACCGGGCCTTCTTTGGCGACCTCCTTAAGACCGGCCAGCTGGTGTCGCTGTACGACTTGGAGAATCGGTTCAAGATCTTCCCCGGGGTGCACAGCAGCTACAAGTTTGCTCTGCTCACTCTGAGCCGCCGCCGGGTGGAACGGGCGCAGTTCGCCTTCTTTCTGACGCGGCCCGATGACATGCGGGACCCGGAGCGCGTGTTTGCGTTTACGGGCCGGGATTTGGCGCAGGTCAACCCCAACACCGCCACCTGCCCCGTTTTTCGTACGCGGGCGGATGCGGACATCACGGCCAAGATGTATCGGCGTGTTCCCGTGCTGGTGAACCAGCGCACACGTGACAATCCGTGGGGGATCAGGTTCTTCACCATGTTCCATATGGCCAACGACAGTGGGCTGTTTCGCGGTGACCGCGGGGCGGATCGGCTGCCGCTCTATGAGGCCAAGATGATGCACCAGTATGATCACCGGTTTGGCACGTACGAAGGGGACAAGCGCCGGGAGGTCAGCGCCGAAGAGCACCAGGACCCTCACTACCGAGTCCAACCTCACTACTGGGTGGACAAAGCCCAGGTGGCCGCCAAAATGCCCTCGGGTTGGGATCGCGAGTGGTTTGTGGGCTTCCACGGCATCGCCAGGGCCACCGATTCGCGCACCGTGATTGCTGGTGTGGTTCCCGCTGTGGCGGTGGGGAACAGTCTGCCGCTCGTGGTGAGCCGGGCGGAGCCGCGCCGGCTGGCCGGCCTCGTTGCTGATCTCAGCAGCATGGTGCTGGACTACGCCGCGCGTCAAAAAGTTGGAGGCACCAACCTGAACTTTTTTCTGCTGGAGCAGTTCCCCGTTCTGCCTCCCGACCAGTATGGCGATGCCGACCTGGCCTTCATCGTGCCGCGGGTGCTGGAGTTGAGCTATACGGCGTGGGATCTGTCGCCGTTTGCGCGAGATCTGGGTTATGGGGGCCCGCCGTTTGGCTGGGATGAAGAGCGTCGAGCTGGCTTGCGGGCGGAGTTGGACGGGTACTACGCGCATCTCTATGGGCTCACACGGGAGGAACTGCAGTACATCCTGGACCCGGCGACGGTGAAGGGTCCGGACTTTCCCGGTGAGACGTTTCGATCGCTTAAGGATCAGGAGTGGCGCGAGTACGGGGAGTTTCGGACCTATCGCCTGGTGCTGGACGCGTATGACCGGCTGGCGGCGGATTTCGCGAGCGGGGATGGGGAACGGGCGTAAGGAGGCCATCATGGACTTAGATGTATTTCAACTGCGCGACCGCGTGGTGGGGGAGTACGTCGAGTATGTAAAGAGCTTCGTCACGGTCCGGGACGAGCGGATGGCGGACTTCGTGGACCGAGAACTGGAGCAGGGGGTGCTGTGGCCCGATCCCCTCATTCAACTGAACCCCGCTTTTGAGATGGGTCCTACAGTAGACGACCTGGCGGCGCGCGGGGAACTCACCGAGGACACCGCGCGGTTTTTTCGCGCGGGGGGTCAGGGCCTTCGCCTTTACCGCCATCAGTACGAGGCGCTGCAGTTGGCGCAGCAGGGACGCAGCTACCTGGTGACCACCGGCACCGGTTCTGGAAAGAGTCTCACCTACCTGCTGCCCATCTACGACCGGTTGGCGCGCGAGCGCCCGGGCCCCGGGGTGCGGGCGCTGTTGGTGTATCCCATGAACGCCCTCATCAACAGCCAGCTGGAGGCGCTCAGGCGCTTTCATGCCGAGCATCCCGCCTCGTCGGTGACGTTTGCTCGCTACACTGGGGATGTCACGGGTGACGAGCGCCAGAAAATTTTGGACCAGCGGCCGAACATCCTGCTCACCAACTACGTCATGCTGGAGCTGATGCTGACGCGGCCATCCGACCGGCTTCTCCTGACGGCCGCGATGGGCGTTTTGGACTTTGTGGTGTTTGACGAGCTGCACACGTACCGCGGGCGGCAGGGTGCCGACGTGGCCCTCCTCATCCGCCGCATCCGCGAACTGTGCGCCAGTCCGCGGCTCATTTCGGTGGGCACGAGTGCGACCATCGCCTCGCCCACCAGCACCCTCACCGGCGGTGACTACCGCGAGGCGGCGGCGCGATTCGCGCGCGACATCTTGGATGACTCCATCACCGCGGACGGGGTTATTGGGGAAACGCTGGTGCGGCGCACGGTGGGGGCCCCTCCGTCCGACGCGGTGGCGCTGGGGGTCGCTGTCCGGGATGAGCTGCCCCGTGACGCCGATGCGTTCGTGCGCCACCCCATGGCGACGTGGATCGAGTGCGAGTTGGGCGTGGAGACCCATAGGAGCGGCAAGCTCCAGCGTCGGCCCGCCGTATCCCGCCAGATGGCGGCGAAGCGGCTGGCCCAGATGTCCGGGTTGGACGCCGACGAAGCGAAGCGCCATCTCACGCGCTGGCTGGACCGCGGCAGTGAGCTTCACCTGGAGGCCGGAGACCCGGTGTTTGCGTTTCGACTCCATCAGTTCCTCACCGGGGGGGACACGGTGTATGCCACGCTGGAGCATCCGGCCGTGCGCCGCCTGACCTTAAAGGCCCAGCGGTTTGCGCGGCCGGGTGAGCCGGGTGACGCGGTCGCGCCGCTCTATCCTCTGCTGTTCTGCCGCGAGTGCGGGCAGGAGTACTACGAGGTGTTGCTGAACGAGGGTTTCGGTGCGGCGGGGAGTGACGCGACGGATCCCGGCGGCCTGGAGCCTTGGACGGAGGGGGCCACCGCGGGCCGTCGCGGCTACGCGCTGGTGGATTCCGAGAACATTTGGGGAGAAGGCCGCTCGGATGAGCTGCCCGACCACTGGTTTGACGCCAAACGTCGCCGGCTGAAGCCCGAGTATCGCGGGGAGGCGCCGCTGCGCATCCGTGACGTGGGGCCCGAGCGTGGGCGAGAGTACACGGTCTGGTTCCTACCGCATCCGCTCACCGTGTGCCTGTGGTGCGGGGTGGCGTACGATCGGCGGGCGAATGAGTTTAAGAAGTTGTCCCGCCTGGGTCAGACTGGCCGCAGTACGGCGGCGACGCTGGTGACGGCCAGCACCGTGGCGGCGCTCAGGAGTGAGGCGGCAACGGCGCCGTGGGCCAAGCTTCTAAGCTTCACCGACAACCGTCAGGATGCATCGTTGCAGGCTGGCCACTTCAACGACTTCGTGCGCACGACCGAACTTCGGGCGGCGCTGTACCGGGCCCTGGAGGCCAAGGGGCAGATCGAGGCCGCCGCGATGCCCGGGGTTGTCCTGGCGGCTTACGGCTTCGATCCCGACACCATGCCCAAAACGCCGGTGGCGAGTGGGCCCGGTCGTGAGCGGGCAGAACGGGCGATGCTCCGCCTGTTGGAGTATCGGGTGTACCAGGACCTTCGCCGGGGATGGAAAGTGGCGCAGCCGAACTTGGAGCAGTGCGGCCTCCTGGTCATGCGGTACAGCGGGCTGGAGGAGTTTGTGCACGACGATCGGGCGTGGGACACGCACCCGCTGCTGGCCCGAAGCCACCCCGACGTGCGTCGTCACGTGGTGACCGTGCTGCTGGATCATATGCGGCGAGAGCTGGCGGTCGACGCCAGCGTATTCTCACCCGGAGATCAGGAGCAACTCGTGCGGTTGGTCGAACAAAGTTTGGCGTCCGACTGGCATCTGGGTCGGGTCAGTACGCTCGACCGCGCCACATCCTTCGCCCCGACGGGCGCCGACCGGCAGCGCGGGGTCCTGAGTCTCGGCTTTCGCAGCGCCTTGGCTCGCTTCTTGCGGAGGGCGGACACGTGGGGCCTGCCAGTGGGGATAAGCCCGGGCTTGGATGGCGAGGACGCGTACGGTGATTTCATCGAGGCGCTGCTGTCGGCGCTGTCCGGCCAGTTTGTGACACCGGTCGACGGCGGGCGCGGGGGTTATCGGGTGATGGCCGCGAGCCTTATCTGGACACTCGGGTCGGGCGAGTCGATGCCGCTAGATCCCGTCCGCATCCGGACCATGCGCACGGAGCGCGCCAAGAGTCAGGAACGCGAGGCCAACAAATATTTTCAAGGTCTTTATCGCGGGACGGCCGCCAGCAGGGGCGTCATGGTGGGACGCGAGCATACGGCACAGGTGCCGGGCGACGTGCGCGAAGCGCGGGAGGAGCTGTTTCGTCGAGGCGACCTCGTGGCGCTGTTCTGCAGTCCTACGATGGAGCTGGGGATTGACATCAGTGAATTGCGGGTGGTGCACCTCCGAAACGTGCCCCCGACCCCCGCCAACTACGCCCAGCGGAGTGGGCGCGCGGGCCGGGGCGGCCGTCCGGCCTTGGTGTTCACCTACGCCGCGGAAAACAACCGCCACGACCGTTACTTCTTCGAGCGTCCGGAGCGCATGGTGTCGGGACAGGTGAACGCCGCCGACTTGGAGATATCCGACCGCGATCTCATTCAGGCGCACCTGCAGGCCATGTGGCTGGCCGAGGCGGCGATTCCGCTGCGCAACAGCATGCGCGATGTGCTGCTGCTGGACGATGAGCGGCTCCCGCTCCTCGAAGGGGTGAGCGCCGCGCTCGCGCTGAGCGACCCGGCGGCGGCACAGCTCCAGGCGTCCGCCCTCGGTGTGCTGAAGCCCGTGCTGGACCGGGGAGCGGTGTCCCGCGACTTTGTGCTGAGTACGCTGCGGGCCGCGCCGGAAGCGTTTGACAGCGCCTTTGACCGCTGGCGGGACATGTACCGGTCGGCCGTTCGGCAGCGCAACCAGGCCAATGATGAAACGAGCTCCCCGGACCGGCACGTGCGGGAGGCCGCCGCACGACGGTGGAATGCGGCCAACAACGAACTGAAGCTGTTGTTAAATGACCAGGACAACCGGCAGGACACGGACTTCTATCCGTACCGGTATCTTGCGAGCGAAGGGTTCCTGCCGGGGTACAATTTCCCCCGTCTCCCGCTCCGGGCGCTCCTGCCGGTGGGAGACAAGAGCCACGTGGTGTCCCGTCCGCGGTTCCTGGCGCTCTCGGAGTTTGGTCCGCGCAACACGTTTT
>JAKARZ010000069.1 GCA_021828405.1 Bacillota bacterium
AGCCGCACGGTGCCCTCCAACAGCTCGGGCACCAGGGGTAGGTCGATGCGGGCCTCGGTGCGGTAGCCTTTGCACCAATTAGCCGGTGCTGGCCCTTTCGAGCCAGTGCCCTCGGTGAGCCGACCTGGTCACCTTGGGCCCGTACCCCCCTCAGAACCGGACGTGCGCCATTCACGCATCCGGCTCCCCGGTTGCTCGCCGGGGCCGGCGATGCGCTCCCGTCCCGCATCCGTTTCGCGTCCTCCGCTGTGTGAGGGAAACGGCGAGACGACCCCGCGGAAACCGTGGACCGCCTTCCCCCGGTACGCGGCTTTCCCGCGCTCTGAGTCCGATGCCGTCCTCCGACGCCTCCCAACGCCTTGGGGACCCTTCGGCCTAACCGATCGGGCCTCCATACGCTGGCGCGACCCCGGGAGGTCTCCTCTGTTCCGACGGCCCCGCTTTCCGCCATGCCGCGCTCTATGACCCTCGGAAATCCCCGACGGGGGACGACCCCGCCGCGGTCACCGCCACCTTGCCGGTATCGGCGGCTTGTTATGGCCTTCCGGTCATCCCAGCCCGGCGGCCCTCGGTTCACCCGCTTACGCGGCTCCATCCCTTCACCTTTCGGTTGCGGCCGGGTCGTCGCGCGGTCGACGCTTCGCGACCGCCCTCACGGACGGCCCCGCCAGACTCGCTTCGCTGTGGGCGGCTACCCCTTCGGCGGTTGGAATCACACCAACTCGGTTCAGCCAGCTTCATGGCGCACGGGATGTCCACGTCGTCAGCCAGACCATGAGACAGATAGTCGGCGGCGGTATGCCCTCCGCCTCAGATGCCGACGTCACGATCGCCGGCCACGGCGTGCACCTGCCCCAGCGCGCTCTCGATGCCGTCGATCACAAACGTGAAGCTCCTGGCCCTTTCAGTTCGAGAGGCGGTCGCGGACAGTGGGTGAGAACGAAGACCGGCACATGCATCGGGGGGTCATCGCCCCACCATCCGATCTACTGTGGGTCATCGGGCCAGGAGCCGAGCCCTCCCCCAAAACATGTTCCGCCCCATGATGATGGCCCCCTCGGGCTCGGCTTCCTCAACAACCTTCGTATTGCTCTTCACCTCCGTTGTCTAGCTGAATCGCGGATTTGAGCCCGACCGTCTTCGCTCCGGGTTCCCTCTGGGAGCAGCCCACGAGTCGGGAGTCTTGGCTGGAGCCAGCCGCGGGTCGCCCGGCCAGTCGGGGAGAACGGGGCCACGACCGCTCCCGACCGTGGGGAGCGATATACTCGCGACAGCGGCGCACCCGGGTTCGTCGGTTAAATGCCGCCCCGGGTCGCACCCCCAAGGAGGCTGGTCAGTCATGGAACCATCCGGAGCGGAGGCCGCCCACAGAACGTCGGCCCTGGGCTCCCTGGCAACGCTGCAGTCGGGGTCACTCGCCCTGACCCTGTTGCCGGAGCGCGGCGCGCTGGCCTACTCGCTGATCCATCGGGCGAGCCACACCGAGCTGCTGCGGCGGCCGGCCAGCCTCAAGGAACTGGATGCCGAGCCGTTCACCCACGGTATCCCCATCCTGTTTCCCGCGGGGCGGATCGCCGGCGCCCGGTGCACGGTGGGCGGCCGCGAGTTTCGGTGGTCCGCGAACGACACGCTGGGCCCCAACCACCTCCACGGCTTTCTGTGGAACATTCCGTGGCAGGTGCGGGAGCAAACCGGCCACCGCGTCCGGCTGGCGCCCACGCAAGCGGGCCTCAGCGCGGCCAGCGAGGCGTTCGGAGCCGAATTCGAGGCTCGCATCACATACACGCTGGAGGACGCCCGCATGGAGTCGCGGCTCACGATCACCAACCGGTCCGCACACGCGATTCCGTTTGGAGCCGGGTATCACACGTCCATTGCGCTCTCCCGCCCCTGGGTGCTGCGGCTGCCGGCCGGCCGCGAGTGGGAGATGGACCGTCAAAGTTTGCCCACGGGCCGCCTTTTGGAGCAGCCTGCCACACTGGTGAACGTGGACCGGGGCCTTTCGGTGCCGGACTTGGTGTCCGACACCTGCTATCGGCCGAACTCCGGCGAGCCCAACCTGGCCCGCCTGTGGGATCCCCAGTCGGGCCTCAGCATCGAGATGGAGGGTGGGGCCCCGCTCAGCCAGTGGGTGGTGTACCGGCCCAACCTGACCGCCAACTTTGTGAGTGTGGAGCCCGTCACCTGGGTCCACAATGCCCCCAATCTGCCGCTGGCGCCGGAGCTCACGGGCAACGCCGTGCTGGAGCCCGGCGAGGAGCGGAGCCTCACGTATCGGTGGACGGTCACGGCATCCTAACGAGAGGGGTGCCGCGCCGGCCGCTCCGCTGGCCGGAGTGGCGTGACGGCGCAGCCGCCGCAGCCACGGCGCTGTTGGGCCGCTGGGGCGGGCGGCGGGCACTTGGTGGTGGTGGCGCCCCGGTTTCGTAGCCGTGGCGTGCTGTTGGTGAAACCTTCGGAAGCGCTTTCGGAAGCTCACGCGTCCATGCGGCCGAAATCTCTGGACACCAGCATAATATATGAGGTCGGCGTGCGATCTTGTGGGAGGTCATCCGCCGCTATATCGTGCAAGCCCGGGGAAATAGCCGCCCTTTCGGGCGGCGGCGTTTTTATCCCGCCCCCGCAAGGGAATGGGTGTCCCCTGCCGCTGTAGAGAGGGAGGTGTTGTGTGGCCATCCACCTATCGACCGAGCCGCCCCGCACCCCGGATGCCGTCAAAGCGCTCTGGGATACGATCCCGTTTGCGGAGGGGCGGGACCCCGAAGCCGTCATGCGATGCCTGTTGGGTTCTAATTTGGTGATCACCGCCTGGGACGGGGAGCGTCTCGTGGGCACGACCCGCGTCACCACCGATGGAGTGTACTACGCCACGCTCTGGGACGTCATCGTGCACCCGGACCACCAGCGGCGGGGGATTGGCACCGCGCTCGTCAAGCGGGCGGTGGCGCCGTTCCTGGGCCGAGGGTTTTCCTACATCGCGCTCTTCAGCGTCGCCGGCGGCGAAGGGTTTTACGAGCGCCTGGGATTCGTCCGCCATGCGAGTGGCATGAGGCTCGCGGAATCGCCGTGACGGGCGCGTGGCGGGCGCGGCCGCGCGCACTGGCCGCTGCGGTCCGCGGCACGCCATTGCCTACGGGCGGCGGCCGACCTGCGAAAGTTCGGTGAAGGGATGGCGCGTCTAATCAGCGAGCCGGTGGTGGTGGAGTGGGGAGACACCGCAACGCCGCTGTCGTTTCAGTGGCGGCAGCGCCAGCATCGGATTGCGGAAGTGCTGGCCGACGTGCGTGAGCCGGACTACCACCCCAACTGGCGCCTGCGCCGGCATCGACGCCGGCTGGTTGTTCGCACGGACGACGGGCGCTGGTTCGAGCTTTACGTCCAGCGGCCCGGGCACTGGATTCTCTATCGGGAAATGGACAACCCGCTCGTGTGACCCGTGCCCGGGCGGCATCCCGGGGCGCCGCCGGCGTGGTCCGCGCAGGAGTGTCGTGAGGCTCTCTGCGGCGTTTCTGCCCATCCCAGGTCACGGCAGCGACGCACACAGTCGGACACGCCGGGCATCCTTGCGCTGCCGTGTGGCCTCCCCAGCAGACAATCCGTCGGCCGCGTCTTGCGGCTGGCCAATGCCTCCCCGCCTGACCGCTCGCGAACAAGCCCGTCATGCGAGTGTCGCAGCACAAAGGTCGAGGCGCGGCGCCTCGCGCGCTACCCTCCCAGGACCGCGTCGGCTAGCAGCTCGGCAAAGTCGCGCACCAAGACCCGGCCATCACCGCCGACCGCCTGGACCCCATCACGGATCATCGTGAGGCAAAAGGGGCAGGCCGTGGCGACGATGCTGGCGCCGGTCGCGACCGCCTCCTCCGCCCGATTCACGTTCACCCGGTGTCCGGCGGGCTCTTCCAGCCACATCCGTCCCCCACCGGCACCACAGCAGAAGCCTTGCTCTCGGCGGCGCTCCATCTCCACCAGCGTCACGTTCGGAATGCGGGACAGCGTCGCCCGCGGCGTGTCATAGATGCCGTTGTAGCGGCCGAGATAGCACGAGTCGTGATAGGTGACCGTCTGAGAGTCACCCGCCGCCGGGGTCAGCCGGCCCTCCGCCACCAGCTGCGCCAGGTAGTCGCTGTGGTGAATCACCGTGTACACGCCGCCAAACTGGGGATACTCGTTCTGAATAGTGTTGAAACAGTGCGGACAGGTGGTCACGATGGTCTTCACACCCAAGTCATTCAGTGTGTCCACGTTCTGCTGGGCCAGCGCCTGGTAAAGGTACTCATTCCCCAGCCGCCGGGCGGCGTCTCCGGTGCAGTTCTCGAGCGGGCCCATCAGGCCCACGTCCACGCCCGCCGCCTTCATGAGGCGCAGCGCCGATACGGTGACCCTGCGCGCCCGATCGTCGTACGTACCCATGCATCCCACCCAAAAGAGCACCTCCGCGTGGTCTCCCCGGGACAGGTCTTTGAGCGCCAGCTCCTGGGCCAGCTCACCCCGCCGCTCGCGGGGGAGTCCCCACGGGTTAGACGCGCTCTCCACATTGCGGAAGAAGCTCTGGGCCTCGGGGGGAAATTCGCCCTGCGTCAGCACCAGGTGCTCGCGCATCCCGACAATCTTCACAACATGCTCATCAAACACCGGGCAGGCCTCGACACAGGCGCCGCAGGTCGTGCAGGCCCACAGGTCGTCGGCGGCCACCACCCCGCCTGCCATGGGCACGGCCAGCCTGTCCAGCTCCTCGGCCGTCCGCTCTCCGGCCGGCTTGCGGAGGATCGGGCCGACAGCTTCCAACTGCTGACGCAGCTTGACGATGATCTGCTTGGGCGACAGGGACTTGCCCACCTGGTGCGCCGGGCACTGGTCCGTGCAGCGCCCACACTGCACGCAGGCATAGACGTCCAGCAGATCGTGCCAGGTCAGGTCGGTGACCTGCCCCACGCCAAAGCTCTCGCGAGTCTCGTCCTCCAAGTCCAGCTTGGGGAGCCGGCCCCGTGGCTCCAGATTACGGACGTAGGCATTCACCGGCGCCGCCACCATGTGGAAGTGCTTGGAGTGAGGCAGGTATACCATGAAAGACAACAGGGCCACCAGTTTCACCCACGTGATGACCATGAGCGCGTGCGACAGCGCGACGGAACCCAAGGGCCGGATCCACACCGCCACCACGAGGCCCAGCGGGGCAAAATACAGATGCGGAGAGAGTGCCAGCGTAAAGGTTTCAATGCCGAAGTCGGCCAGCACCACCACGGCGATCAAACTCAGGATCAGCGCGGCGTCCGCGCTGCGCTCGAGCCGGGGCACCCGCACCACGTAGCGGCGCACGGCCGCCATCACGAGCGCGGCCAGGACCAGCACCGTCAGAATGTCCGACAGGGTGGACAGCACGCTCGCCACGGGGCCTTGGTACGGCAGCACGCCGGGAAAAATGCCGCGTACCAGAAAGTCCAGGGTGATGATCAGTAGCACCACGAACGCATAGAAGATGAAGAAATGCATGATCCCGGGTGCCTTGTCCTTGAACAGCTTGCGCTGCCCCATCACCCCCGACACCCATCCCGTGAGACGCTCCCCCGGGTGATCCCACCGCACGATGGGCCCCCCCAGCGCCACGAGGCTGAATTTCTCCGCCAGCAGCGCGAAGAACCAGAGAAAGCCCAGCGCCACCGCCAGGATGAATGCCAAATGTTCAATGCCCATGCGCCGCCACCTCTCAGCTCAGCATGCCGACGCGCGGCCGGAGGTGTGGCAGCGCGCGCACATCCACCCGGGTCGCCCCGGTTCATTTCACGACCGTATTCTACTTCATCGGACTTTGGGGGTTGTCCCGGGTCGCCGGCCCCCTCCTTTCGAAGTCGCCGTCATCGGCGCCGACCGCCGTCGGCCCGCCAAGCCAAGCGAGCCACCAGCGCCGTCAGCTCGTAGATCAAGTAGATGGGAACGGCCATCAGAATCATGGACAGCGCGTCAGGCGGCGCGAGGATCGCAGCGATCGCAAAGGCCGTCAGGATCGCGTACCGGCGCTGGCGCGCGTACCACCCGGGGGACACCAGACCCATCCGGGCCAGCGCGCCCCCCGCCAGCGGCAGTTCGGCCATGACGCCAAACGGGAGCGTGAGGCCAATCATAAATGCCAGCACACTGGAGAGAGTGAAGCGCTCGGCGATCATCCCGCCGGTGAAGCTCGCCATGATGCGCAGCACGGCGGGCACGATCAGGAAGAACCCGCCGGCCAGGCCGGCCGCGAACAGCAGCACACCCGGCCCGGCGACGATGGCCACGAGCCGCCGCTCGCGCGGGAGCAGCCCCGGCGCCACGAAGGCGGCCACCTGGTAGACCCAAATGGGCGACGACACCGCCACGGCCAGAATCAGCGCCACCTTCAGCATACTGAAGAAAGCTTCGGTGACACCCACCACGATGACCCGGCGCAATCCCACGGCGCGCAGCATCCAGATCAGCACCGGGCGCGCGATGAAGTAACTCCCGATAAATGCCACCACGAGGACGCCGCCCACGATGACGATCCGCCGACGCAGCTCGGCCAGATGGTCTTCCAGCGGCATTTCGCGGTCCATCACCCGAAAAAGCCTCGCACGCGTCTGGCCCGCATCGTACTACGTATTTCCAGCATCCGGGCCTCCCTGGCCGCGTAAGACTTGTCCCCACAGCTCCGCGTCCGGTACCATGTCGACCATACGCCGCGGCGCTAGGGTCCATGCCTCGGCGCCGCAGATTGAGGAGGCTACGTCCATGAATGTGCTTCATCCTGCCACCCGCCGCCTGGTTGCCGCCGCCGGCATCTTATCGCTTGCGATCAGCGCCTGCGGTCTCAACCAGGCCTCCCCCCCGAAGACGGCCAGCCACCCGAAGACACACAATCGGACCACCTCCAGGGACAAGCCCCAATCCGCCCCGGCCGTGAAGCTCGGGTGGAAGAGCCATCACGCCAACCCTTATCTGCCGGGCGACCTGCTGATCGCGGACTCGTTCAACAACCGCATCCTGATCGTCACGCCCGGCAAGCGCATCGTCTGGCAGTTCCCACCCCCCGGGACCACCCCCAACCAGCCGTTCACCCAGCCGGACGACGCCTTCTTCGGACCCCACTTCAACGAGATCATCACGAACGAAGAGAATTTCCAGACACTGGCGATCATCAACTTCAACAGCAAGCAAGTCGTCTGGTCGTACGGCCACCACAACGTGCCGGGATCCCAGCCCGGGTATCTCAACACCCCGGATGACGCGTTCCTGTACTCCAAGCCCGGGGGAGACGTGGTGACGGTGGCCGACATCGTCAACCAACGCATCCTGTTCATCAACCGCAACACCAAGCAGATCATTAAGCAATACGGCCAGACAGACGTGCAGGCGGTGAATCCCCCCACCACCTACGGCGCTCCCAACGGCGACTTCCCGGCGCCGAACGGCGGAACGCTCATCACCCAGATCAACGGCAACGACGCGGTGCTGGTCAACAAGAACGGCCAGGTGGTGTGGACGCTACACTTCCCCGCCGGCCTCTCGTATCCCTCGGATGCCAACTTTACACCCCACGGCAACGTCATCGTCGCGTTTTACACCAATCCCGGCGCCATCGTGAAGATGAATCCCCACACCGGGCAGGTGCTGTGGGAGTACCGCTATACCTCCGGGAGCGCCGCCCTAAACCACCCGTCGCTGGCGGTGGAGCTTCCCAACGGCATGATTGCCTTAAACGACGACCACAACGACCGAGTCCTCATCATCGACCCCAAGACCAACAAGATTGTCTGGCAGTACGGCCACACGGGCGTCCCCGGCAGCGCGCCGGGCTATCTGAACATCCCAGACGGGCTTGACTTTCTGCCGGCGGGCATCACCCCGGGCAACCCGAAGAACCCGATTGGCCACCATCTGTGGAGCTACCCCGGGAACGGCTACTAACAACCGAACGACAGTCGCCGCGCCGCCAGCCACTCCGAGAACGGCAGGAGGGTTATGGGCAGCGCGGCGGTCCCGCCCTCGGGAGGGTGCGCCAGAAACGCCGCCAGGGCAGCCATCTGGTAGAAGGCTCTCAGTCCCAACCACATGCCGGGCCAGTGGCTCACCCGCTTGCCCGCCGCGGACGAAAAGACCCGCTCCAGGTCGGCCACGGTTTCACATCTTCCCCCAAGTCCCGCTGCATGCCTCCGGCATGTGCCGGATGGGCAAACGCGCACGCCATCGTCCACCCCAGGTCAGCGGCGCAGGTGGGGGGCACCCGAGCTTCCGGAGGGAAGGCCGCCGTCAGCACCGCCAGGAACACGGAGCCCACCTCGGGGGAATGGCGTGTGAGCCGGCGATTCACCCACGGGGGGAGACCCGCGATGTCCCTCACACGGCGTCCCTGAACCACGCCGGGCGCAACACCGTCAGCGGCAGACCCGACAGCACCCGCGTTACGGTCCGCTCGGCCGTGCCGTCAATGGCCGCGACACCGCTCTCGCTCGGCCCCATAGCCGTCACTGCATACCAGGTGCGGCGGCCCCCCGTACAGGCCGTCTCCAGCACGGCGATCGCCGCCGCGCGGGGCCGGTGGGTGCCCGTGCCAGCGCCCGCACGGGCCGCCCAGCGCGCAAGAGAGCCCGCGCGACCTGTCCCCCCGGTTGCCGGTGGCGACCAAATGGGGCCCGTGAGATCGTCGGGCGGCCAATTGACGCCAGGCACGGGTCGCCCCTGGTCCGCGTTTTTTTCAGCCCCGCCGGTGGCGGGCCACGTTTCTGTCTTTAGGCCGTGGTCCGGACCAACAGCCCAAGCGCTTTAGGCGGGTGACGGCATACGGCAGCGGTCTTCCCTGACCGACGCCTCAGCAGCGCGTCTTTGCGGACGCCCCCTGCTCGCATGTCACCCAAAAGCGAATCACCGGCCATGCACCGCGTCCGTGTTCCAACATGGTTCCTCGAGCTTGGTCAGGCACGCGGAGTCGGCCGTCGCTCGTGGTATGATACTTTCAAGGAGGCCAAGACGCATGTTAATCGCCAAGTTGAGTTCCAAGGGACAAATTAGTATCCCGCAACCCATTCGGGAGGCGGCGCGCCTGGAACCTGGAGACCGCGTG
>JAKARZ010000018.1:0-23157 GCA_021828405.1 Bacillota bacterium
TCATGTGCATAGACGATGACATGGCTGTCCACAAACTCGCGTTCATGTTCCTCTCGCGACCAGGCGTAGGCGTTGCCGACCGCGCCCACGGGGAATCTCACGCGCCGTCGCGCTAGCGGCCTCACCCGGGCGGCTGCGTAGTTGTCATGTTCCTCCACGCTTCGCGCCAGGTAGCTGGTGAGAAGTCCCGATACCGAGGTGTCGGCTTGGACAGCCAGCCACTTGGCTCGCTTCACGAGATCGTCGGGCACGCTCAGCGTGACGTTTCTCGTCCGCGCCACGGGACCCCTCCTCACGCCAAGCCAGTGTATCGGCCGAATGCGTGCTTGCAAAACGCGGAGCGGGCCATCCGTTCTCCTTACCCCGACGTCATGCATGGTCTCCCTGGCGGATGGGTGTGATGCCTCGTTGCTGGGCAGACGTGGACGGCACGACTTGGGGCAGCACGGCCCCATGAGCGGTTGGGTGGCCAACCATGTGGGGCCCGCCGACACGTACCGTCGTTCAGCCGGGGCGGGCACGATAATCTGTCGGGTGATTTGCCACAGGGCCGCCAAGGGCTGTCAGGTTTCCACGCGGAGGGCTGGTACCGTGGCCATGGCGGTCGTCGGTGTAGAGGGTTGCCGCCATCGGGAGGGATCGGCGTGGCGGTGAAGGTGCCCAAGCCTGCGACTGGCATACGTTGGACCAGGTGGAACGGGTCCCGCTGGGCGTTGGCCGTTGGGGTTGGGCTGTTGGCCCTGATATTGGGACAAGCTACCCTGTACGCCCATGCGGCGCCGTTCGCGTGGGCGTTTGTCGTCGTGGTGTGGCAAACCGATCGCCGCTCAGTGGGCCCAGCGCTGTGGGGGGCGTCCGCCGGAACAGCGCTGGCGGTGGGCTGGCACCCAGCACTGCTGCTGCTCCTGATGGGCTTAGGCCTCTGGTCACTGCCGCGCTGGCCCGTGTGGGCGGCTGCCGTGCTTGGGGGCATGGGGGCGGTGCCACTCGTGGTGCTGGGGTGGGTGCTGGCGGTCGCCGACGTCCCCATGGCGGGCTTGGCGGCGGCCTTGGGCGTATCGGCCGTGGTGAGCATGTCGGCGGCTGTTGCCTGGGTCGCCGCAGGCGTCGATCGCGGGCGGGGGGCCGTGCCGCTGGCGGTGGTCCTGTACTGCGTCGCTGCCATGGTTTCCGGCCTGGAAGGGTTTCATTGGGGATGGTTTCTCCCCGGCTTCACCGTCGGGACGGCGGCGGTGCTGCTGGCGGCCAGTGTCGGCGGGCCTGCCGGCGGGGCGCTGGCGGGAGCTACCCTGGGGGTCGTGTCGGTGCTTCGGGCGACGGGCGTGCTGGGCAGCGTGGGCATGCTGGCGGTGGCGGGGTTTGTCGCCGGGTTGGCCCGTGGGCGGCTCGAGAGGGCCGCCGGCGTGCTGCTGGTGGGAGCCACGGTGGCGTACGCCGTCTTCCTGTCTTCGCCGCACCTTTTTTTCCCCGAGCTTATGTCGATGGCCGTCGGGGCGGCGGCGTTTTCCCTATTGCCCGCGCCGGCGGTGCGGTGGCTGCAGGCCGCGGCCACCCGGCTTGCCCCCCGCGACGCGCCCGGCATCCAGGAGCGCATCTTAGACTTGGCGAGGGTGTTGGGCGAAATGGCCCGCCTCGTCCAGACGGCCGAGGGCATGGCGGAGGACCAGCCGCCCGACGCCGTGCCTGCGGTCGTGAGCGCGGTATGTCGGCGCTGCTCGCTCTACGGCCAGTGCTGGGACGGGCGACGCGGCGCCAGCATGACGGGGCTCACGACCCTGTTGGACCGATCACGGCGGCAGTCGGTTGGGCCTGCCCTGGTGGCGCTGGAGCTCGATGGCCGGTGCATTAAGCCAGAGCGGGTGGCCGACGCGGTGAATCGCGTGGCGGTGGAGCAGGGCCGCCTGGAGCGGCGGGACCGCCTGCTGAGGGATACCCGACAGCTGGTGCGCCGGCAATTGACGGCCATGGCCGACCTGGTGGAGGACATGGCGCACGAAACCGCCCGGCCAAAGCGGCCGAAAGCGATGCGGGGCCGACTGGCCTTCTCCGTTGGCGTGGCGAAGCGCGCTCGCGGCGGTGCGGCGGTGAGTGGCGATACCCACCTGGTGCAGGAAGTGATGCCCGGGCGGGTGGCCATTGGGCTGTCGGATGGGATGGGCGTGGGTCAGGACGCCGCGTGGGAGTCGTTCGCGGCGCTGGCGCTCTTGGAAGAGATGCTGCGGGCCGGGTTTTCGGAAACGTTGGCGGTGCGCGCGGTCAACACGGCGCTTTTGGTGCGTGACCCGGCGGAGCGATTTGCCACCCTGGACGTCATGGTCGTGGATCTCGACGAGCACGTGGGCCAGCTCCTGAAAGTGGCGGCGGCTCCGACGTTTCTTGTGCGCGGCGGCCGGGTGGAGGTGATTCGCGGGGAAAGCCTGCCGGTCGGCATTTTGGATTCGGTGCAGGTCACGCCGCTCTGTCGTAAATTAGAAGGGGGCGACACGGTCGTGATGGTGTCGGATGGGGCGCTCCTGGTGCCCGACGGTAGCGGGGAGGACCGGCTGGCGGGATATCTCACGACCGTGGCGCTGGAGCGTCCCGACGTGATGGCCGAGACGCTGTTGGCGCTCATGCTGGACCTGGATGAGGGGCGCACGGCCCGTGACGACGCGCTGGTGATGGTGATTCGCGTCAGCGGGGCGCCGGTGGCGGTGCCGGAGCGCGTCGGCGGCCAGATCATTGGGGAGTGGCGGCGGATCACGTCCCGCCGCCTCGCGGGACACCGGTGACGAACCGCCACCCGACACATCCTCCCAAGTGCCGCGGCCCATCGGAGTGAGACCAGAGGACGATCGGAGGGAGTGTGGGTAGCGCGGGGCTGTGGGAAGACTTTCACGCCATCCTGGAGCGGGAGGGCTGGGTTCCCTGCGGTGCGCGCGTGGTGGTGGGTGTCTCGGGCGGATCCGACTCCATGGCGCTTCTGGGGCTGTTGGCCCGCTCCGCCCCGTTTTTTGGATGGGACCTGTCGGTGGTGCACGTGCACCACGGCCTTCGCGGTGCCGACGCCGATCTCGATGCGTCTCTGGTGCAAGCGTGGAGCGAGGGGTTGGGGCTTTCGTGCCGTGTGGAGCACGTGACAGTGTCGCCCCGAGGCGGGGAATCGTGGGAGATGGCCGCCCGCGACACGCGCCGGGCCGCGCTGCTGCGCCATGCCGGCTCGGATGCCGTGCTGGTGCTGGCCCACCACCGGGATGACCAGGTGGAGACGGTGCTTTATCGCATCCTACGCGGAACGGGCGTGGCCGGCGTCGTCGGCATGCGACCTGTGGCTGGCCAGGTGGTGCGCCCGCTGCTGGCGTGGTCGCGCGATGAGCTGGCGGCCTGGCGTGAAGGCGCCGGCATTCCCTGCCGTGAAGATGCTACCAACCAGTCGCTTGCAGCGATAAGGAACCGCATCCGCCATGAACTGTTACCCTACCTGGCGGATCGCTACAATCCGCGGGTGGCCGATGCCGTGGTGAGGCTCGCGCAGTCCGCCGGCGAACTGGAAGATTGGGCCGACCAGCAGGCGGCGGCCTGGCTCAGCGGCCACTGGGACCGGGACGCGGCACTCGGCGAGCAGTGGCTTCGTGGCGCGCGCCGGTTGCCGTCAGCGCTTCTGGATCGGGTACTGCGTCGGGTGGCCCGCGCGCTGGGTTTTGGCCTCACCGAAGGTCAGGTGCGGGCCACCCGCCAGGGTGCCACCGGCTGGCCCCGCCGCCACCAGGTGGACTGGCACGGGGAGGACCTGTGGATTTCCGGGCCGCCCCCCGACCCGGTGCCCTTTGCCGAGCGGCCGCTCGCTCTGCCAGGCTTCACGCCCCTGCCCAACGGCCACCTGTGGGTAGCTGATGTCCCCGATCCGGCTCACCCGCCCGAGCCTCCCCCCCACGCCTTGGGGGTGGCGCTGGTGGCCCGGGCCCCCGCGCTGACGGTGCGCGGGTGGGAGGCTGGCGACCGCATCGCGCTCGCGGGGGGCACGAAGAAGCTGCAGGATGTGTTTGGCGACGCGCGGGTGTCGCGGCGGCTTCGGTCCCTGTGGCCGGTGGTGCTCGACCCCGACGGCGTGGCTGTGGTGCCCGGGCTCGTGGTGGCGGGCCGGCTCGCGCCTCGAGGCGACGAGGCCGCGTGGGCCATCGCATGGGTGAGACCCGCCCGCCGGTAACAAAACGGTTGCCGCGGCTTATGACGGTACGACGATGACGCGGGGGGAGTAGCCCGTCAGGAGGGCGTCAGCCGTGAGCAGATGCAGCGCGGCGGCCTCGGCTTGCGCCACCAGCAGGCGATCGAACGGGTCACGGTGAATCGGGGGAAGCGCTGCCCCCCCATGACGTGGATGGCCAGAACCGGCAGCTCGGTAAACCCGCTGGCGGTGATGCTGTTGACGATCCCGGCGATGGGTGCGTCCAGCTTCCCCAGCGCGATTTTGATGCATGCTTCCCAAATGGACACCGCACTGACGTATACCTCGTCAGCGGTAGACACCAGCTCACGGGTGTGCGGGGGGAGCCGCGGAGAAGTGGCCACAGCCCACAGGTATATTTGAGTGTCCAGCAAGAGGTTCACGGCACCGAGCCCTCAAAGCCGCTGAGCACGTCGTCCGGGAGCGGCGCGTCAAAGTCGTCGGCGATCTGGATTTGGCCGGCCAAAATTCCAAACACGCGCCGCGGGCGCTCCGGGACCAGCGGAACCAAGCGGGCCATGGGCTTGCCCGCCTTGGCAATCACGATGGGCTCGCACCGCGTGGCCACCTCCTCGATGAGGCGGCTCAGATGGGTTTTGGCCTCGTGGATGTTGACCGTTCGCATGGAAGGTCCCCTTTGAAGTGTGGGCGTCAACTAGTCAAGATCGCGGCTGTCCCGCGGCGCGTGGCTCGGGCATTGGCTCGGTGTGCTATAATTCGGCTGCCGACCGAGAGTCGGCCAGTTTTCTTGTGCGCGGACGTGGGACGATTCTTGACGGGAGGTGCGGCATGGCAGGCGGCCGTTGGCTGAGGGGCATTGTGACCATTGTCCTGGTGGTGCTGTTTGTGGCGACGCTGATGGAACTGTTCAGCTCCCAGACGCCCACCATCCCCACCCGACCCATCAGCCAGATGATGACGATGGCAAAGGCCGGCGAAATTCACTCCGTGACGATGAATCCGTCCAGCAGCACTATCGCGGTTACCGAGCAAAATGGTTCCAAGTATCAAAGCATCTACGACTCGGGGGGCACCACGGCGATCAGCAACACGCTCATGGCCGATGGCATCGCCGTGACCATTCTGCCGCCCGCGACGACATCGTTCTGGCTGTCGCTGGCCAGCAACTTCCTGCCGCTGTTGTTTGTGGCCGGGATTCTCTATCTCCTGTTCAGCCAGACGCAGGGTGGCGGCAACCGCGTCATGCAGTTTGGGAAGAGCCGCGCCCGCATGCATACGGAAGAACGTCGGCGCGTCACGTTTGACGATGTGGCCGGCGTTGAAGAGGAGAAGCAGGAACTCGCGGAGATCGTCGACTTCCTGCGCTATCCAAAGAAATATCTTGAGCTGGGCGCACGCATCCCGAAGGGCGTTCTCCTTTTTGGCGAGCCCGGCACGGGCAAGACCCTGCTGGCCCGCGCTGTGGCCGGGGAGGCGGGCGTGCCGTTCTTCTCCGACAGCGGCTCGGACTTTGTGGAGATGTTCGTGGGGGTTGGGGCGTCCCGCGTGCGGGACCTTTTCGACCAGGCCAAAAAGAACTCGCCGTGCATCGTGTTCATCGATGAGATTGACGCCGTCGGCCGGATGCGGGGCGCCGGCTACGGCGGGGGCCACGATGAGCGCGAGCAGACGCTGAATCAATTGCTGGTGGAGATGGACGGGTTCGGCATCAACGAGGGCATCATCGTGATTGCCGCGACCAACCGACCGGACGTGTTGGACCCGGCGCTGTTGCGCCCGGGACGGTTCGACCGGCAGGTGGTGGTGCATCGCCCCGACGTCAAGGGCCGGGTGGCCATCCTGGAAGTGCACACGCGCGGCAAGCCGCTGGACCAGGATGTGAGCCTGGAGACCATCGCCAAGCGCACCCCGGGGTTCACCGGCGCCGACCTGGCTAACCTCGCCAATGAGGCGGCCCTGCTGGCGGCGCGCAAGCGTGCCAAGCGCATTCACATGGAGCACTTCGAAGAGGCCGCTGAGCGCGTGATGGGCGGCCCTGAGAAGAAGTCGCGCGTCATCAGCGAAAAGGAGAAGCGCGCGGTCGCGTTTCACGAATCGGGCCACACCCTCGTGGGGATGCTGGTGACGCACGGCGACCCAATTCACAAGGTGAGCATCATCCCACGCGGGATGGCCATGGGATACACCCTGCCGCTCCCGGAGGAGGACCGGTACCTTTTGACGCGGGATCAGATCCTCGACCAAATGGCCATGGCGCTCGGAGGTCGGGCGGCCGAAGAGTTGGTATTTGGGGAAATCTCCACCGGGGCGTCGGACGACTTGGAGAAAGTCTCCAAGCTGGTGCGCCGCATGATCACCGAGTACGGCATGTCGGATGAGCTGGGTCCCATGACGTATGGGACCCGCCACGACCAGGTGTTTTTGGGCCGCGACCTCATGCGGGACCGCGACTACGGCGAGGAAGTGGCGGCGGCCATCGACCGCGAGGCGCGCCGCATCGTGATGCAGCAGTTTGAGCGGGCCAAGCGGATCCTGGAGAAGCACCGCGAGGTGCTGAACCGGATTGCGCAGACGCTGATCGAGAAAGAGACGCTGGAAGCCGAGGAACTGTTGAACCTCGTGGGCCCAATTGAGCGGGCCAGCTGAAGCGGGCGAACTAGACAGGCGAGGAAGTGCACAGACTGGGACAGGATAAGCCGAATCACAACCCCAATGCATTTGTGGGCCGCACCGAGGACGGCATCGGCGTGTACACGCACGCAACCGATCGGTTCAAGACGATCTCGCTGCATGCGGTGTGGGTGACACCGCTGACCGAGGCCACCGCGAGTGTCACGGCGCTGATGCCGTCCGTACTGCGGCGGGGCGCGCGCCGCTGGCCAGACTGGCGGTCCATGGAGATGCGCCTGGAAGAGCTTTATGGCGCCGCGTTTCGGGCGGCTGTGGAGAAGGTGGGGGACCAGCAGCTGGTGTCCTGCCATCTTGAGATTCCTGACGGCCGATTCTTGCCTGGCCATCCCGACACGCTGTCGGCAGGCATCGAGTTTTTGAATCACGTCATGTCGGACCCCCACTTGGTCGAAGGTACGTTTCCACCCGACGTAGTCGCCCAGGAGAAGGAAACCCTGACGCGCCGCATCCAGGGCATCATCAACGACAAGGCCCAGTACGCCGCCATGCGCCTGATGCAGGTGATGGCGGAGGGGAGGCCGTTTGGCCTCTCGCGCTACGGGGGCGTGGAGGATGTGGCCGCGCTTACCCCCGAGGCGGTCACCGAGCGGTACCGGGAGGTGTCCCGCCGGGCCCTGCTGATGTGCTTTGGAGTGGGGGCGCTGGACGGTGCGGCGCTTGAGCGCGCGCTCCGGGACACCTGGCAGCGGCGCCCCGCCGACGTAGGGATGCCCGCGATGGCCGCCATGCCGGGCCTGCACCAGCGCAAGCTGGTGGTGGATGAGCAGGAAGTGAACCAGGGGAAGCTCCACCTCGGCTACACGACCGGGCCGCGCCTGCCCGATGCGGACTATCCGGCGCTCATGATGTATGCGGGGGTGCTGGGCGGATTCACCCACAGCAAGTTGTTTGTCAACGTCCGCGAGAAGGCCAGCCTGGCCTACTACGCCTACGCGCGCGTCGACGCCGTGCTCGGAGTAATGCACATTGGCGCGGGCATCGAGTTCAAGGACTTCAGCGCGGCGATCCGTATCATCGAACAGCAGGTCGCGGACATGGCCGCGGGGCACATCAGCGAGCAGGAGATGGACTTCACCCGGCGGGGCTATGTGACGAGCCTCAGGACGACCGAGGATGCGCCGGGGTCCCTGATTGGCATGCAGATGCAGCGCCTCCTGATGGGCGGCGGCCTGCTGCCTGCGGAACTCATCCCGGCGCTGGAGCGCGTGACCGTGCAGGACATCACCCGGGTAGCCGAAACCGTGTCGCTGGATACCGTGTACTTTTTGACCGCGAAAGGAGAGGGTCACGACGTCCGTCTCCCGTTATCATGACCCGCTGGTAGACGAAACGGTGGTGCGCAGCACGCTCGCGTCCGGACTAGAGGTGGTGGTGATGCCCCGAGCCGGCCAGCGCCGCACCTACGCGACGTTTGCCACATACTACGGGTCCATCGACAGCCACTTCCGCGTCCCCACGACTGGGGCCGAGCTGGAGGTGCCGGACGGCATCGCGCATTTTCTAGAACATAAAATGTTTGCCAAACCCGAGGGCAACGTCATGGACCAGTTTGCCGCGCTGGGCGCGTCCACCAACGCCTACACGGAATATCTCACGACCAGTTATCTCTTCTCGACCACGGACCGGGTGGCCGAGTGCCTTACCATCCTGATGGATTTGGTGCAGCGTCCACACTTCACGGACGAGAACGTCCAAAAGGAGCAGGGCATCATCGAACAGGAGCTGCGCATGTACCTGGACATGCCCGGAGACCGCGTCCACTCCAACTTGATGCGAGCGCTGTACCAGAAGCATCCCGTGCGGCTCGACATCGGGGGCAGCGTGGCGTCCATTCGCACGATCACGCCCGATGTTTTGTACCGGTGCTACGAGACGTTCTATCACCCCAGCAACATGCTGCTGTTCGTGGTGGGCGATCTGGATCCCAACGAGGTCATAGACCAAATTGCCGACGCACAGCGGGAGAAGGGGCTCACGGAGAGCCAGGCGGAGATTGTGCGCTACCTGCCCGATGAGCCGGCCCCAGTGGCCCAGGAGTGGGTGGAGCAGGTGATGCCCGTCTCGCTGCCGCTGGTGTCGATTGGCTACAAAGACCCGGTCGGGCGACTCAAGGGCAAAGAGCTTCTGACCCGGGAAGTGGTCAGCGACGTGATGTGGGGGACGCTCCTGGGGAAGGCCTCGCCACTGTGGAGCCGCCTCTACGAAGAGGGTCTCATCAACGATCGGTTTGGTGCCCACTACACCGCGGCTCCCACCTTCGCTTATTCGTCGATGGAGGGCGAGACCCCCCATCCGGAGCGGCTGGCCGAGGTGCTGGCCGAGGAGCTGCCGCGTGTCCGCATCACCGCCGAAGACGTGGAGCGCCAAAAGAAGAGCCAGTGGGGTGGGTTTGCCGTGCTGTTCAACAACCCCGCCGACTTGTCCTACCAGTACTATGCCTGCCACTTCCGCGGCGTGGACCTTTTCCAGTACGCCGATGCGCTCGCGGACGTATCCCCCTCGGACGTAGAAAGCCGGCGAGATGAGCACGTGCAGGGGGCGCACCGCGCCGTCTCGGTCATCCGCCCCGGGCCCGCATGACGACCGAGCGCGTGGTAGCGCCGCTGGATGGGACGCATCTCACGATTGCGGACGTGGCCTGGGTGGCGTATCGTCCGGGCCTCGCCCCTCGGTTGGATCCGGTGGCGAAAGAGCGCATGTGGGCCAGCCGCGCCGTGGTGGACCGGGCGGTCACCAGCGACCGGGCTGTGTACGGGGTCACCACTGGCTTTGGCCGCTTCAGCGACGTTGCGATTGCGGAGCCGGACCGCCGTCAGCTGCAGGTGAATCTCATTGAAAGTCACAGTGGGGGCGTCGGAGAGGCATTACCCGCACCGGTGGTGCGCGCCATGGTGCTGTTGCGCGCGAACGCGCTGGCCAAAGGCTTCTCGGGCGCACGGCCGGTGCTGGTCGAGCGGCTCTTGGACCTTTTGGCGCACGACATCGTGCCCGAGATTCCCCGGTTTGGGTCCGTCGGGGCCAGCGGAGACCTGGCACCGCTGGCGCATCTGGCGCTGGTGTTGACCGGTCGTGGATTTGCCACCTGGGGCGGTGAGCGGCTTGCCGGTGCCGAGGCGTTGGCCCGGGCCGGTCTCCCGCCGGTAGTGCTGGAGGCCAAAGAGGGTCTGGCGCTTATCAACGGCACGCAAATGATGACGGCGTACGCGGCGCTCATCGTAAATCACGCGGAGGCCCTCCTGGACTGGGCCGACCTCGCGGCCGCGCTCACGGTGGATGCCCTCCGCGGCATTCCCGCCGCGTTTGACGACCGGGTGGCCGCGGCCCGACCGCATCCTGGCCACAGGGTGAGCGCGCGGCATCTGCGCGAGGCACTGGAGGGCAGCCGGCTCACCACCGACCCCGGCGAGCTTCGGGTGCAGGATGCCTATTCGCTCCGGTGTGTTCCCCAAATTCACGGCGCAACGCGCGACGCCTTGGCTCACATTGCGGAGGTGGTCGAGCGGGAGATCAACGCGGCCACCGACAACCCCTTGATTTTTGCCGAGGACGACGGCGTGGTGTCGGCTGGCAACTTTCATGGGCAGCCAGTGGCGCTGGCACTGGACTACCTGGCCATCGCGCTGGCGGAACTGGCGGATGTCAGCGAGCGCCGCATCGAGCGGTTGGTCAACCCGGCGCTGTCGGGGCTGCCGCCGTTTCTGGTGCGGCAGGGCGGCTTGAACTCGGGCTTGATGGTGGCGCAGTACACCGCGGCCGCGCTCGTGTCGCAGAACAAGGTGCTGGCCCACCCCGCCAGCGTGGACTCCATCCCGACCTCCGCCAATCAGGAAGACCACGTGTCGATGGGGTCGGTGGCGGCTGTCAAGGCGTACGATGTGCTGCGCAACGTGACCTGGGTGATTGCGGCCGAGCTTGTCTGCGGCGCCCAGGCCGCCGAGCTGGTGGGGCCCGAGCGACTTGGCCGGGGCACCCGCGCGGCCTACGACTGGGTGCGCCAGCGCGTGGCCCCGTGGGATCAGGACCGGGTGCTGTCACCCGATTTGGAGCGGGTAGCCGCCGATTTGGCGGACGACTGTCGACTGCTGGTTCGCCGGTGACACACGGCGGCGTACGGGGGGTCCGAAAAGGCGGGGTGGACACTTTGCGCCAAAAAAAGGCATCGCGATCTCCCAATGATCGAGCCACGGCGGCACAACACTTTCGGTCCACTGGATCGCCACAGTCCCACGGATCGCGGCGAGTCGCGCCGTGGAAGCGGCTCGGCCGCGAACGCGAGGGCGGAGACGCGCAACGGCTGCCCGGTGGACACCCGAATGAAGCCGGAGGTCGCCCCGCTCTTTGGCCCTTCCGCTGCGGCCATCGCTCGGGAGACCCTGGCGGCCGACAACAACCGTGTGCGGGACGTCTTTCAGCCAGCATGAGACTGTCCATAAGCCGTCCATGATTCGGGCGCCGCCGTCACCCATGATGCGGGAGCGTGGCTAGCCACGCGCCGCCAGCGGGTGACCGCTCATGGAGAGGGCCGGCCGTTGTCGGCCTTGCACGCTCAGCCGCCCTCGGTTGATCAGGGGACCCGGAATGGCCTCATGGACACGGCTATCTGGAGAACAGTCAACGGGGCCGTCGTGTCCGTGAACACGACGGCCCCGCGGGACCACATCACCACACTTTGGGCCGCGCTGGCCATGCTCGCGTGCCGGGATGGGGTGAGGTCCGACCAGACGTTCATGACAACGAGGCCCGCCGACGCGGAGGTGGGAAGCGGGTGGCTGTGGCCAAATCGCACGATTTGTTGGGCCACTGGCAGGAGCGGGTTGTTCGCGTTGTTGTTGACCTCGAACGTCCACGGACCTTCTTGCCACTGGACGCTGGTGACACCGGCCCCGCCCGAGTACATGCGCGCTTGGATCCCCGAGCCCACGTCCTCCACGCGGTAGGGGTCTTGGGCCGTGGGAACAAATCCTTCGTCCGCGTTTCACCCCGGCAGCGCCGCCGCGGCCTGCTCAGGCGGTCCGTGACGATCTGCTCCGAACGCCGCCACCTCGGCGCCGGGGTTCGCCATGCCGTCCAGCGGGAAGGTTGACGGAAATTGGGGTCGGGGCTGCGAACACGTTGACATGGTAGTGCCCCGCCAACACCCCACCCGGTTCGTCGGTGGCCGTGAGGTATCGGTCGTGTTTGGTTGAGCCAACGAACGCGGAGGTTCTTGGCACAAAGGTGGGCGCCACCAGCGGCAGGGTGGTGCGGGGCTTGATGCTGCTCATTTCCTGGTACACGAACCTCGGAAAGGGGGAGGCGCTCGCCTTGGATACCGCGGCGCCGCCACATCCCCCGAGTACCGCGTCTTAGAGCGGGGCGTGACGGCCGAGGCCGTCGTGACTGACGGTGAATGGGCCCGATGAAAGCCCGGCGGCAGACGCCCTCATCGCGTGTCTTGCCCATGAGGGCGAGGTCGCGGAAACCGGGGCGTCGCCGGAGGGGGGAAGCGAAGAACCGGGCCGCTGGGGCGGCGGTGCGGTGGCTCCTCGGCAGGATTGAGGCCGCGGTGCGCACCGTGGGCAGCGCGCCCGGGCCCACGTGCCGCCGAAGGACAGGGAGCCCGTCCTCCCGAGGCGAATGCCCCGGCCGCGGCAACACGCCGTTCGCCGCGGGGCCCTTACGATGCAAGAGCCCGTCATCCCACCGGATCCGGCACGGGCTCCCAAGGCGGCTCCAGGCCAAAGCGCGCCCAGGCCCAGCGAATGGCGTCCAGCACCGGGTCCGCCGTGCCGGGCTGGGTGACGTAGTCCGCCACGCGCTTGGCCGAGTCGAGGCCGGTGCCCATGGCGGCCGCCATGCCCGCCCAACGCATCAGCGCCAAGTCGTTCAGGCCGTCGCCAATGGCCAGCACCTCATCGGATTGGATGCCGAGGCGCTGGCACGCTGCCCGCACGCCATCCAGCTTGTCGACTCCCGGCGCGCAGACGTTCACCTCGCGGATACCGCGGTTGGGGTGGGGGAACACCAGGGTTTCATAGCCATACCCCTTGGGCCCGAAGCGCTCCAGAAATAGATCCACTTCGTCGGTGCCAAACAGAAACAGTTCGAGCGGCTTTTTTTCCAGCTTTCGGCCCAGGTGGTCCACCACCCGGTCCTCGTGCCGCTGGAAGTGCTGGCGGTGCGCGGGGGTCATGAGGTTGAACAGCACGGGTTCGCCCACGCCCAGATAGCACCGCAGCATAATGTTCCGGGTGGTGGCCCACGCGAGCATCCGGCGCGCTTCGCCAACCGGGACCCGGTTGGAATACCACTGGTTTCGGCCGCGTGTGTCGTAGACGTACGCCCCGTTGTGCGCAATGAAGGGTCCCCGGATTCCCAGCTCCCGCTGGACGCGGAGGGCCGTGCGCCAGCTGCGGCCGGTCGCAATCACCACCAGCACGCCGCGGCGTGACATGGCGGACAGGCGGGCGCCGGTTTCTGGGGTCAGCGAGCCATCGGCCTTCAACAGCGTGCCATCCAGATCCGTCACTACCATGCGAATGCGTCGCATTCCATGCCCCCTTGCTCAACCTCCACAGCGTCTGGCTACCCTTTAGGCCCGCAAGCCTTGATTCCATCATACATGGCCACGCCGCACGACCGCCGGGCTTCTACGTTATGCGGGCCGGGATGCGGAGTGTCTCGGCCTCCCAGTGTTCGAACGGTTGGCTCGGGCTAGGCGCCTGAAAAAAGGCTGCGGCGGCAAAAAGGCTTGACACGGTGAACTTACCGGTTAGTATAGTACCCATGGACACGAACACAGAGGATACGCGGGACCGCGTGGCGGCGGCGGCGGCCGAGCTGTTTTATGCCGAAGGCATCACCGCGTCGGGGGTGGACGCCATTGCCCGGCATGCGGCGGTCGCGAAGCCAACCCTGTACAGCCACTATCGGTCCAAGGCGGACTTAGTGGCGGCGGCATTGACGCTGCAGCATCGGGCCCGCCAGGAGATGATGGAGCGCTGGCTGGCCCAGCGCTCGAACGCCTCACCCGAGGCACGGCTGCTGGCCGTGTTTGATTGGCTGGAAGCCTGGTCCGCCGACGCGGGGGCGCGCGGCTGTCCGTTTCTGAACGCCGCCTCGGAGTTGGCGGGGTCTCAGTACGAGGCGGCCCGGGGTGTGGTCCAGCAGCACAAGGCGTGGTGGCTGGCCATGCTGGAAGGGTTGGCGCGGGAAGCCGGGGCTCGCCAGCCCGACATTCTAGCCCAGGAGTTTCTCTTGCTGATGGATGGGGCGAACGCACGGGTCCTGGTGACGGGCGACCCGAAAATGGTCGCGGTCGCACGCGGCATCGCGGCCCACCTGGTGCGCGACGCCACTGGGCCGGAGGGGGCCTCCGGCGCATGACGTCGGCATCTCGGCGGCTGGCGCCGGAGGTTCCGCTGTGGAGTGCAGTGGGTTTGGCGGCGGGGCCGCTGGTCGCCCTGGGATTTGCGCGGTTTGCCTATGCCTTGGTGCTGCCGGCCATGGTTCGCCAGCTCGGGTGGTCGCTGGCGACGGCCGGGGCCATGAACACCGCGAACGGGGTGGGCTATCTCCTGGGAGCGCTGGCCGCCGCACCACTCGGCCGGCGGTGGGGGCTGGCCCATGCGTTCCTGGTCAGCCTGGCGGTGACGGTGCTTGCGGTCCTCGGGACCGCCGCGACCCACAGCACGCTCCTGCTGGCCCTGGCTCGCCTGGTGAGCGGTGTTGGCGGAGGTGTGGCGTTTGTCGTGGGAGGCGGGCTTGTTGCCCAAGCCAGCCAGCGGGATGGCCCACGCCGGGCCGCTCTGTTGCTGGGAACCTACTTCGGCGGGGCCGGAGCAGGCATCGTGGTGTCGGCCTGGATGGTGCCGCAGCTCCTCGCGGCCTGGTCGCCTCATCTTGGGTGGCGGGTCGCATGGGGCGCGCTGGGGCTGGCGGGCGTGTTGGCGCTCGCGGCGGCGGTGCCCGCAGTGCGGCGGCTGGCCCCTTTGGCCCAGGCGGGGGCCCCCGAGTCCGGCGCGGCCCGGGCCCGCATTCCGCTGCAGACCCTGCGGCCGCTGCTGGTGGCGTATGGCGCGTATGGGCTGGGCTACATCGTCTACATGACCTTTGTCGTGGCCCTGCTTGAGCACCATGGGGCTCGGGGGATGGAAATCAGCTGGTTTTGGACTGTGCTGGGGGGTACCGCCGCGATGTCTGGCTTTGTCTGGGGCGGAGTGGTGGGGCGGACCTCCGGCGGGCGCGGCGTGGCCGCGGCCATGCTGGTGGTCCTGGCGGGCACGCTGATGCCCCTGTGGTCATCCGCCGCGATCCCGGCCCTGGTGTCCGCGTTGCTGTTTGGTTCCGCCTTTCTGGCCGTCGTGACGGCGGTGACCAGCGTGGCCCGCCGAAATTTGGCGGCCGAGGGCTGGACAGCGGCTCTTGCGGCCCTCACCGTGATGTTTGGGGTGGGTCAAAGCATCGGGCCGCTCGCAGCGGGACTCTTTGCCCCGATGCTGGGCGGAATCCGAGGGGGGCTACTGCTCAGTGGCTTGGTGCTCGGCCTCGCGGCCGCCATCGCGTGGCGACAGCGGGATGGCGGCGAGCAGCTCCGCCTCATGCCAGGGGAATTGGACGAACCAATAGCCGAGAAGGGGTGTAGCCAATGAAGGCGTCGCTGCAGCCGGGCGTTCGGCACGTGATGCATTACACGGTGCCCGAGTCCAAAGTGGTTCCCGCGCTTTATCCTGAAGCGCCCGAGTTCGAGAGCATGCCGCGCGTATTTGCCACGGGATTCCTGGTGGGGTTGCTGGAGTGGGCGTGCGTTCGGGCGGTGGCCCCGCACCTGGATGCGGAGGAGCTGACCGTGGGCACGCATGTCGATGTCAGCCACGAGGCGGCGACGCCGCCCGGATTCGAGGTGACCGTGACGGCAGAGCTGGTGCGCCGCGAGGGCCGGCGACTGTGGTTTGCCGTGGAGGCGCATGACGGCATCGACCGGATTAGCTGTGGAGAGCACCAGCGTGTGGTCGTCGACGGCCCGCGCTTTGTCCAAAACGCCAATCGCAAGCAGCGGGCGTCGGGCTGAGGGGGCGTGTGGGCCAAGATCCGCCGGATGGCTTCGGGGCCGGCGGCCGCCAGGAGCGCGGCCACCGCCGGAATCTGAGGCTTTTCACCTCATCACGGCCGGCGTACTTCCTCCTGAAACCGCTGGGGATCGTCGGACCGGCACGGCAACCACGCTTCCCCGAATTGCTGCAGGGCATGAAGGACCGGTGCCACTGCACGGCCCTTGTCGGTCAGAGCATATTCCACCCGGGGCGGCGATTGGGCGTAGGAAGTGCGCGTGATGACCTCTTCGTCCACGAGCCGCTGCAAGCGCTTGGAGAGAGAACGGGGGTTGATGCCCACGGCAATGAAATGGCCAAAGCGTTTTGGGCTGTCTTGCAACTCTCTCAATATCACTATCGAAATAACGTCACCTACTAAGGTGGCGGCTCTTTGAATGGGGCACACGATGCTAGATATATCATCCATAGCGATCCTGACGGGCTGCCCCTCCTGCTCCATGACAACTCCCCCCTGCTCAATTCCACGCCGACGGTTCCTTCAGGATTCCTTCAGGGTTCTTTGACTCAAGTCCCTGTGATGCATCGGCAAGCGGGCACGAGGTCGGCGACACATCGGGTGGCAAGAGGCTTCGCACTATTCTATGCTATCGCAGGCCCTGAGCCAATCGCGCCGCTTCCGGGCGATGGCGCAGCCGAGCCATCGCGACACTGCCCACCAGCGGGCCCACGGCCAGCAGCATCATGACGTGATTCCAACCCCAGCGGGGCCCCAGCCATCCGACCAAATCGATGGACCCGATGGTCAGGAGGAATCCGATGGCCATCTGGATGGTCAAAGCGCTGCCCACGAGGTCCACCGCACTCAGTTCGGTAACCGCGGTGGAGAATTGCGCCGAATCGGCGATGACGCTGATGCCCCAGATGATTGCCACGAGAAAGGTCCACGCCGGGCTTCCACGATAGGTCAATCCCACGAGCAGCGCCATGCTGCCACTCAGGCACATGGCCATGATGGTCGCCCGGGTGCGCCCCCACCGGTCGGCCGCCCAGCCTCCCGCCAGGGCGCCGAGAAAGCCGGCTGCGCCAATGGCCAAGAAGCTGACAGCCCCCACGATCCCAATCAGCGCCGACCCATGCCAGAACGGAGCCTCGCTGGCCAGCAGAAAGGCCGGGAGCCAGGTCCACATCGCATACAGTTCCCACATGTGCCCCCAGTAGCCCAGATTGGCCAGCATGACCGGCCGGTCATGCATCACCAGGTGGATGCGATTCCATCGAAAGGCAGGTGGGTGGGCGCTGCTGGCCCGCTCGGGCACGCCCCACAGGACCATCACCCCACCGATGGCCGCCAAACCTGCGCTGCCAGCCAGAATCGTTTGCCAGTGGTGGGCGAGCGGCATGCCCGTCATTACATGGGGTAGGGCGGAGCCGACCGTGAGGCCGCCGATCAGGATACCGACGGCCAGCCCGCGCTGGCGCGGAAACCACTGGGCAATCCACTGAACGGCCACGGGATAGACGACCGCCAAGCACGCGCCCGTCACCACGCGCAGGATGAAGGGCTCGAGTCCTCCGGCGGGAAACGCCAGCAGAGCCACAGTGCTGACAGCCGCCCCAAACGTGCCGAGAGCCATCAGGCGCCTCAGCGGGACCCGGTCGGCGATCCCGAGCGTCGCGCTGAGCAGCGCACCCGCCACGAATCCCAATTGGACAGACGCCGTCAGCCAAGGTACGGCGGATAGCGCCAGATGCCATTGGCGCACGAGGGCGGGGGTCACCGCGGAGGCACTGAACCACACACTCATGGCCAGCAACTCGGCGACGGCAATCAACACCAAAGCCTTCCAGCGCCTAGCGTCCGCACTTTCTGTGGTCGGCGTCATTTATAGCACTCCCCTTCTCGAAAGCGGCGTGGCGCTGTATCCGTATCCGCTCCCCGGGCGAGCTCATCGCTGGTGTCACCTCAAAACTATATCACGTATATTTTTGAATGTCATGCTGGAAGCCGGGGGCGGATGGCTCGTCGCGCCGCGCCCGGATCAAGAGACAGGCTCCATTGTGAGAGATGGGGGCGGTGCCGCCGACCGATACCGCGCCGTTATCCCTGCTGAGGAATGGTCTCTCGTGGTCGCCCCGTCGCTCGGGACGGATTCATGGATGCCGGGTTCGATGACCAGCGGGCACTCGGGGCAGGCCATTCCAGTCCTTCACTGGGGGATAACGTGGCGCGGAACCCATCTCAGGCTCCTCTGTCCTCCTGGGTGCGCATTAGCCCCAGAACCACCCGTGGGCAAATAGGACTGCGTCGACCATCGCCCAGACAGCAAACGCGGCCACCGCGGCC
The DNA here is from genome assembly GCA_021828405.1 of Bacillota bacterium. The sequence continues at coordinate 18,233 of JAKARZ010000018.1, forward strand.
AGGCCGAGGCGGCGGGGCAGCAAGCCGGCAGCCGCCACCGTGATGGGCAGGTCGACGGAGACGAACAGGGCGGTCATGGCCAGCGGGAGCTGGTTGGAGTAGAAGGACAGGGGAATCAGCAGGAGGAACAGGCCAATCGCCGCGACCGCGGCGTTCCACTCGGAGCGGCGGGCCGCCGCCAGGACACCTACGGTCCCCAGCCCCGCCAGCGGGAGCATGGTGAGAAATGCCCCGCCGGTGAGCGACAGGCGGCCCGTCAACGCTTGCACGATTTGCACCCCGGGGAACAGCCACCGCGTGTGCCAGGCCTGCTGCTCACCGATGAACGCCAGCGGACGCCCAATGCTGACCCAAAGTGTCCCCGCGACGAGAACGAGTGCCACGACGCTGCCCAGCCCCCACGTCATGCCGGCGCGGAACCGATCCCAGTCGCGGCGTACGAGTGCCACGGCCGTCCAGGTGCCCGCCCCCACGCCCATGGCCAGCCCCAGCGGATCCATCGTGCCGGTCAGCACGGCCCACCCGGCGGCACGCCAGGGATGCCCGGCCCGCATGGCCAGCAACATGCCGGCCAACCCCAAGGCGAGCCAGGTTTCCGGATAGGCGGTGCTGTAGTAGACCGTGGCCGGGGTGAAAGCCACCAACGCCTGGGCCAGGGTGGCGGCGCGCGGCGATAGCCCCCAGGCGTTCGCTAGGGCGCGCACCTGGATTAGCAACGCCAGCACCACCAGTTGCATGACCAGGAGAGCGGCCAGCGGCCAATGGGTCAGCCAGAGATACGCCGGCACGCCCGGGAAGAACGCCGCGGAACTTGGCGGACTTCCACGGTAGCCCAGGTGGGTCAACTGCTCGTACAGGCCAACGTCCCACCGGAACCAGGGCAGGCCGTACAGGGCGGTCACGGGCCCCGGAGCCAGCCTTACCCAGGCGCCCCCCGCCAGAAGCACTTCATGGGCAACCCACAGCGCAAGCGTGGTCCGGCCGAGAGTCTCCCAGTGAACTGGGACACTGGGTACCCTGACGGCCCGTTCGGCCCCCCGGGCAGGCACGGCCTCCATCGTCATCTCCGCTGCATCCCCACCTGTTGCTGACCATGGGGCACAAGGTTGACACTGTCAAGCAGCCTACAGCGAAGAAGCCCGGGTCCGGGGTACCGGCCCTGTTGTTGGAGGTCGTAGCGGACACGTGGCGTGGGCCAAGCTTGAAGGCCGGTCGTAGTAGCGGAGGAGCGAGCGTTCGGGCAGAAGAAGGCGCCCTTGCGCGATGAAAGCCTGGTCGGCTGCGCGGCCGCGCGGGTCTGCGCTCCGCGACGCCCGCACGTGGCCCTCCTCGTCGCGCCCCATTATCACAGCGCGTGGGACGGCGGGTACGACCGCGTGCCCTACACGTTGGTGGGGCCCCGTGACGGCACGGCGCCCCGCCACGCTGGTGGAGATCTATCACGACGGCCCACTCGTGGGCACCCACGCCCGGGTGACGACGCGCGGCACGGATCGGACGGCGGACGCGCCTCTCCCGCCCGCGCCTGCCACGGTGCGGCAAGGCACGACCCCGACCGCGTGGTGCGAGCAGCGCCGCCCGGGCGCTGGAGACCGACGTCGACACCGTTCGCGCACTCACCGCCTTCGGTCAGCCGGACCAGACGCCCCCCACGCGCCGGTGACCCGCCCCACGACCATCTGCGGAGGCTACAGTCCTTCTAGCAAGAGGACCCCATAAGTCGTCCCGCGGTGACTGACCGCCTCCACCCGCGCGACCTGACCGCGATGGCCGCGGCATGGACCCACCCGCTCCAGGAGCCGGACGTCCATGCCCTGGACTTCGACGATCGCTTCGCCCTGTGGGTCGACGCGGAGTGGACCGCCCGGCCCAACCGTCAAATTGCCGGCCGGCTGCGGGAGGCGCAGTTGCGCCTCCCCCGAGGCTCTGGACTGGCACACCCCCCCGACAATGGCCGAAGCCCCTGGTGCAAACCTTGGTGCGCCGCCACGGGGTGGCCGACCACCCGACCGGCGCGCTCGGCACGGGTAGCGGGTCCGGTATTATCGCTTGCCCCGCCTGCTCGGCGAGAGCAGCGTCGCCAAACAGGACGGGCGGTGGTTCGCATGGCCGCGTCAACTCGGCCGGTGGGACCTGCGGCTCGTGGATGACGGGGGCTTCAGTTCCCTGACGCCGGTCGAGAGAGAGTCAGAACCGCTTTGAGATCCTCGACGACCGGTGCCAGCGCTGGGCCACGGCGTCGCCAGTCAAGTCCCTGTAGCCCGGTGGCCCCCGCTGCTGCCGGATGCGACCGTAGGGGAGCCATCCTCGACCGCCTGGTACCCCAGGCCCACCAGATCCCGCGGCGGGGGGAGTCCGCGGCAGGTCTTGTCGTCGCGCGGCGGACCCCCCTATAACAGAAGCCACCAAGGTGCCGTCGCCGGTGTAACCCGGTCAATTCTTTCCGGACGGCCCGGTTAATATTTTCCGGAACGCTTGGTCAATTACACCGGAATACGCAGCTATGTCAAGCCGAAAAGCTACCTCGTCGCGGCGGGGGGCGTTCCCGCGAGTGTTAGTGTCGCCAACGCGATGGCCAGGTCTGCTGCCGCGATCGCCTCTTTGGCTTCAGCGGCCGAGTACTCTTCGGTCGGGATGAAGTCGATGTCACCATAGAAGGAAAACTCCCGTTCCGTCCGAAGCCACTTGGATGCGGCCGCCAGGCGGGCCCACTCCGCTTTTGGCAGGCGGTCTTCGTAGTGAGCCAGCAGACCGGCCACGTCGTGTCGCTTCGGCGGCTCCACGCCGATGCCGCGCAGGATGCCCTTGGTGGCAAGCTCTACGATTTCCTGGGCTTCCCGCACCACGTCGGAATAGTCCTCGGCCGCCCAAAACAGATCGAGCGCTTGGCGCCGGACCCGCGCCTTCGTCAGGTAGCTGTTGGCCAAACTGCGAAACGCGCTCATATCTCGAACGCCCCGCTCCCCAAATCCCAGTGCCATGCGTTGCCGACCCAAATGCGTCGTGCCCCGGCCGCCGTCAGACGCTGGCGCAACAGGGCCAGCCGGGCGGCCAGCACGCCATAGGGGTCTGTGAGAATAACCCCATCGTCCACCATATCCAACAGGAGGGGAAACCCGGCCACCAATTCAGCCCGAGATTTCAAGACCAGTGACAGCTCGGCGTTGACGCCCTGACCGGCTAGCTCGACCTGCAGCGGACGGAGGTGCTCCCCCATTCCTTCGGCCAGGAGCCACCGGTCGCGCCGCTGGCGGGGTGCGGTTTCAAGCACCCCCAACAGGTCGAGGTCGGAGTCAAACCGGGGCGTGCCCCGACCGACCGACCCGAACACCGCGAGCGCCACGAGGTTGTCCCCAAACGTCTCGCGAGCCGCCTTACAGCTCGCGACCGCCAGTCGCTCGAACTGCTGGTGAAGCATTCCCACGTGGACGTCCTCCGTTCGGGATGCGCTGAGCCGATGCGTGCATGCCTCGCCTTATAGTACCACCCGGCAGTCCACTGGCCCGGCCCGGTCCGTCCGATGCCATCCGGTCGGAGCCATTCTCCAACCCACTTGCTACCGCGACACGACGACATCACGCCGGGCCCGCTCGCGCGCGACGGCGCCTCAACCGCCGTCACTGCTCCTTGCGAGGAAGCCTGCCCGGAATTCAATGCACCGCAACCTCTGGGATTGATTCGAACTCGGGGTCACCCGTCAGGATCGTCCACCCCGGACACGCGCGGTTTCTGCGGACAGGAAGACATCCGCATAGGACAACCCACGGCGACTCTTGAACTGCGTCCGGTCACATCGACCACATCGACCACATCGACGTTCTCATGCTCGAACACGAGGCGTACAGCGCCCTCCGCCGCTTAGCCCCGGTGCGGCTCAGGACGTAGTGGACTTCTCCTGAGTTGACCAACTCCATCCGAAAGCGGTGCTCGGGGTTCGTGAGGACCTCACGAACTTCGTCGGCGCCCATGTCGTCGGTCAAAGGCGTCAACACCGCATACGAATCCAGGACGAAGTTAGCCATCGCGCCGCCGCTCGCGGAGCAGCAAAGTCCACCATGGACTTTCCTCGAAACCTGCCTTGCGCTGCCGCCAACGGCGCGGGTACGAGGGGCCGAATACACACCGTCCCACTTTCAACCGTAACGTCCACCCGTTGATTGGGCTCCAGTCTGATGGCCCGACGGATTTCAACGGGTATGACGATCTGGCCTCTATCCGACATCCGAGCAATCACGCGACTGGCTCGGTCGCCCGTTCATCGACGACAACACGGCGCGGCCCCTCCTGCCCGAAGCCGCATGCGTACCACGGCAGTTTGGAGGCGCCCAGGGCCGGAAGCGCCATCCAGTCGTCCAAGATGGCATCGTGACCATGCACAGGGCGTTCCCCGCCTTTTGGGAGCCCTAGTGTCCTGAGTTGCTAATTCAAGATCTGTGTAGTATAGCCGGATATGTGTAATACACCTTCGACGAAGTCGCTACGACGGGGGCGCCCGTTGGCGCCGCTGACCCTGACCCCCGACGAACGGACCACCTTGGACCGGTGGGCCCGCCGGCCCACCACCCGCCAAGCCCTCGCGTTGCGCGCCCGCATTGTGCTCCGCTGCGCGGAGGGCGTGTCGAATCAAGCCGTGGCCGATGAACTCGGCGTCAGCCGCCCTATGGGGGGGAAGTGGCGGCAGCGTTTTGTCGCGCACCGCCTAGACGGCTTGGTCGACGCCCCGCGACCGGGAGCCCCCCGCACGATTACGGACGACCAAGTGGAGGCGGTGATCACCAAGACCTTGGAGGAGACGCCCCCCCAACGCGACCCACTGGTCGACCCGCAGCATGGCCCGTACCGCCGGGCTGTCGCAAACCGCCGTGAGCCGGATCTGGCGCGCGTTTGGAGTGCAACCCCCCCCCCCCCCCCCCCGCCCCCCGCCC